>CAYMOS010000003.1:0-205610 GCA_964392265.1 uncultured Candidatus Saccharibacteria bacterium
TGTTTATAATCTGTTATTTCATATTTTCACTCATTCTATATAATATAGAGAAAGAGAGAGTAAGAGTATGAAGAATGTAGAAGAAAAGAAGAAAGAGAGAAAGCTAAATAAAGGACAGGTAGCGGTATTGAAGCTATTGTATCGCTATCGTTTCACAACCTCCGAATTGCTGGCAAAAGCCGAGAATCAAAAGCATTTACAAGTAACAAGATCACGGCTGGCAACGCTCGAAAAGCAAGGCTATATTGGCAAGCGATACGACAACTCATATAAGCTACTTGGTAAGTTTGCTTCGTACTATTTATTACCCAAAGGCCTACAGTATTTGAAGTCTATCGAAGCAGCAGAACCTCAAATAATAAAAATGGTCTACAACGATCGTAAAGCATCCGACAAGTTCATTGATTTTTGCCTGCAAGTTTGTCGTATAGCGCAAGCTCTTATTTCCTTTTATGGTGAAGAAGCTAAGATTTTTACCCGAACCGAGTTGCTGGATTATGACTATTTTCCGCAGCCCCAACCTGACCTTTATATGTCTATTAAGAGAAAACCAGTGCGGCATTATTTCGTAGACCTGTATGACGACAACACACCTGCATTTGTTATGGCTAAAAAGCTACGGCAATATATCGACCATTGTGAATCTGGCGAGTGGGATTCAACCGATAGTGCCTATCCTGAAATAGTCATAGCCTGTACAAGTCCTGCGGCTGAGCAGCGCGTGCGCAAGAAGCTCTCACCTATCGTGGAGGGTGTGCAAGGAAGCTTAGCCGTATATACCGTTACAGAGGCTCGATTGCTAGACGAGAGTGCTATTTTAGACAATCCATTTAAGAAGATATAAAAAGTACAAAAAACTCCCTCAAAAGGGTTGAACTACAATTATATCTATAGTAAACTATAGATATAAGTATAGTACACATACTTATGGAGGGCAACATCATGGGTAGAAGAAAAGGCTCAAAGAATAAAAAACCAACTATAGACCCGTTGCATACGGTGATGACTACCGAGGAACGCTTAGAGTTTATCGCTAGTCTGATAGTTGATCGTATAGAAGACGATCAAGCAAGCGGCTTTAAGCTGCTTGAGGTGATTGGAGATGGTAATGAACGACCTCTTGCCTAGAATCTATGCGGTCGGTGCGATTCGTGTATCGACTGAAAAGCAAGGTCGTGATGGTGATTCGCCAGACGACCAGCACAAAGTGATTGATCGTTTCAGTCTTTCACGCAATATGACGATACAGAAGTATTTTGCGTTTCTAGAATCCGGCTCGAAAGCCGAGCAGCCAATGCAAGAGGCTATCGACTACTGCAAAGACCCGAAAAACCAGATCAAATACTTCATTATCAAGTCAATTGACCGCTTTACCCGTGGCGGTTCACGAATCTACGAAGACTTGAAAGAACAGCTCGATGCCTGTGGTGTAATCCTCATAGATGTGTACGGTGTTATCAGCACCGAAAAAGTAAACACGCTAGACCATCTAGGGTTTAGCTACAAATGGAGCGAATATTCTCCGAGCAAGAAGACTGAAATCCTAGAGGCTGAACGCGCCAAAGACGAAGTACGCGACATTATGACCCGTATGATTGGTGCAGAAATACGCTATACCCAAGTGGGCTATTGGATGCGCCAGCCGCCTTTTGGCTTTATTAGTGAAAAAATAGAAACCGGCCAACACGGTAAGCGTTGCGTACTCAAGCCACACCCTACCGAAGCACCATTGATACGAAAGATGTATGAGCTGAAAGCCCTCGGTACAATGAGCGACCGCCAGATAGTTGACAAGATGAACGAACTCGGCTTTAGGACACGCGAATCATACATCAGGGATAAAAACGACCGCACAAAGATTATCGGTAAAAGAGGCGGTAATCCATTAGAAATAACTAAGATCAATCGTTACCTAGAAAACCCCATCTATGCCGGTGTCGTTAAAGAGAAATGGACAAACAACAAGCCTGTCAAGGCGGCATTTAAGGGCTTGGTATCGTTCGAGCTATATAATCAAGCCAACCGAGCGCGAGTTGCGTTGCATGAAAGCGCAGACGGTGACATAGAGTACGAGCAAGTGCGACCGGACGAGAAAGCCAAGAAAGGCGTTCGTAATGACGAGTTCGCATACAGGCGCTTCATTGCTTGCCCTACATGCCATAATCCGCTGCTAGGCAGCGCCTCACGCGGTAAAATGGGTAAATACTATGCCGCATACCATTGCAGCAACCACGGCCACTACTACCGCATACCAAAGCAGGAGTTTGAGGCTACTATTAGCGCGTTCGTTAAAAACGTCACTATCAATAGCGAAAAGCTTGACGCGCTTACTGACGCCGTAATGACTGTATGGGAGAAAAAGCATGAGAGTGCCAAGGAGGACACAAAAGCCCTCCAAAAGCGCATAGACAGCCTTGTACAGCAAAAATACGCTATCGTCGATAAGATCAAGATCGTTAGCTCGTTAACGGCTATTGAAATGCTAGAGGCTGACTTGCTCAAGACTGATGAAGAAATCGCTAAGTTAGAAGCTAGCAAGAACGATGCCGGTAAAGTCACCGAAACAGTAGATATTCATAAAATTGTCGCATACGTCAAATACTTTATGGAACACCTGCAAGAACTGCTCCTTGACCTCTGTAACCCGACCCTCAAAGCTCAGTATTTCAGCGTATTATTCGACAAAGCGCCTACCTACGAAGAAATAAAAGCTGGAACTCAAAAAGAGCCCGCATTACCAGAGGTAAACGAACTCTTTTCGGCATTGAATTTGCAATCTTCCCATTTGGTGATCCCGCGGAGAATCGAACTCCGATTGCCAGGATGAGAACCTGGTGTCCTAACCGTTAGACGACGGGACCAAAGTATTAGTACTGGTACAGTTTAGCAAAAAAACAACCTCTTGAAAAGAGGTGGCTGGCGCAATCTAATCGAGTAATTCTGATAAGATCGTCAAGAGTTTGCGCGGCGTAATCTCGGCCTTGATCAGGTAGGCATCGGCATTTTGCTGCATTGCGAGGCGCGATTCCTCGTCTTGTTCAAAATTAGTCAGCACGAGCACCTTGGTATTAGGAATAAGATCCTCACCATTGCCGCGAAGCGCATGCAGAATCTCACTGCCTCGCCTTTCAGGTAGCATGACATCGAGGAGGATAGCGTCGTAGGATTTATTGCGGGCTGCAACTAACCCATCATTACCGTCAACCATCCAATCGACATCATAACCAGCCTTGCGTAGGCTGCGAACATACATTTCACCGATAAAGCGGTCGTCTTCGATGATGAGAATTGATTTTACTGTGTTCATGACTGATTACCCTCGATACATTGAATGATTTTTGATCCACCCCTTGCCTTGCGAGATCAGATCCTGATTATTGTGGTTGGCTGCAGTGAGCTTTTCGGCAACTGAGGCATAGGTCGGGATGGAGGCAGTGAACGTGGAGCCTTCGCCCTCACTACTCCTGACACTAATTGTCCCACCATGCGATTCGACGATTGCCTTGCTGATATAGAGGCCAATTCCCGAGCCAGCAACCGTCTCCCGTGATCGGTGTGAGCGGTAGAACTTTTGAAAGAGGTTATTAACGACATTGCTCGGCATGCCGATACCGTGATCCTCGACGGAGATATCAACGAAATCTCCTTTTTGCTCGGCAGTCACATTAATAACGCCACCCTCGTTACTATATTTTATCGCGTTATCGATCAGATTACCGATGACCTCACTGAGACTGGCGCGATCAGCGGCAATTTGAGGAAGATCATCAGGGATGACGACAGACAAAACGCGATTCTGCGAGCTAGCGCGTAGCATCATATCGTCATTGATCGTCGCGTAGACGGCCGCTAGCGAATCAGGTACCAAGGCGATGTTTAAGTGACGGCGGTCATAGCGTGACGTGTTGAGAATGTTATTAATGTATCCGGACAGGCGGTTAGAGGAGACAGTAAGGCGATGGAAAAGTTCGCGTTGATCGGCCTCTAGGACCGTATCTAGCTCGTCCTCAAGGACGTCGAGGTAACCTCGAATAACGGTGATCGGACCGCGTAGCTCGTGGGCAGCAAAGGCAATGAAATTAAGATCTTCCTCGTCGCCCTGATAAAGAGCCGTCTGATCAACGAGTGTCAGGACGGTTTCGTGGGCAGCACCCTTCTCGTATGATGCATAGACATCAAAGATACGCTGGTCTTCTTGGTCGGCAGGTTTGTTGGGGACGCGTCGCCAACTGCGCTCGGCTTTGACGGTAGAGGTTTCGCATTCTTCTAGCCATGCCTCTAATGTGTCTTGATGATTGAATAGTAACTGCGGTTGTAGCTGTCCGTCGACGGTATGGAGGGGGCTTGCCTTACTGGCGTACACGATATTATGAGAGGCGTCCAAGGTAATAAGGGCGCCGCACATGCGGTCCAGTGAATGAAGTACCGATGGTGCGATGTTTGTTGTGTCTGCCTTGTGTTTGGTAGGTTTTTGACTATCAAGGTTGTAGACGGCCTGGAGGACAGTGCTAAGGCCATTTCTGACGTATTTCTTTTCGTGTGGATTTGGCAAGGGGCCGTCGGTGGCTTCACCTGATACACGAGCGATTGCTCGCATAAGATCGTCGATAGGACCCGAAGTATAAATAAACATTAGGAGGTTACTCGCCACTGAAAGCAGGGTGACACTGGTGGCAATGATCCAAAAAATGACATGATTAGGCGTGGCCGTATTGGTGACGATCAATAGAAAGGCACTGGTTAGGCCAATAAAAATAGCCGGCAAGGTAATCGTCAGGAACATCCTGCGTTGCATCTTCGGAACGTAATCACGAATCAGTGAGACAGGTTCGGTCGCGGACTTTTTTACTGCCACGATAGGCCTCCAGTACCTTCAGGAACGATACTAATCCATGTCTGGCCTCTTGCAAGAGGCACTTCTTTGCCCGCGGCGTCAGTAAAACGGTATTGTCCTGCGCGATCAGCCTTGTGCCATGTGACCTCTTGAACGGTGCCGTCTTGGAAGATCGCAGCGTTGCCGCTCCCAGTTGTTTGATAGTGCTGACGCCAACCATCTTCTTGGACGAGGCTCATTGGTGATTTAATAACAATGACAACACGTGGAGTGATTTGTCCGCCTTCGCGGTCCATGTGCGCAGCGCCTCCCTGTGAACGGAGATAGAGGTTACTGGCGGCATCGTAGGTATAACTGCTGTTATAGAGCGGGCCGCTCATCTTAACGTTGATTGAGGTGGCTGACGGGGTGTCGGCTGCCTTGGAATCCTTGCGTGGGAATACAAGAGGATTGGAGGAAGTGTAGCCTTTTGCCTGATTGAGTGCATCGAGGCGTTCAAAGCTGGTATAGACGTTATGCGGGGCGTAACGATCGGTCGCACGCCAGTAACTGCCGGCGTTAAAGAACTGATCAATATCACGGTAGGCCCCATTGCGGATTTCTGATAAGGCATTGGCACTGCCGCCAACGTGTGCCACGCTGGCGTTATAAGGTGCGAGCCAATCAACATAATACATGCGGAGGCTGCGGACGGGCCCAATCAGCTGCGGTTTTTCCTGTTGGTAAAGAACCAAAAAGCGAGTAATACCACCTTCGGCGATGGCTTCGTAGACGATGGCGCTATCTTTGATGCCTGACTGAGGTCTGGCATCAGGGCTATTTTCGATCATGATCGCCGTCACGGGTTTTGACTTGGCTGCTTCATCGGCTATTTCAAGTCCGGTGAGGGGTGCATAATAGACGGGTTTTGGTACTTCTTTTTTGGCAGTTGGTTTGATCGGTGTCAGTTCTGACACCTCGCTAGGTCGTAGCATGACATAGACCGCAATGCTAGCGGCAGCTAGGATGAGAATGCCGCCGATAATGAGTAGCGTCGCAATCCGGTGTGTTCGCGCCCACCAGATGATTCGTGCGAAGATATTTGTTTTTGTACGCATTAATTACAGTATAGCACAAGCAATACTATGAACTGGTCGACATTGCGATTGCCTGCTCGAGACGACGCAAGGTACGCTCTTTGCCAATAAGGGCGAGGGTGTCAGGGAGTGCGGGACTAAACGGTGCCCAACTGACAGCAAGGCGAATAATACTAAAGAGAATGCCAGGTTTTTCGCCAGTCGATTCTAGGAGAGTATTGAGAGTTTGCTGGAGAGATTCGGCGGTAAAATCGGTCGAGGCTTCGAGGACGGTTTTAGTCTGTTGCAAGAGTTCGACGAGATCTTGGCGCGAGAGCTTTTTGAACTGCTTGTTGTCGCCAATCATTGCCCAGTCTGGGGTGGGTTCTTCAAAGAAATAACGCGTGATGATTGGCAGGTCAGCGAGGGTTTTTAGACGGTCCTGAACGAGACCTAGTACTTCCCTTCTGTACGAATCAGGCGCCTCAAGTGCAGCGTCAGGCCAAAACGGCTTGCAGCGCTGCAAAAGATCATCAATCGATAGTTGACGAATGTGTTGGCCGTTTAACCAAAGCAGACGTCGTTCATCAAAACGTGCTGGGCTTTTTTGGACTCGGGTGAGAGAGAATTTCTCGATCAGCTCAGCCACAGTAAACACTTCTTGTTCGGTGCCATCATTCCACCCCAGTGTTGCCAGAAAATTAGCCATTGCTTCGGGTAAGTAACCGTCAGTAGCGTATTCTAGGATGTCTTTGGCGCCATCGCGTTTGCCGAGTTTTTTCTTGCCGTCCATTGCCATAACGTATGGTAGGGTGGCTAAGACGGGTCGTTCGACATCAAGAGCCTCGTAGAGGTTAAGAAACTTTGGGGTGCTGCTGATAAACTCTTGGCTGCGTAGAACGTGGGTCACGCCCATGATGGCGTCGTCAACAATGTGGCAGAAATTATACGTCGGATAGCCGTCACTTTTTATGAGGATAAAATCGTCGATTGCCTCGGGTCCGGTTGACAAGTCGCCCATGACGGCATCGTTCCATTGATAAGCCTTAGGATCAGACTTGAATCGGAGTGGCTGGCTACCATCCCAGACAGGTGGATTTTCTGGTCGATGGTCACGGAAGAGAAAAGGACGCTTGGCTGCTTTGGCCTGGGCGCGAAATGCTTCTAATTCGGCTGGCGAATAAGGATCAGCGTAGGCCCTGCCCTGCTCGATGAGTCGTTGTGCCCATTCGTGATAGATCGACAATCGTTCGGACTGTTTGTACGGTGCGTGGGGGCCACCCTGGTCAATGCCCTCATCCCAAGTGATACCAAGCCAGCGTAGGCTGTCTTCGATTTGGCCAATACTGCCCTCGACCTCGCGTACTTTGTCGGTGTCCTCAATGCGAAGGATGAAGGTGCCGTCATTCCCTGCCTGGCGAGCCAGTAACCACGCGAAAAGTGCGGTGCGAACACCACCGACGTGCATAAAACCGGTAGGACTTGGGGCAAAACGGGTGCGAATAGTCATACCTGGTATCATAGCATAGAGCAGAAGTAATTGACAAAATAGTTATATTTATGATATAATATAAATAGCGAGTGAATTTTATCACTTCGCTCATTTCAATCGTCCGTTTGAGGCTCAGTCAGAGAATCACGGACACCGGACAGATAGGAACCCAAAATGGCAATGTCTCGTCGCACCGTATCGGCCATCATTAATGGTACTGGCAATGTCTTCTGCGTGATCGGTCTAGTGTTGATAGCGGCATTGCTGACTGGCTGGAGGCCAGCCTCTACCGACATTACTGGCCTCTGGGCTGCGGCTATTGCCCTGCAGAGCGTCGGCTGGGCGGCGATGTGTTCGTCCGCTTGGATGAAGATCGGAGTTCTCGAGAGTGAAAAATGCGCGCTGCAGCAGCAGCTCGACGCACGTCAGAGCGACGGCTGATTGAGGAGCTCACGCTTCTTGCCTCGGCCGCCACCACTGTTATAGTGGGGACCTGTCTGTCCCCACACCCAGAACGATCAACCGCGGTTGATGATTGTGGGTGTGGTAAATCTTTATAAACTGTTGGCAATGCGCATGATGGCGTCGTTTGACAAGTCGGCATTACCGGTAATCATATACAAGATACCTTTGTTGACCCAAGCGGCGTTGCCATTATAGGTATAGACGGTGAGGCCACGGTCACGGGTAGTCAAGAATCTTCCTTCCGAATCGGTCTCGACCATCGCCCGGACGGCCTCGGAATTCCATGAGCTCTTTGATTGGGTGAGAACAAACGAGGTATCGTCATGACGGGCGCTAAAAGTCATAGCAACCTTACTGTCTTTAGTGTCAATTGGCAACTTTAACGAAAAGCCTTCAGGAGTATAGTGAGGGATGTCCGCGCTGACGCCGGTCTGGGCTGAGGCGAGTTTGATTGAAATCATCGGCAGGCTGAGCCATATAATAACGCCAGCTACAATCACACACGAGGCAACAATCAGTCCCAAACGGGTCATCTTTTTACGACGATGAGATCGATGCTTTTTGGGTGGTTTTGTTTTAGTGGGTGTTGGCTCACTGAGAACGCGTTCGATCTCTGCCTCTTTTACTTCTTTACTAGAGGGCGCTTGATGCTCGAGGTGACGAGGTGCTTTTTTCTCTTGGATGCGCTGGTTCGCCTTTTCGACATAGGGGTGCGTCCGTGGAGCAATGTCTGGTGTATCAGTCGTGGTCGGTGTGGCAGGAGCAGCCGTCTTCGTTACGTGCGGATGGCGGGCGATATCGAGTGACCGTCGTTGGGGCCGTCGTGCAACCATCGGGCTAAGGGTCTCATTCTTTTTGACCGGAGCTGGCTTTTTGGTGGCCGAACGTCGCAATGTCACTGATTTTTGCGTTTTGGCATGTAATGAGGTCGCCTCGCTTCGGAGTGGCGGCGGGGTTGGTTGGTGCGTGCCGTCAACAGGGAGGCCGGTACGAGTATCGTACGCCTGGCCGTTAACGGTGATGGTGTCGTCATTCTTCATTTTTTCTCGCATAGTGTGAAACACTTATGGTTTCTACTACAACCCATAGTAGTAATCCTGATCGAAATATGCAAGCTAAAAAATGATAAAACTGTTACAATATATACTAACCTTATTATGTATAAACGACCTTCAAAACGTACTGAACGATTGCGATTGATTGCGCTCTATTCTGCCATGACCCTGATTGTTGTGGCCGTCGTCGCTTTTTTGATATTGGTAGTGTCAAATTATGGGTTTAATCGCGAGACGGGCACATTAGAACAGCGCGGATTGGTACAATTTGCTTCAACCCCTTCTGGCGCGAATGTGACAATTGACGATGTCACCCTGGGGACGCGAACGGCCACTAAGCACTCTGTCGAGCCGGGCGAGCACCGTTTTGTCATCAGCCGCGAGGGGTATGAATCCTGGAACCTTACTAGTTCAATTAGTGCTGGAAGCCTGGTGTGGCTGAATTATGTTCGCCTCGTGCCGAAAGATCGCACTAATGAAGTTATTGCCACCTACCCTTCCCTGGTTGATTCATCGGCAGCACCAGATAAGAAGACGATGATACTACAACCAAGCAAGGCGCAGGCCTCGTTCCGTCTGGTTGATATCTCACGTGACACGCCAGTGGGTAACACTATGACACTGCCTGCATCGCTGTTTGTGGTTTCTACTGAAGAGAACGCGCCTGCTTCTGCGTACGTTATGGGCGACTGGGACCCAAGCGGGCGCTACCTACTACTATGGCATACACAAGGTGATAAAAAGGAGCTGATCGTTTTTGATACACAGAACCCTGCCAAATCAGTCAATGTATCGCGGGAATTCACCTTACCAATTGACAAGGCAGTATTGTCGGGCCGATCAGGCAATATCCTCTATGTCGTCACCGAAGGAAACCTGCGCAAGGTTGATATTGCCGGCGGTACGGTATCGCGTGCCCTCGTACAACATGTGACCGAATTTTCTCTCTATGATACGAATACGATTGCATTTGTCTCTAACCGAACAGAAGATGGCGGCAAGACAATGCGTACAGCAGGGATCTATCGTGAGGGTGATGAGACCTCAACTTCCCTTCACACTATCACAGATGGTAATACCTCTCTTGCAATTGCGACGAGCACGTATTATGGGACAACTTATACGGCTATCGTTGAAGGTAAAAAACTAGAGATATATAAAGGACATTACGACCAGGGGGTGAAAGGGTTGACGAGTATCATTACGATTACGCTACCCACTGCGGCCGAATCGGTCGAGTTTAACGATGATGGTTCGTATGTGGTGGCACGCATGGGAAATTCCTACACCAGTATTGGACTAGAACGTCGCTTGCAGAGTACTGTGCAATTAGATGGAGCATCAAGTGGTAACCTCTTTTGGTTGGATTCAATGCACTTTGGATTGGTGCACGAAGGTGGTCTGACTATTCAAGATATTGATGGTACGAATCAGCATACATTGACGAAAGTGCGATCCGGACACGCTGGCATACTTAGCCAAAACGGCACCTATTTCTATTCAATCGGTGACGGCAAGGATGGCACATCAGTACAGTTGCAGCGTTTTCGTATGATCCTTAAATAAGCTACGAGACGTTTGTCTTACGAGCCGAAGATTCGTTCCATCAACGTTGGCTCACCTTGACCTGGAATAGTTGTCTGGGCCGAACCACTACTTGACTGTGGTGCAGCGCTGGCAGTGGTAGGATAGACTTGTTCGGCAGTGACAAGGAGACGCCTCAGGGCGGTACCAAGTGGTGTACAGGTAATCAGCGTCATGACGGGCTTGTCGGTGGTATATACGAGTTTATTGACCTGGCTTGGTGACACTTCTTCTTTTTTGGTGACGACATAGGTATAGCGCTTGCCTTCGTAATTGGCGTAAATCGTGTCACCTATCTCCAGTTTGTCGAGTTGCATAAAGATAAATTTATAATCACCAGCCGCGAAAACGTCGTTGCTACTGTGTCCTGACAAGACGGTATTGCCCACTTGTCCTGGGTGGCTGTTCGCACCAGGAATAGCAAAATGCGCGACACCATTCTCCATGGCTTTGTCCTGCGAGGCTTTGTCGGTTGGGATATCATAGAACACCGGGGTATCAACGTTAATCTTGGGGATAATCAGCCGTGGTTCTGGCCCAACACTGATCATACTGGCAGGATCAACGATGATGTTTTGCGGGTCGATATTGCCCGGAGTGATATAGGCTTTGACGTTGGCGATGAGTACTTGGTTGTACTGCAAAAAGCCAAAGATAATCACCACACCTAGCGCTGCAATGATGGGAACGAAATGACGACTGCCGCGGGCTTTTTTGGCAGATTTCTCCACCTGAGACAGCAGCTTGGCGCGCAAGTCCTTCATGGCTTCGGCCCTTGTCATCGGACCTGTTTTGGTCACTGCGTCGTCCGCCGTGTCTGTTTTACTGCCAAATGCAGTCGTTTGGGGTTTGGCGGTTTCAATTGGTGCGGCAGCTTGTGATTTTTTAACGGCAGCGACTTGCTGGGTGTAATAACCTTCATAATATCGTCGGTAATAATCTTGCCATGCGCTGTGGTATGCCTTCCATTGATCGGGCTGAATCGTTGCCTGAGGGGCATGGGTGCGTTCATACGGATTAACGTTTGAGATATCAGGCGAGACAGTCGTCTGGTGCTTTAACAATGGCTGAGCCGAGTGAGCGTTGACCGCCTGAGGAGCGGTCGTCGTAGAGGCGACAGGCTGAGTTGTGGGTGTAGTCGCGGCGGGACGCGCTGTTCCGCCAGCATAAATCGAATCTAATTGAGCACGGACGAGGTCGGCAGCCGCTTCCTGTTGACGGTAGGCGGGATCTCGGGATGGAGGGCTATGAAGATACGACCGCTGTGTTAGCGGCGTGCCCACTCGCCCACTGGTCTGATCGTCATTTGGTCTCATACTCTGTATTTGCTTATAACTCCGTTGGTACCGCGAGCCGGACTTGAACCGGCACGTCCTAATGGACATCAGATTTTGAGTCTAACGTGTCTACCAATTCCACCATCGCGGCATAGGTACGGAGTGCACTCTCATTGTACCATGAATTATGATGCGAGACGAGAGGCCGGTGTGTCGTCTTTGTCATCCCACATTGACCAGGCGATACTGACGGGATTGAAGCCGATTGTATCGGGCATGCGCTCCTCCATCCACTGGGTGATTTCAGCGATGTCGTCGTGCGAATGGATGTTCGTAGCTTTGAGGAGGGTAACGTGTGGTGGCTCGATGCTTGTGCGGGTTTCACCAAGCAGGCGAACGTAGTGTTGATGTCCTTGGATCAGCTCGGGACTATCAAGTGTTAGCGCAAAGCTGGCTGTGCCGGCGAGTCTATTTCGCCCGATTACTCGCGCGGCTGTGACGGGGTTGGCGGTGTGCTCTGTTGAAGTTTCGGGCTGTGTCCGCATCGCACTCGCCAGATCTTCGACTGAATGGGCGAAATTATGGTAGCGTGCTACGGTCGCATGGAGGTTGATCGTATTAACGGCCTTCAAGCCAAGCCCTCGAAAACGTCGTATGGCGCCTTTGCGAAAATCAAGTGCAGGCGCCGACTCGGGCGAGACAGAACGATAGATGAAGACGTTATGATTCACGGCGTTTATAATAACATTTTATTGATAATAATACAACTTTTATGCCAAACTTGCAGACACGGCTTCCAAAGGCTTGGTTGGTGACCATAGCCAGTAGCTGGCGGCCCTCGTGGCGGTTGTTCCTCGCCAGATAGCCATCGGGGTATCCCACGCGGCAGTCACAACCTGCCCTTGCGAGGCGATAATAACTGTTTCGCGGTGTAACGTCACGATCGTAACGGGATACGTAATGGTGAATTTGTGCAAGGCCTCTACTAGCTGCCCTAGGTGCATACTGAAGGTAAGAATCTTAGGGTAGTAGACGTTTTGAAAGAGTTTTTGTACTTGTGCGAACGAGGCGATGATCATAGTATCGGGCCGTTCGACTAATAAGGCAGCATTGTTTTTTACGAGGTCAATTGCATCACGGGTGATAGTCAGCTGGCCATTGTAGGAGGTGATAAAATCGTCATAGACGAGGGCGGTTTCGCTATTACGGCCAGCATCACCAATAAGGAGGACACCACTTGCCCATTCGCCGAGCACCCGCATTTCATTGAGGGCGTCACGCGCCAGACTGCCACTAGGATTGGTTGGTGCAAAGATCGTATCAGTGATAGTGCGCGGAATCGATTTACGTAAGACATCAGGCAACAGTGCACGTACTTCCCCTACGCCTGTCTGTAAGGCGACCTCGTAGGCCTCGGCGGGTGCGGTAAAACCTAGTTTATTGCCTCCAATGATAGCCAAGCGCCCTGCCAGGTCGCGGCGTTCGGGCTTATTCCATTCGATATCAGGAAACAAGGGCTTTTCTGCCGATTGCTGCCGCCAATACGGTTGGTCATGATGGCTGGGGTGCATAGGTGTAGCATAGCATAAAAAGAAGAATCCCTCGCCCGATTGCTCGAACGAGGGGATTCCCTTGGAGCCAGGCGAGGTGACGGTCCGTCAGTCGAGGTCAGCGATCCCCGTCGAGATCAGGATGAGAGAGTCATCCGATTGCTGGTTGACCAGCATCCGGCTCGGAACCTCGAATCCCTTGCGTAGGTGGATGAAGGCCGCGATCACTGACCTGCTGCCAACGCGGACATGGTCGTCGAGCAGGACACTGCGCCGGATGATTGCCTTGGTGCCGATGATGACATGCCATCTCACCTCTGCGTTCGGTTCGATAGTGACATCATCACGAATGACGGCGCTACCCCTCAGGACGACGCCATCTTCGAGGACGACGCGGCTGCCAAGCGTGACATCCGGGCCAATGGTGACATCTTTACCGATAGTGGTGCTGACAGGTACGACGGCCAGTGATCCATCCGGATTGGTATGGATCTTGGTTGTTGGTACATCCGCTGCGGTCATGAATGACCTCCTTGTTGGTCGGGATACGGATAGAATCATTACAGCATAAATACACTAGACGGTCAATTCAATACTGACCGGACAGTGGTCTGACCCTATAACGTCAGGGTGAATTTGAGGGTTTGTTACCTTGTCTATGATATCTTTGCTGGCCAGCCAGTAATCAATCCGCCATCCAACGTTACGAGCACGGGCATTCGCCCAATGGGTCCACCAACTGTAAGCGCCCTCTTGGCCGGGGTGAGCGGCCCGGAAGGTATCGGTGAAGCCGGCATCAAGAAAGGCTTGAAAGCCAGCGCGTTCTTCATCGGTAAAGCCATGCTTGCCAACGTTTGGCTTGGGGTTTGCCAGGTCAATTGGTTGATGGGCGACGTTGAGGTCACCACAGAATAACACCGGTTTGGTTTTTTCTAACTCTTTCAGGTGCGCGAGAAAGGCTGGGTCCCATTTTTGGTCGCGGAGGGTTAGTCGGCTGAGATCGCCTTTGCTGTTAGGGGTATAGACAGTAACGACCCAAAAGTCCTTAAACTCGGCGCTGATTACCCTGCCCTCTTTCGTCGGATCGCCATAGTTATCACCTGCGAGGTCGTATTTTTCCGCGATATCATCGGCAAACCCGTTTATTACTGTTAAAGGCTGTATCTTTGAGAAGATAGCGGTGCCGCTGTAGCCCGCCTTGTCGGCGCTGTTCCAATATTCTTCGTACTCAGGCAGGTCGATCTCGGCCTGGCCCTGACGTGCCTTCGTTTCCTGTAAACAGACAATATCTGGCTGATGTTCAGCAATGAAAGTTTGAAAAGCGCCTTTATTGATGACGGCGCGAATACCGTTGACGTTCCAGGAGTATAGTTTCATATCTTTAGTATACGCTTTGTGTCGCGATCAATGTCGCGGCGTTTGATGGTTTCGCGTTTGTCATACCGTTTTTTACCGGTACCAAGGGCGATTACTAGTTTGATATAGCGTCCATTCGTCAGCAGTCTCAGGGGTACGATCGTCTGCCCAGTTTGTTTTTTGGCGGTTAATTGGTCGATTTGCTTGCGGCTGGCCAGTAACTTGCGAGGAGACGTGTCGATGCTGCGCGCGCCAGGATTGCCGCGTTCATTGAGGCGGAGACTAAAACTCGCATTGTTGAGCCATAATTCGCTATCCTTAATTGTGACGAAAGACCCACGTAATTGCACATGGCCGTCGCGGGCGGCTCGCACCTCCAGGCCAGTCAGGCTGAGGCCAACCACGATTTCGTCGTCCAATGCGTAATCAAACCGTGCCCGGCGGTTGGTGATGACATTGCTGGTGGGTTTCTTGGTGGTGGCCATACTGAATCTATTGTATCAGATAGAAGATATTGAATATTAACGATAAATATGATATAATAGACATATGGATTGACCACCGTGGTCACCAGTAGTTTTCACCCCTCGGAAGGAGGGCGGCCCCATGTCGTGGTCGTTTTGGCAATTTGTCGGTGTTTGGCTAGGTCTGAGTGCCATCCCCTACGCCATGTTTTTGGTGGCGTATGTATTCGAAAGCCGCCTACCGGGCATCGGTCCTGACCGTATTCCGGTCTGGCGCTACCAGTCTCGTGCGTTCCTGCCCGGTGACTTCGGTCTGACGTTGTTCGTTACCAGCGGGCTGTGCCTGTTCAACCAGGCTGCCCCGCCCCATCTGTTTTCGTACGAGTGGTCGGGCGATCACTGGCAACTGGTGACACAGTACCGCTTGATCGACTGGTCGGTCAGCTGGTGGTGGCAGTGGCTGGTCGCGCCGATGCTCAGCATCATCGTCCTGTATATCGGACGGCGCGTGCTGTATAAGGCGGACGACTACACGCCGACCGCCTGGCGCTCGCCCACCAAACGGTACCACGACTACATCATGTACGGGCTGTTCCCGTTGGCAGTGGTCTGGTGGGTCATCCCCGGGTACATAGCCGGGTCATTCGACCCGGTCGACACTTCCATCACGTTGGTGGCGTATGTCGGTGCCCTCGGCTTGGGTTTGTGGGCTGGCTGCGTGATGTTGGATGTCAGTTTTGGTGATGTGCCGAACGAGCATCAGCACCCGTCTGTCTGGCGCCCGATCTGGGTGATGCGGCGGCTGACCCGAGCCTGACCCCTCCCTTCCGAAAGGGGTGAAAGCGTTTTTGCCGTCCTAGTACCTTGCCCCGCATTCCGCGGCGAGGGAAAGGACGGCGCTTTCATGTCTTATGGTGATTGACAGAGGTGATAAGATTGACTATATTTATAATTTATGCTATAATGATAGTTGTACAACCGTACCGAGCACCTCACAATCCACAACCCACCGAAAGGGTGATGATTCGTGTTCAATATCGAGATTGCCAGGGCCATCGGCTTGATTGTCGCTGGCCTTATCGGCTTGGCCTTTCTGATCTTGTGGCTCATGGCCATGATCAGGAACATCGGCTGTTCAACCAGCTGCTCAGCTGGTAGTGGCCGGATAGGAGTAAGGTGCTTCGGGCCCCGATTCGTCGGGGCCTCTAGCATGTCTATAGGTCGGCGATAATGGCCTGTGCCGTAGTAGCGCTGGCATCCCAGGTGTAGCGTGCCGCATTGGTACGGCCACGTGCGGCATAGTCTTTATTGACCTCTGGGTCGGCCAAATCCTTGATATGGCGCGCTGCCTCTTGGGGTATATCTGGATCGAAATATAAGACACTATCTTGGCCGATTTCATGAAAGATAGGCGTATTGGCTGCAACGAAAGGCACGCCTGCCTGCCCGGCCTCGATCAGGGGTAAGCCAAAGCCTTCCAGTCGGCTAGCGCTGATGGCACAACGGGCATCAGACAAGGCCTGTTTATACTGGTCATCACTGGCACCGTTATACAGCACTGTTCGGTCAGTTATCCCTTTACTTGCCAGATAGGCCTCTAGCTCGGGCCGCCTGAGTGGAGGAATTTTGCTCATCAGGTGAAGGCTGACACCTGGAACCATGGCAACGGCATCAATGACACACTCGACGTTTTTATAGGGGGTAAAGGCACCCATATAGACGATGCCGTTCTTACTTGCATGGTCAGCCTCGGGTGCGACAAAGGCGCTGCCAACCGCGTTTGATACGGTCGTAATTGGTCGTTTAGTGGCGCGGGCTGCCAGGAGTTCTTCGCGGGCGGTTTCACTGACGGTGGCGACATGGTCGGCACGGTTGAGCTGCCAACGCATTGGCCAGTAGGTCAAATGGAAGAGACGCCAACCAAGGCGTGTCAGCCACGGCAGCCACTGAGGCGGCGTACGATGTGTAAAGTAGATCATGTCGTGGATTGTTAGGACTAACTTATACTTTTTACCCCATGTGCCCATAACAAAAAATGGTGAATAGACAGTCGTAGCACCTGCTTTATTGAGGCGTCGGGCCAGACTGAGCTCGGCCAGACCATTATTCGGGTCGTTCGCGAGGATGAATTCGCTGGTTGGCAGCTTGTCTAACTGCCTCTTATCGTGAATAATCCATGTGATAGCAAGATCAGGCTGTCGAGATAATGCCCATGCCAGTTCGTGACTATAACGACTGACACCGTCAAAACGGTTTTCGACCAAAATCCAACGGGCATCGTAAAAGATTTTCATGTGGGTTTATTGTAGCACTTACAGTGTGACCAAGTCTAAGGATACTCTCTTCAAGGGGTCGCTTTTATCCTAAAGTATCACTGGCACTTTAGGATAGCGCTCGGCTGAAATCGACTATTCAGTCGATTTCACAGCCCCTTTCAGAGAGTATCCTTAGACTTGGCCTGAGAGACAACGGGTCACTGGCACCTTATTCGAACCACTGACTATCTAGGCTGGCGTCTCTGGAGATTCCTGAGGTCTACCTCAAGATTCTCTAGGACGTCACCGTGGTGAGAAGAAGGCGCCGGCAAGCCGCTGTCGAGCTAGGTTATACACGATATGCTATAATCGTCCTTATAGTATGAAAATTTTGATCGCGTCGGATTTACACTACCCGACAATCAACGGTGTTGCCACATTCAGTCGTAATCTTGCGAAAGGCTTGGCTGATCGTGGTCATGAAGTGTTGGTGATTGCCCCCAGCCAAACTGGCAAACATTATAAAGAAGTTGATGGTAACCACATCATTCATCGTACCGTCGCAGTTCCCTTCCCCTTTTACCAGAACTTTCGTATTTCTCTGAAGCCTGATCGTGCGGTAAAAAAGATTATCGACGAATTTGAACCAGACGTGATTCATATTCAGATGCTGCTGGGTATTGGCCAGGCGGCAATGAAATACGGCAACAGAGTTGGTATTCCAATCGTCAGTACCAACCATGCCATGCCAGAAAATTTAATGGACAACCTAAAGTTGCTGGCACCCGTCTCGCGTCCGATCAACTATATCTTAACCGAATATGGCCGACGTTTTCATTCGCAGTCTGATTGCGTAACAATGCCAACACAGTCGGCGATTGAGATGTTTGCAGCGGCAAGCAAATTGACTATTCCGTTGAAGGCAGTATCAAACGGTATCGACCTCAGTCATTTTACAAATGACAAGCCAGACCCAAAGATCTACGAGACGCATCATTTGCCAAAAAATGTCCCGCTTATTACCTATATCGGGCGGCTGGACGCTGAGAAACATCTGTCAGTCCTTGTAAAAGCTTTCACGCAGGTCCTCGAGACGGCAAAAGCGCATTTAGTGATCGTCGGCGATGGCACCGATGCGGCCAATCTTCATCAACAAGTAAAAGATGCAGGTATTCAAGATCACGTTACCTTCACAGGTCGCGTGTCGGATGAAGACTTGGTAGAACTACACCGGGTGGGTACGGTGTTTACGATGCCCTCACCTGCAGAACTACAGAGCATCGCCACATTAGAGGCAATGGCAAGTGGTCAGCCGATTGTGGCGGTTGACGCAGGAGCGCTGCGTGAATTATGTCAGGACGGTATCAACGGCGTACTGTGCGAGCAAGATAATGATACGCAAATGGCGGCTGGCATTCTTTCGATTATCACTGACCCGGCTCGTCGTCAGCAGTTCTCCGAGGCAAGCCTGGCAATTGCCGGTACGCACGACATTAACCATACCTTGGATCAATTCCTCGCTATTTACGATCAGATTCGACAATAAAGTCTGCCACGAACCGTGCCACGACATCAGGGGTTTCGTAATGGGTCAGATGACCAACATTATGAATAGTCTGCAGGGTTGCCTGAGGAAATAGTTTTGCCAACTCCTCTTGTTTCGTCAAAGGCGTAATGTCGTCTCTATCGCCAGCAATCAACAATGTTGGCAAGGGAATGCGTGAGGCGACATCCCGGACTGAGTGGCTGGTCGAGGTTTTGAAAGATTCAGATACACTCTTGGGGGTGTGGAAGCGGCTAAAATACTGGAGATGCTGGCCGTGAATATAGCGGCGGAGTTTTTTGTCTTTGGTCTTCGCCATCGTGATACTCATCACCATCACGATCAGCCGTGAGGCGAGCCATGGATGGGCCAGCCGAGCGGGCAGCTTCTCGCCGATCCAGTAATAAAAGACGGCCAATTTGGTCATAACCGCCTTTGGCCCTTCGAGGGCTGGTGCTCCGATTGGGTTGACTAAAATGAGCTTTCGTATTGTCTCGGGGTAATTGGCAGCGTAGGCAGCGGTAATGATACTGCCAAATGAATGCCCCAGAAGAATGGGTGGCCGATCGAGATTCAACCTCTCAATAAACCGGTGGAGCCACATGACGTAGTTGTCTAACGTGTAGGCATCGAGTGTTTCGCCCTCGCCAAAACCTGGGAGGTCAGGAATAACCAACTGGTAGGCGTCGCCTAGTTCCTCGGCAATTCGGGCCAGCCCATGGTGCGTGCCGCGAAAACCATGAATCATAATAATTGTCGGTTTGGTCATCTTACTCCCAGTGTACACCATTATCATGCAACAGAGGTGTGGTAAACTATAGAGGCATGATTGCTGATATTACCATCACTGAAAAATCGTTTGGCCCCAAGGTCTTGATGAGTAATATCAAATTTAGTATTGATGACGGCGAGAAAATCGGCGTGATTGGTCGCAATGGTGTCGGCAAGTCGACCCTGTTTGGTATCTTGGCAGGATCAGATAAAGACTATACTGGTGATGTTATTTATCGTCGCGGTACGACAGTGGTTGCAACTGCCCAGGAGCACCACGACATGAAAGATACAACGGTGTTGCAGTATGTCCTGGCGGGACTTCCCGAGTACCCCACCCTGAGTCATATTATTGAGACCTACCCGGTGACAATGGGTGACGATATGAAAATGATCGAGGAATATACGGCGGCCTTGCAGCGGTTTGATGATAAGGGGTTCTATCAAATCGAAGAGCAAATCGAGCGTGAGCTGATTAATTTCCAGTTACCTGATGTCGCCCACCGCCCTTTTTCAACTCTGTCTGGCGGTCAAAAACGATTAGTCGAGGTAGTCAAGATTATGCATTCTGATGCGCACCTTGCCCTCGTTGACGAACCGACGAACCATATGGACTATGTCGCCAAGGCGCAATTCGTCGAGTGGCTGAAAAGTGCTCGCGAGGCGGTACTCGTCATCACCCACGATCGTGACGTTCTGGCGGAAGTAGACCGAATTGTCGAATTAAAAGACGGCGGTAGTGTGAGTTATAAAGGCAATTATGATGCCTATCTCAAACAAAACGCGGTTAGTACTGGCACGCAAATGAACGAATTTGAGTTGATTGAAAAACGCATTGTTAACCTTAAGCAAAAGGTGTTAGATTATCAGCGGCTTAAAGAAAAATCACGTAACCCAGGGACCATTCAAAAGTTCAAGCGCCTTGAGGAGGAATCACGTAAAGAGCTGGCAGAATTGCAGGCGCGTGAAAAGCCAACGTTTTGGATCGATAAAGAGTCGGTGGCTGAGTTGAACTATAAGGTGGCGAATCAATACGATAAATTCAAAGCGCGTAACGTCCGTATTGGGTTGAAGAGCGACGACTCGCGAAGCAAGCATGTGCTAGTGAGTGCGCGGGATTTGGCCTTAGGATACGGCGAAACGATTTTGTTTGAAGGCATTGATATCGACTTGCGCGAGGGCGAGGCGCTGGAATTACGGGGTCGTAACGGCGCCGGCAAGACAACACTTATTAAACGACTCTTAGGTGATACTGGATCAACTCTCTTTGCCGGTGAACTCACGCTTGATCCGCATGTTCGCATTGGTGTTTATGAGCAAGAGGTTTCACCGACTTATTTCAATTTGCCACTAGCCGAGGCAATTGAACGCATGTATCTTGACCGTGATTTGGCTATCTCAACCACCAAGATTCGCCAGTTGATGAGTGACTATTTATTTAGCGAGGGTGATGGCAAGGTGCCAATCAAGCGCCTTAGCGGAGGGCAAAAGGCTCGTTTTCAGCTGATTGCAATGCTAGCAAACGACCCGCAACTGCTTATTCTCGACGAACCTACCAATCACTTGGACCTTCCTAGTATTGAGGAGATGGAAACGGCTCTTGCAAAGTATAACGGTGCCGTATTATACGTGAGTCACGATGATTATTTCCGCCGCGCAATTGATGGTGACGTTATTCAGATTGGCAAAAAATAACCTACTATCCTTGACGACGAGTGAGATGCCAGCCTTTGCAGGTGTCGCACTGGTAGACAGTTAATTCCAGTGTAGTGTCTTGGAGGTTCTTTAGTTCGGCGGCACGGGCTGCATCTTGTTGATTCGGGAATCGTTTCTTGGAACGACAAACCGACACCTGAAAGATAACAGGTGTCGGTTTGGGAGTTTTGTTACGTCTGGGCATTTAGGCCTGTTGAAGAAGATTGTTCTTCTCTAGTGCGGCCTGCAAGGCTGGGCGGTTAAAGCCAAGGATGACCTCGCCGGCAATGTCGGTCACAGGGACACCCGAAAAGTCGCCGCCGTTCTTTGCCTTTAGTTCTTCCATCGCTGCTTCATCAGCCTCGACATCTTTGGCGACAAACGCCACGCCTAATTTCTCTAGCCACTGCATTTCAGTGTGGCAAAATGCGCACCAACTGGTGCTGTAGACGGTGACTTGTGGCGTGGTCTTCGTATCTGTATCTGACATGGTGTGTAATCCCCTCGTTTAACTCGTTACTATACATTATATATGAAACACGCGAAAAAGGTAGTTGTCATCATATCAGGCAGTACGTATAATAAACAACATAAAATAGTTATGGTGGATAAAATAATTTCTCGTGGCTTTGCCCTCCCCTCGATCATGATTGCCTCAGTGGTTATGCTGATCGTCCTTCTGGCTGCCATCTCAGCAGTCGCCACCAGTCGATCGGCACTTGATGAGCAATATTATGCAAAGATGGCTCGCGAGGCGGCCGAGAGTGGCGTGCGTATGGCAGAAGCATGCATTCGCAGCAATAGCATGACCGTCACTTGGACAAACGCCAAACCTCTAAAGCCAAACACAAACTGTAATGGTGATGTCGTATCAGGTCAGAGTCTGTATGTTCTCGACCAAAGTACTGTTCGGACCTCGTTTTCCGTCGGGCTTGTGACGTCGCCATCAGGTACAAATACGACCCCAGTCGACGGGATAGCTGAACGTATTCGCCCCTCGACGCATACCGTATGGCGTTCTGCGCAACAATCTCTCTGGGCCGAGGTCAGTGGTGAGGTACTCGCTGCTCAATATATTAGTTCGGGTTTTGCCGTTGTTTGTGGTATTTTTGATGGTCAAACGTGGTGCTGGGGTGGTAACAGCGATGGTAAGTTGGGATTAGGGTATGCCTCTTCGGTCTTGGAACTAGTGCCAAAAAAGATGATCCGTGACTCTGGTTTGCTCCATGGACGAGTTGACAAGTTTGTCGCCGTGAGCAATCAGGCAACATGCGTGGTGACGACCGATGAAAATATTTTCTGTACCGGGCTTAACGCCACGGGTGCACTGGGAAATAATACGACCACAGCAAGTACACGCCCAGTACAAGTGGCAAAACCATCAGGTATGACGGGTGAAATCACTAAGATTATTGCACGTGAGGCAGGCTTTTGTGCTATCTCTGGTGGTGATGTGTGGTGTTGGGGGTGGGGTGCGCATGGAGCAAATGGCAACGGGAGTACCGCTAATCGACTCACACCAGTGAAAGTAAGTACGATTGGAGCAACGAATTCGCCCTCCCGGCCGGTGATTGATATCGCTAGCGATTCAGAGTCACGACATGTATGCGCCATTGCTCAAACCAGTAGTATAGGGTATGCGTATTGCTGGGGTCATGATGTAACGGGGGCGCTAGGAGATAATACTCCCTATACCGATAGCTCCGTTCCGGTGGCGGTCGTGACGTCTGGGGTGCTCTCTGGCAAAAATCTTTCAAAAGTATCCGTCTCTGGTCGCTATCCGAGTGATACGAGTTACGGTGGTACAAACCCGAGTGATGCGCAGATTGTGACTTGCGCTAATGCCAAGAGTGTTCAGGTCGAGAAACGGAAGTGTCAGCGTACGGGACAGTCTTGCGTCCTTGATACGGCGGGTAAGATGTACTGTTGGGGGGCGAATCAATACGCACAACTCGGCACTGGCTCTGGTCATAGTAGTTATAACGGAACCAGTCCGCAGTGGCGTAGTCCGGTGCCGGTCGCTGTCACGACGGCAAGCATGAACACAAAGGTGATTACGGACCTTGCCAATGCAATTACCGCCACCTGCGGCCTAGTGGCATCCGAGAATCGTATTTATTGCTGGGGGCTGAACGAGCGTGGCGTGCTAGGAAGAGGTTCATCTTTTCCTACGAATACTATTTATCCAGATGCAGCCTCGGTTGCTGTGCAACTGCCAGGTCTTCAGGGCCAAACAATAGAATATATTACCGGAGGTGCTAACCGTTTTTGTGCTATTACAACGGATAAACGAGCGTACTGCTGGGGTGTCGGAGGCTCTTATGGGCAAATTGGGGATGGTTCGACCTCTGATAGAAATGTTCCTACTGAGGCAACAATGCTTCGACAATTCCGCCCAGCACTCATATATTAACGTATTTTTGCAACCCACGAGGGATTTTGCTATACTGTACGGGTAGATGAAGTCGTCAACAAAACCAGACGATACCCCCACCCCGCCAGACCGAGCGTCGGCCGTCCTGTTGTTTAGGACGATGGGTGATACCACATGGCGTATGTTTGTGCCGACTGTCGGCCTGACGGTGCTAGGACTGGTGATCGATAATCACTTGCCTACCAAGCCATGGATAACGATTACGGGGATTATTGTCGGGGTAATCGTATCAGCCTGGTTGGTACAACGCCAGCTTGCCGCGCTACAGAAGAAGTAATACAGAGGAGACCATGAATACATTAGCCGCCGCCAATCTTCACATTAGCCTTGCTGCCGAACCGGTCTTTTATATTGGTCATTTTGCTATTACGAACGCCATGATTATGGGATTAATGGGACTGGCGGCAACATTGTCAGTCTGTTTTTATGTGCGCTATAAGGTAGTACGTGGTGAAACGAATCGTTTCGTTGGTTTATTTGAATGGGCCTTTGATTTGTTGCTCAAGCAAATCAATAACGCGATTCCTGATCGCAAATTGGCGCGAAAGATTACACCGCTGGCACTGACGATCTTCTTTTTCATCCTCTTCAATTATTGGCTGTCAGTGTTGCCGGGTGTTGGTTCGATCTCTTGGAATGGTGTGCCGATTTTTCGCGCCCTAGTGGCCGACCTTAACTTTACGGTCATGCTGGCGGTGGTGACCATCGTTGCCGTGCAAGTGTTTACTATTCGTCAGATGGGACTGATCGGTAATGCCGGACGATACTTGCGTAATCCATTTAAAGATCCGATCGGCGCCTTTGAGGGTATTCTCGAACTCGTTGGTGAGTTTTCGCGTGGTGTCGCCTTAGCGCTGCGTCTATTCGGTAACGCGTTTGCCGGAGAAGTCTTGTTAATGCTGGTGGCTGCCCTTGCCGGTGCGGTGTCGAGCCTGATTTTGCCGCTATTTATGGCCTTTGAACTGTTTATTGGCTTTATTCAGGCGTATGTCTTCTTTATGCTCGCGCTTATCTTTACCTCACTGGCGGTCAGCCATGACCACGGCCACGACGACGATCACTCCCCTGCTACACCTGTCAAAGTACCGCAGTTAGAGTGATGGTACAAAATATATTAGGATAGATAACAATAATTATATAAAGGAGAATAAATAGTAATGGATAATCTAGCTTTTGGTCTGACATTTGCCCTTGCCGCTCTTGGTGCTGCACTTGCTGTAGGTATGATTGGTGCTGCCGCTTTGAATGCATTGGGTCGTAACCCTGAAAAAGCCAGTGATATTCGCTCGTTGATGATTACGGCTATCGTTTTTGCGGATAGCTTGGCGATCATCGGTATTATCGTAGCTATCATCCCGAAGTTCCTGTAGGAGGTTTGAGGTGCAATCAATAGTAACGTTTATAGCGACAGCTGAGGTGGCTGATGAAGGCATCATGGGTGCCTTTGGCGTTGATGTCCCGACGCTCATTTTTCAAGGAATTGCTTTCTTGTTGCTGGTGTTCGTGCTGGGTAAATGGGTATTTCCTGTTTTCCTCGCGGCTGTTGATCGGCGTGAGCAAAGCATCAATGAAAGTTTGAAGGCGGCAGATGAGGCGCGTAGCGCCGCGGATGATGCTAATCGTGATGTTGCCAAGCTACTGAAGGAAGCTCGCGCTGAGGCGGGAGAGATTGTTTCAACTGCCAAAAAAGAGGCCTCCATGATGGCGCAAGACGCCGAGACGAAGGCTCGTGCTAAAACCGAGGCGCTGATGGCGGCCTCTGTTGATGAAATCGAAAAAGAGGTATTGGCTGCAAAGAAGATGCTCCGCAGCGAGACACTTGATCTTGTCGCACTTGCAACAGAAAAAGTTGCCGGTAAGGCAGTCTCCGAGGCAGTTGACACAGGCATGATCGAAACCGCCCTCAAGGAGGCAAAGTAGTAGCATGGCCCAGCGAATCTCACGCCGTGTCTTAACAGATCATGTGGCTCATCGTCTCAACGCTGGAGATGCCACGGTAATCAAGCAATTGGCTGCCTACCTGGTGGATACTCGTCGTACCAACGAGCTGGACCTCATTGTCTATGATATTGAGACAGCCCTTTTAGGTAAGGGTGTGGTGATCGCGGATGTTGTCAGCGCACGAACTCTGGCTAAAGAAGCGCAGCAGGCCGTGGCTGATTATGTAAAAATAGCGTATGGCGCCACCGACGTGGAACTGCGCCAGTCGGTTGATCCGCATCTTATCGGTGGTGTTCGTATTCGAACGCCAGATGCCGAGCACGACACGACCATTCGTCGCAAACTAATGAAATTACAAAGAATAAAGGTATAAGGAGAATACATGACGAAGCTTTCAGTAACAGAACTATCCCGTGATCTCCGAGATGCGATTACACAGCTTGAGACGACTGAAGGTCTTGAGAAAGTTGGTATTGTCACGCGTGTCGGTGATGGCGTGGCATGGGTCCATGGTCTGCACGACGCTGGCTATAGTGAGGTCTTAGTGATCGATTCAGAGGCCGGTGAAGTTGAGGCGTTTGCCCTCAACCTTAATGAGGATGAAATTGGTGCTGTTCTTTTGGGCAGCGACAGCGAAGTAAAGGCCGGTGCAAAGGTGACTCTCAAGGGTGAAACCCTTAGCGTGCCAGTCGGCCCAGAACTATTGGGTCGTGTGGTTGATCCGTTGGGTCGTCCGCTTGATGGTGGTCCAGCGATTGTAACGAAGCAACGCGGTGTTGTGGAGCGCGAAGCTGTTGGTGTGATGGGACGAAAAAGTGTCCACGAGCCATTGATGACTGGTATTGTCAGTATTGACGCGATGTTCCCGATTGGTCGTGGCCAGCGCGAGCTGATCATTGGTGATCGCCAAACTGGTAAGACGGCTATTGCGATCGATACCATGATTAACCAGGCAAAGCAAAAAAGTGGCGTGGTCAATGTCTACGTCGCCGTAGGACAGAAACTTTCCAAGATCACCCGTTTGGTTGACCGACTTCGTGAAGAAGGCGTGATGGAACAGACGATTATTGTTGCGACGGGACCAAGTGATCCTGCTTCCCTTTTGTATCTTGCTCCGTATGCTGGTACAGCAATGGGCGAATACTTCCGCGATAACGGTGAACATGCCCTCATGATCTATGATGATTTGACCAAGCACGCCGTGGCCTATCGCCAAATGTCACTCCTCCTCCGCCGTCCACCGGGACGCGAGGCATTCCCTGGTGATGTATTCTATCTGCACTCACGCCTACTGGAGCGTTCGGCCAAATTGTCAGATGACCTTGGCGCAGGATCGTTGACTGCCTTACCGATCATTGAGACACAGGCTGGTGACATCTCAGCCTATATCCCAACGAACGTTATTTCGATTACCGACGGCCAGATATTCCTCGAGACGGACCTCTTTTATCAGGGTATTCGCCCTGCCATTAGCGCTGGTCTATCAGTGAGCCGTGTTGGTGGTGCTGCCCAGACTAAGGCCGTCAAGAGTGTTGGCGGTAACCTCAAACTTGGTCTTTCGCAGTTCCGCGAGCTCGCCAGCTTTGCGCAGTTTGGTAGTGACCTTGATGATGCCACCAAGTCGCAGATTGACCGTGGTCGTCGCCTGACCGAGTTATTGAAACAAGCGCAGTATCAACCAATGGGTGTATGGGAACAGTTCGTCAGTATTCATGCGGTCACGAGTGGTCTGTTTGATGCGGTTGATCCAGATAAGATTAAAGATGCGCAAGCAGCACTATTGACGAAATTGTGGACCGATAACAAGAAAGAAATGCGCGATCTTAACAAGGGTGACAAACCTTCAGACGACCTTATTGAGCTGATTGATAAGGTAACAAAGGGTGTCGCAAAGGGGTTTGAGGACTAATGCCTAGCACGCGTGCTCTCAAGTCTCGTATTCGCTCGGTCAAGAACACCAAGCAGATTACGAAGGCAATGCAGCTGGTTGCGGCCAGTAAGATGCGTCGTGCCCAGGAGGCAGATAAAGCATCGGCCCCGTACACAAACGCGGCGTCAGAGCTTCTCACCTATCTTGCTAGTCAAGGGGTAAGTGATGATCATCGTTTGTTTGAACGACGCCATGTCAAGGCACGCCTCCTTATCGTCATTGCGAGCGATAAAGGTCTGGCGGGTGCCTACAACACTAATATTGTGAAACAGTATATCCAGGCGCTACGTGCTGACGATCAGGAAGGCGTGAAGAACAAGACGATTGCGATTGGCCGCAAGGCAGCACAGTTTGTCTCACGCCTCAAAGATACCGAAGTCGTTGGTGTGTATGAGGAGCTGGCTGACCGCCCAAGCGGTCACGAACTGCGATCGATTCTTGATACAGCAATGCAACAATTTACCTCTGGCGAGGTTGACGCAGTGGACATGGTCTTTACTGAATTTGTCAGTAGCATGACCCAAACCGCGACGATGCGTCGATTATTACCTGCTGGTTTTGCTGTGACTGATGTCTCTGAGACAGTACGTGATGCCGAGTACGAGCCATCACCTGAGGCAGTGCTCGACAGCGTCGTCTATCGTTTGTTGGGTGCACAACTATTTCAGGCGCTGTTAGACGCCAAAGCAAGCGAGCATAGCATGCGTATGGTAGCAATGAAGAATGCAACCGATAATGCCAGTGACCTTGTTGACGACCTGACGCTTGAGATGAATAAAGTTCGTCAAGGGGCGATCACTCAGGAACTGGCCGAGATTTCAGGTGGCGTAGAGGCAATGAAGGATTAGTAAGGAGAAGAAAATGGATAAAGACACAGGAAAAATTATTCAGGTAGTCGGCGTGGTGGTTGATGTTGAGTTTCCGGAAGGAACGGCATTACCGGCGATTTATGATGCGCTGACGACTATACGTGGTGACGTCACGCTGACACTGGAAGTAGCCCAGCACCTTAGCAAGACGGGTGTTCGCGCCATTGCAATGAGTGGTACTGATGGCCTCAAACGTGGTGACGCAGTAGTGAATACTGGTGCCCCCATTCAGGTACCGGTCGGTGCCGAAACACAAGGACGTATGTTCAACGTTACTGGCGACCCTATTGATAACAAACCCGCACCAAAAGGCAAAAAGGCCTCAATCCATCGCCAACCACCTGCCCTGTCAGAACAAGCTAACAAGGCGGAGATTTTGGAAACGGGTATCAAGGTTGTTGACTTGATCGCGCCACTTGCTAAGGGTGGTAAGGCCGGCCTCTTCGCTGGTGCCGGTGTCGGTAAAACCGTTCTGATCACCGAGCTCATCAATAACATTGCCAAGTTCCACAGTGGTAACTCAGTCTTCGCTGGCGTTGGTGAGCGTACCCGTGAAGGTAACGACCTGTATTACGAAATGGAAGAAGCTGGCGTTCTGGACAAGACGTCACTGGTCTTTGGTCAGATGAACGAACCACCAGGGGCACGTCTGCGCGTAGCACTGGCAGGGCTTGCCATGGCAGAGGCCTTTCGTGACGAAGGTAAGGACGTCCTGTTATTTATCGACAACATTTATCGCTATACGCAAGCGGGTGCTGAGGTATCTGCCCTACTGGGACGTTTGCCTTCAGCCGTGGGGTATCAGCCGAACCTGCAACAAGAAATGGGTGCCCTGCAAGAGCGCATCACCAGTACGAAAAAGGGCTCGATTACGTCTGTCCAGGCTGTCTATGTGCCTGCGGACGACTTGACTGACCCAGCGCCAGCCACGACCTTCGCTCACCTCGATGCAACCATCGTGATGAACCGCGCCCTGACAGAAATCGGTATCTACCCTGCCGTTGACGTACTGGATTCGTCATCGAACAGCCTTGATCCCGAGGTTGTTGGTGAAGAACACTACCGTGTTGCACGTGAAGTACAGCGGGTCTTGCAGCAGTACAAAGAACTGCAGGACATCATCGCCATTCTTGGTATGGAAGAATTGTCTGACGACCAAAAGCAGATTGTTGCTCGTGCTCGTCGCATCCAGCGCTTTTTGGCGCAGCCATTCCATGTTGCCGAGAAATTTACTGGTAACCCAGGTGTCTACATCAAGCTAGAGGATACGATTCGTGATGCGAGTGATATCCTTGCTGGTAAGTACGATGACAAACCAGAAAATTGGTTCTACATGGTGAACGGCACATTGGCTGATCGTGTCGCCGAAGAACAGGGACTCCCTAAAGCGAGTAAGGCGGCCAAATAATGAGGCTTCAACTCGTCACACTACTTGGCGTCAAGCTAGATCAAGAGATCTACCAGGCGACTATCCCGACGACTGAGGGTGAGATTAGCGTCTACCCCGATCATGAAGCGTTGGTGACGATTGCTGTGCCCGGGGTTATTTCGGTCCGAGACCGCAAAGATGACGATGATTCGCGTCTTGAATTTTTCGCTATCAGTGGTGGTGTCGTCGAGATCTCGGGTGATACGGTGCGTATTTTGGTTGATGAGGCTGAACATGGGGCCGATATCATCGAGGCCGAGTCGCAGGCTGCACTGGAGCGTGCCTTGAAGCTTCGTGACGAATCAGAAGATCAGATCGAGCTTGAAAAGGCTCATCAGCTGATCGACCGACATCAGGTCCGCCTCAAGGTGGCCGAACTACGTCGCCGCAAGCGCCGGTAAACGTACATAAAAACACTCGCAGGAGAATACCTTGTCGAGTGTTTTTATTTGGGTGTATAGTATGTAAGGCTAAAATAGAGAAGGAAGATATGACCGAAACAATCACTGAACGTTCACAAGAGGAAATAGACAAGGAATTTGATATGATCGTAAAAGAAATCGATGTATTAGGTGTTGGCAACCCTGATGCCAAGATCAGTTACAAAAAACAACTTGAGTCTGGTGAGTTGCTCCCCGAGGTTGTCGAGCAAGCTGTCGAGTATATCAAACGCGGCGAAGGTATGCGGACTATTACTGATCATGATGATGGCTGTATCGACGGTCGATGTGCGCACCGTGTTCTGTTTGTGACCGAAAGTGGTGAATTCTACGAGACACCGGTTGATGATTCTGGCGAGCACCTTCGTGCTAAGGTGGCTGGTGGTGGCTATATGACCTCACTGGCAATGCGTGCAGGTCTTGGTGAAACCACGGCATCAATCGATAACGACTTGGGGGGGGGTCGTTGCTCAGTTGGCCGAAAAGGATATTTATTGCGGCGCACATACGGGCCAGCATGCTGGTAATGAGACGACCGATTGTGGTGCAAATGATAAATTCGCCGATATTTTGGCAAACGGTTTGGAGTATCGTGATGTCATTGCTCGTAACGTTCGTGCCTTAGTAGCTGAAGCTGGTCTTGAGACGGATGAAGCGATCCTTGATAAGGTATTTGCCGGTTGGCAGCGAGCCCTAGACGTGCAGTATGGTGCTGATAGTACGGGTGCATCGCGTTTTACGGTGATTGAAGAAGGTATTAAAGAAGCGCAGGTGAAGACAGGTAGTCCGAAACCAGTGGCAGTTTCTAAAGATCTCAAGGGTGACCATAAGGAAGACTTTATCCTTATTAACTATCGTGACAATGAGACCTTTTCGCAAGCTGCATTTGCTGAAATGCTGGCCGAGAAGTTTCCTGATGTACCTGAGGATAAGCGTGCCCAGGCCTTTGTGGTTGATGTTCCGCGTATTGTTATGCTAGCTGAGGCACAGAGTGATGGCGATACTGACCGATTCACCCAAGCGCTATATGCCGGTATTACGTATCAACTAGCTACCGCAGCGACATTGACCGACGGATCATTGCGTACGTTTGTGATTAAGTAATTCCCGCACCTCGTCAGTTGTGCGTGTTAGCATAAGGGCGGCGCGGAGGTCGCTGGCCCCATCAAAATCACGGACGTAGATCTTGAAGAATCGTTTGAGGGTTTCAAATGGTCGTCCTAGTTGAGGTTGCCACTGATCGTATAGGTCGAGCTGCATGACGAGAAGGTCTAAAAGCTCTTCTTTCGTATGTTCTTTAGGGTTCTTTTCAAACGCAAATGGATTATGGAAAATACCACGGCCGATCATGACGCCATCAACACCGTATTCACGGACAAGGGCTTCACCTTGCGTGCGGTCCTCGATGTCACCATTAATGGTTAGGAGTGTTTGCGGGGCGATTTCGTCGCGGAGGGACTTGATATCAGCGATGAGTTCAAAATGGGCGGGTACCTTACTCATCTCTTTTTTGGTACGGAGGTGAATAGTAAGATTGACGATGTCTTGGTTGAAAAGGTGGGTTAACCAATCACGCCATTCGTTAATGTGAGTATAGCCGAGGCGGGTTTTGACACTGACAGGCAACCCGGCGGTCTTGGCGGCGGCAATGGCTTCGGCAGCCAGTTCGGGGTTGCGAATCAAGGCTGAACCGCCTGATTTGACGGCACTTTTGGCCGGGCATCCCATATTGATATCAATGCCATCGTATCCTAGGTCTCGGCAATAGGCGGCGAGCTGCACCATGTCGTCTGCTTCCCCGCCCCATATCTGAGCAATAATGGGTTGTTCGTCATCGGTTTTGATCAAACGTCCGCGAATTGCTTTTTCGCCAGCATGGACCCAGCCCGTGGCATTGGTGAACTCGGTAAAAAAGAGGTCTGGCGCAGCGGCGGCTTTGACAACATGACGGAAGACCACGTCAGTCACGGCCTCCATAGGGGCAAGAATAAAGAACGGATGTGGGAGGTCGTGCCAGATATTTTTCATACTCATTATATTATACCAACAAAAAACATCTCACTTGGTTCACATAGCTATATGAAACAAGTGAGATGGACAAGAGATAGTGCACTTCTGTCCTTTTTGCGAATTACCCCGAAGGGTAAGACGATCTCACAGGAGATGATCAGAGCTACTTGCCCCGATTCGCGAGAGCCGTTGCGGCCTCGCTATCTCCACCTTCGGCTGCGGTCTTGAGCTGTCGGATCTGCTGATCCGTGAGCTTCAAGCCGGCCGTGCCAGCATTGATCACCTCTTGACGCTTGGTCGAGGTGAACGTACCGTCTTCCACCGGATAGGTCACCGGAATCACCTCCTTCAAGGTGTAGTTTAAGGATCGGATAAGGGGTGTGGGGCGCCACCTGGCGACTGATAGCCGCGCACGGCCAGCCGGGGGGATTGGCTGTCGGCCGTAACACACTGAGGTGTTCTTCTCTCCCTCGGGAAGAGAGAATGGGGCTTGTCAGTATTGATTGCCAGGTGACGCCGTTTAAGGCACTATCTCTTGTCAAATAACGAGACGAGAGACGTGCGTACACTGGTAATCAACTGGAGGTTGCTTGCCAAAGTACGCACTTCTCGTACGTCTACTCTTTCATTATAACATATCTATACGTTGCCGTCAATAAGGTCATGCTCAAACGCCAGGATACCCTTGTAATTTGCTTCATAGTTTTGGGTAGCCGGGAGATCGAGGGTAATAATCTTGCGCCATACTGCCGTGACAAGCTGTCGGAACTCGTTGAGCTCTGCCTGGCTAAAGTCGTCATCTAGGGCCAAAATCTGGCCGTCTTTGGTAGCTTCAACAAACTGCAGCACGCCACGCGTCACCACATAAGAACCGTAATCGCGTGAATGTTCCACCAGTAATTTATAAAACAGAAGCTGTTGTCGATAGCGGTGGAGCTTTATCTTTTCGTAGTCGGTCTTGCCCTTCCAGTCGCGTGCGGGGTGGCCAGTTTTATAGTCGGTCACCACCATGGTTTTATTAGCTTGGTTGATATCGACGAGGTCGAGGTTGCCAGTTAAATGTGCATCATCAACGATTGAATGTTGGCCTGCAAAACTGAGTTCAACCTTTTGCCCCGGGGTGAAGGTATCGTATTTGGCGGCAAGGAACGTTTGCAGCATATCGATGCCCTGCTGCAATAACGTCTCTCGTTCGGTCGCGCTAAGATGATAATCGGCCAGGGTTGTTTCAAAATCATGCAAAATGTCCTCGGTGGCACGGTACTTACCGGTCGCGCTAAGGTGAGCGTGAGCTCGCTGGAGGGTGGTATGAATCGCCGATCCATACGACGCGGCAAGACTGCGGCGCTGCGGAAAACGCAAAAGATTATTCAGGAGGAATGTTTGTGGGCCACCCCGAGTGACGTCAAGGAAATTACCGAGGTGAGTTGCGCTCAGTTTATACCGTTCGAGGGTCGGTGCCAGTAGACTATGCAGGTCGGCTGACGGTGCGACGAGGTGGGTATACCATTTTTGCTCGGTCTGGGCATGTGCCGTCAGGTTATCGGCATGGGTAATCACGGTTGCTTCGCCGATCGGCAGCAAAAAGCCGGCGCGTTCTAGAGGTTTGCCTTCATCGGTCGCCCCTGCATAGCTGATAATTAGCTGTTTGCGGGCACGGGTTGCTGCAACAAAGAAGAGTCGCAGACGCTCGTCAGCCGAATCACCGGCAGGGCTAATAGGCAGATTCTCTGGGTACGATATGAGGCGGCTTTTGCCTCTGACGCGCTCACCCCACATTGTGTCGACTGCTCCGGTGATGAAGACGGTGTCAAACTCAAGACCCTTTGACTTGTGAGCACTCATCAGGTAGACAGCGCCAGCTGTGTCGGCAATTCGGCGGGTACTTGTCAAGACACCGCCTGTTTGTCGATAGAGATCAATAAACGTGACGAAAGTGGCGAGAGTTGGCTCGGTATCGGTATGGTATTCGCGGATGGCGCTGCGAATTGTCCGCAACCCTTCAAGGTAGGTGAGATAATTATCGGGATTATTCGCTAGTGCCTCGGCCCCGAAGAAATAGTCATAGAGCGGTGAACGGAAACCTTCCTCATCGGTCGGCACGCCAACCAGTACATCAAGCATATGTTCGAGGGGTTGGTGGCCTGCGGCAGCAACCTGTTGTATCATCCATGCGTGGAGTGTTGTAAATCGTGGCAGTACTTCCATCGTATCGATCCAGCGTTTGCGGCCGTCGTAGGCAGTAACACTGAGTTTCCAGAGGTCACGAGGATCAATGCCCCAGGCAGGATGTGCCAGCAGCTCTGGCAGTAATGCATCGGCATCTTGCAACTTTTGCGCGCCAAGGAGGGTGACGACGCGGGCTAGATTCTCGATTAGCAGGATCGGCTCGAGATCAAGCACGTTGTCACGACGCTCGTAGGCGACCGGGATATCCGCGGCGGCAAAGTGTGGTAATAAGGCGATAATCTCGTGGTGACGACGGGCCAAGACGGCGATTTGAGAGGGTGCTTCTCCCCGGTCGATGCGTGCTTTGACTTCATTGACTAACCACACTCTCTCGTCACTTGTCGTGGCGGCTTCGAACAACGCCACCTTGGTGGATCCATCCTGATGCGGGATGAGCGTCTTGTCGAGCTCTTCGATATATCGTTCTAGTCGGTCTTCTCCCTGAGTAATGATCGTGCGTGCCGCCTCAAGAATGGGAGGTGCCGAACGATAATTATCAACCAGCGTGATGAGACGTGCCCGTGGGTATCGGCTACGAAAAGACAGGATGTTGCTGACATCAGCACCCTGAAAACTATAGATTGCTTGGTCATCGTCCCCCACGACCAGAATATTTGGCGTATCTTCTTGGGCGGGGTTGTTGGTAAGATTGTCGAGGATGCGCATTTGTGCCAGGCTGGTGTCTTGGAATTCGTCGACCATGATGTATTGATATTTTTCTTGCAGATTAAACCGCAGATCATCAAACACTTCCATGGCATGAACAACCCGAAGGATCATATCGTCATAATCATAGAGCTCGGCTTCTTGCATACGTGCCAGGTATTGAAAATAAACGTAACTGAGTGATCGCAGTTTGTCGTGTCGCTTACGCGTTTTGAAGACAAGTTGACCGTCACTGCCCTTCTCCATCCAATGGTTCTTCCAGGCGGTAATAGGTTTGGTTGAATTGTCATCAGTTGCTTTATCGACCGCATGGGCGAGGCTGAGGGCCATGACGTTTGAGAGCGGTGTTAAATTGGCAGGAAGTGGCGGCGGTGCAACGTTGGCTACCTCTTTTGAGACTGGGACGAGACGAGCGAGCGTCGTGGCGCTGATACGCGCAGCAAAGACATCCCGTAACATGCCCTCACTGGCATCAAGTACGGCATCGTTGCTATCAAGTACCTGTAGTAACTCGTCACTCGTTAGACCACTGCGTTTTAATTCGGAAATACTGCTGGTGATATCACGGAGGTGAGTATATTCACCGTTCATCTTGCTCGCTAAGGGGTTGGCGTAATCGAGCTCATCCAAAATACTCTGGATGATTTGATAGCTCGACAATTCATCTGCCGGACGAAAGTGAGCGCCGTGGTAAAAGAATTCGCTGTGGTGATTGATGACTTCGGTACCAAAACTGTGAAAGGTGTGAATGGCAACTTTGTAAGCGTCCTTACCGATGATGCTGGCGAGGCGTTCGCGCATGGCGTGTGCACCACTTTCCGTGAAGGTGAGGCAAAGAATACTTTCAGGTAGTGTATCGGTCTTTCGTAAGATGTTGGCTGCACGCATGCCGAGTAGCTCAGTCTTACCTGTTCCGGGTCCTGCAATTACCATGACTGGCCCGTCGATTGTATCGACGGCTGTTTTTTGATGGTCATTGAGCGTCTTGTAGCGAGTAGTAAAATCCATTACTATCCATTGTACTACGAAACAGATGTCAGAGTTGTAGCTCCTTGAATGCCTTGAGGGCGATAGTGAGCATGGTGTTGTAATCTTCTGGCTTTACATTGGTAGTAGTGCGTGTCCCAAGATAACGGAAGAGGTAAAGCGTCGAGTCGACAACTTCGATACCGACTTGCGGGTCGTTATCGTACAGGTAGGCCATGAATCCCGGGTTAATCAGCTCAAATGCAGCTAGACGGTCGGCGTCGGTGGCGTGGACGTCGTATCGTTTGTTAAAGTCAGGCCACTCGAATTCGTATTTCTTGTACTCCTTGGTCGGTTTTTGATACGTGGTGCCGGCGCTAAAGAATGATTGATCGCGCTGGACGATGATACCGCCATACGATTTTGGGAGGGTTACCTGTAGGACAAGCCAGCTAAAGCTACCTTGTTGACTCGGTAATGGCGTGTAGGTATAGAGCTGCACCAACCTGCCGCTATACGTGCCAATGACGTGATTGTTAATGTCACTGACGCCCATCTTACCGCGCGCCATTAACAGGCCACGACTTGGCAGCAGCAGCCACCCCATATCAAGAGAGTAAAACATGCTGTTCTTTTGGGCGAAATCACACAAGGATTGGTTGGCTAGCGATAGCTCTTGTGTTTGCTGGATAATGCCATCGAGAAGCCAGGTGTTGCCACTGCGAATGAAATGCCAGTATTCGGTAAAGGGTTTGGTGTCTTTGAAGATGACGGCGCCCGTCTGGTCAACGAGTTGATCAAGAGCTGAGGCTTCAAAGGCAACGTCAAAACTGTCCTGATCGTTATTGATGTCATCGTGAGCGTCGATGATGAGACTTTGCTTGATCTGGACGTTGGCCATAATATTACTGCGTCCCAGCTCTTTGAGGGCGGACATTAGGAGATTGCTATGCTGGGCGTATCGAGGGCTAAGGTAGCGCTGCATACTGTCGAGGTTAAACGCTGACCAATCGTATTGATATTGCATGAATGTTTGCTGGGCATATGCCATTAACTGCGTCTCGTTCCATACCGCGTCTGTTCCGGCTGCTTGGGTAATTGTCGCCTTAGCTTTGCTGGCTTTTTTGTGTAACTTATCCCATACACTAAAGAAGGCTGCCGCCCATCCTGACCAGATGCCGATAACAACGAGCACCGTAAACAGTACCCCATTAAAACCACCAAATAATCCGATTGCTAAAAGAATAATACTAAAAACTGTCGCAAACGCGGCGCTGACGATTAATTCGGCTTTGCGTGGGAGTAACTTTTTGATTAATTTTCCAAGATAGTAGCTAGGAAAATAACCGAGGAGTGCAATTGCCTCACCGCCACTTCCCCCACCACTGCTCGACCCGCCACCACCAGACCGGGCGACAATGTCAATAATCCCCATAAGTTCAAGCATTATACCTCTAGTCTATCACAGGAGAGATACATAAAGTGGTACAATGACAGTGTATGGATGACACAACCTTTGACCAGTTGGCATTAGAGCGTATCTGCAAGGCTTCGTTCGGCTTGCCTCTAGAGGTCAAACAACTCATTGCATGGCGCGTGCCCGTTAGTCGTACTGATCAAGCGACGGTGTTTTTGACCACCAAGAAACAACTGTACGTCTATATTGAAGCGCGTTCAAAACTGTTGCTTGGTGATGTCAAGAAAGTCATCTCTCGTATGGGGCTGAAGGCGGAATTGTATGTCCCTCCAAAGGGTCGGCCACGGTACTTTGACGAGATTGGTCGTAAGAAGTTTAACGAAGTGTTTCCTGGGCGTACGCACGTCACGGATGCTGATTTGGTATTCTATCGTACGCTTGCTCCTTATGCCCCTGCCCTTGTGCAGATTAGCGAAGTCAAAAATGGCACTATCTTACAGTTTGATAGCGATGCCTCAGGGGGTTGGCGACCAGCGGCGAAATTTGCCTATCGCCGCATTCAGACAAGCTAGGGCTTGCGGTCAAGTATGACCAGATGTTCAATATGAGGGGTGCGCGGGAAGAAGTTGTATCCCCGATGTGATCTAATGCCGTATTTCTCGGCCAGCAGTGCCACGTCCCGGGCTTGTGTGACTGGATTGCATGACAAATAGATAATGCGAGAAGGCACCTCCTCAAGTAGTCTGGTAATCACATTCTGATGGAGACCGGCGCGTGGCGGATCGACAATAATTACCTTGTCACTAGTGATGTATTCGAGGGCATTTTCGCTGGCGGCAAGTACGGCGGTTGCATCAATGCCGAGTTCGCTGATATTTTGTCGCATTTCGCGTACGGCGTGTTCATTCAGTTCGACCAAGGTGACACCTGGCCCGCCGATCGTCAGGCCAATTGAGCCAACGCCAGAATAGAGATCAACCACGGCGGGGACATCCCCTTCGGAAAGAGGTGTCGACGCCGGCTCGCCTGTGGTGCCGACCCATCGTCGCATATCCTTCAGAGCTTGTTCATAGACGGGAAGATTAATCTGAAAGAAACCCTCGGTGGCATAGCGGAACGGTACGTCAAGAACAGTATCTGACAAAACAATATCACCGAAGGTAGCGAGGCGTTTGGTGATAACACTCGCCGGACTCTTAGGGTTGCTATAGATAATTTCTCCACCTTGGCCGAGAGATTCGAGTGCGAGTTGCGTGATGTCAAAATCTTTGTCTTTGACGTACAGCTGCCAAGCACAGTTGCCTCGTTGGTCGCAGCGTATCAACAGGGTTTTTAACTGACGCGCAGAAACGTGGGTGTCTTGTAGGTGGTCGCGAATGGTGCGGGCTAGTTGCATAATGGGATCCGGCAGTAATGCGCAGCTATCGAGGGTAATTTTACCCTTTGATCCGCGACGGAAAAACGCTAGATCTAGCGTATCAACACCAGCTATGGTGTCGCTATACCAACTGAACTCTACCTTGTTACGATACTGATATTGCTGTCCGTCGGTGTACACCTCAATAGGTTCTGGAAGGACGATATCGTGGAGTTCGAATGCTTCTTCGATGAGTGCTGCTTTGTAATGCCGTTCGGCCTCGAATGCCATAATTTGCCAAGGACTAGTTGAGAGATAGCTATCGGGGTCTTTAGGGGCAACGCGCTGCGCACTAGCCGCCACCACGTTTGTGACAGTTCCTTCGGCGTAGCTCGACTTCTTTTTTGTCATTTGCACCTCAACGGTTTCACCGGGGAGCCCGCCCCATACAAACATTTTGCGACCGTCCTCGAGGGTACCGAGTGCTTGGCCACCACCGACGATCTTGTCGAGTGTCAACGTTACAAGGGGAAAATTTTTTCTGGTCATCTGTCCCAGTGTACCACGTGGTTATGGTGCTGACTTGTTGATCTTGCTCAGTCGCCATACCACAATGGCAATCAGAACGATACCCAGGAAGGCAAGCCAGAGGAAGAAGTAGTCGCGTAGGAAATACAGAATGGCGGCGACAGTGGATCCAACGCCCCACCAGACAACTTTTTGCCACTGCATCAGACCACCAACGATAAGTACAATAAGGTGCTCGATCAGGAAGACAAGCTGGTAAACAGTATCTTCGTTGAATGCACTCACGGCGGCACCAAATGTCAGACAGCCGGCAGCCAAAAAATAATGGATGACGCGGGGTTGGTGGTGATAGCGACGCCATAATGCCACCCCTATGAATGTCAGTGCAATAAGGTGACCATAGACCGTCGCAGGAGCAAGTGGCCAGACGGTATAGAGCGCGCTTAAGATGGCAAACAGCACGGTATAGAGCGCGATATCAAAGTAGTCAATGCGACGGATAAGGTAGCCCTGGAGGCCGATAAATGCCGCGAGCACCGCAATAGTCCCACTGGCGGATAAGGCGACAGCTTGCTGGCCACCAAGCGAGATGAGGCTGGTTATGCCCAAGATAGTCCATAGTGATATGATGTGGACCCACGCACGCGGCACGTCCTTGAGGGTTTGGGAGACGGCGTACCATACGGCGTAGACGCCAGCGCTCACCCAACCAACGGAGAGTGCTAGCCATTCGGTCGGTAGCTTTAGCCAGACAAATAACGTTATAATCGCCCCAAGCAGTGCCATATTTGCCACTGCGGCAATGCCAGGTTGGGCTGCCCGGTAAGAGATTGTCCAGTAGACAATGGCCGCAACTATTAGGACGAGGACTTGCCATCCAGCGGCAAGATAAGCGGATCCACACCAGGCAAGAACAAGGTACATAATGGTTGAGGCGGCGTACAAGTGACCTAATTGCGTGCTGGTGCGTCCCACGATGTAGCGCGCGGTGGCACCAACGGCAGCCGCCAGGAGTAAGAGTACTGATACGAGTCGTGTCTCCGTCTGAGCAATACCAAAGGCAAAACCGGCGGCAACGAGCTGTCCGGCGCCTAGTGTCCAGACTGCGCGTTCAGTCTCATTTCGCCTTAGGTGCAATAACCCTGCAATCAGGAGGACGAGATAAAGAACGCCAACAATGATGAGGCTATGCCAGGTATGGATGTCAGAGGTATTCCATACGACTGCTGCAATGGCGAGCGCAGCGTAGCCAATGGCAACAGCTTCGCCGGCAAGTTGTTTTTGTAGGTACGAAAAGATCGTACAGGCCGTGGCCAGTATCACACCGATACCGGCTAGCCACAGAGAAAACGGTGATATATAGGCAACAAACGCAGCTATGGTTGCCATAATGGCATAGCTGCAGAAGGCGACGGCGAGGAACTGTCGGACGCCTTCTGCCTTTTTGGACAGCACCCTATACGAAAGCTGCCAGAGGCTGACGAGTGCGGCTGCAATGAACAGCCACGGATAGATGTTACTGTGCCATGACGCTGGTTCGAGAGAAGCAATAGCAGTGTATGGAAGGATGATTGACGCGCCGAGGCACAGGTAGGCCCAGCCAATCTGACGAAGGCGGAAGGTAGTAACACCAGCGATAATCAAGATAAGTTCGAAGGTGATAGTTGCACCAACGGCAGTCATACCGGCATCAATCCACCCTGCCATTGTCAGTAAGAGGCCAGCGATCGATACGGACAACCAGGCTGACTCGTAATCGCGGCTGCGCTGATCATGTATGTTCACGCGAATCAGCGAGTAGGCGGCCGTCATGCACATTATCACCGTTACCCATGTGGTAATGATGAGGGGCGAGCCTTCTCCGATAGTAAATGCTAATAATATGAAAGTGATAGTGACAAGGCCGCGTGCAATGGCTTCATTCCAATAGGTCCGCTCTTGTGCCCAGTAAACCGTGTACTGCAAGGCAGCCACGGCGAAGATGAGGGTGTATTCGCCAATGGTCATAAGGTTTGCACTTAACAGGCTGGCCGCCAAGGCTAGTGGTGTGACGTACTGCCCTGTTTGTTCGATTGGTTGTGTAAATACGGCTGGCAGACGGTTTGGCCATAACACAGCGATGAAATGCGCGATGAGCGCGACAACCATAACAGCGACAAAACTCCAGACAAGAGGCATCTGCATGAGGCTTGCCGACGATGAGGCTAGCGATAATACGAATGCGAGTGTTAGGTAAGCAATGACAGCTCGCTGCAAGATAACGGTTGCGATGCCGTAGGCGACGATGCCAATGAGAGAGGTGATAAACCAGGCTGTTTGCCCGGGCACTTCTGCCAGAAGTGTCAAGGCAAAGCCAGCAAATGGCAGAATCGCAAGTCCGGTGCCGACGAATGAAATAGCCGCTGGTCCTAGTCGTTTACTGTGGCTGTAAAGCGTCAGACCGCCGATATAGAACAAGGCAGTTATGACCCATAACAAAACGAGGCGCACGCCTGCCGGGGTGTTGCTGGCAATAAAGGCAGCTGCCGCCGCTACTAATAAAAAGCTGGCTACATACAGCATCGTATTAAGATTCTTCAGGGCCTGGCGTTCTTTGTCTTCTGCAGTAGGAGCGGTCGTAACAGGCTCGATCGCAATAATGGCTGCCTGTGGATCATGGGCGGTAACTTGTGGCCATGAGGCAAGTGTTGGTTTTTCCTCTTCAGACTGCTCGGACGGATGGTCGGAGGATTCTCCGGGGATAATACCCGTGGCGCCGGCATCAACGTATGACTGAAGGGATTCCTGAGAGATAGTTTTGTTGGTGATATCTGACTGCACCTTCTTGCCGAAGGCACGCCATCCATCCCAGAATCCCTGGTCATAAGAAGATTGAGCGGGGGTGTCTTGGATGTCGTTTTGACCCTTGGGCTTTTTGGCAAGCCATAAAATAAAAAATACTAACGCTGCAAGGAACCAAAAGCCTTCCATCAATCACACCTCCACTTCATACCATAATCATAATCGAGTAGCGCCTGATATGCAATTACCCTTAACAAATCACGACATATTCTGTATACTGTCTAGGTGTATTGGGGTGTCGCCAAGTGGTAAGGCACTGGGTTCTGGTTCCAGCATTCGGGGGTTCGAATCCCTCCACCCCAGCCAAGAAAATAAACTAGGTTTTATGCCTAGTTTATTTTCTTGTTTGAGAGATGTGATGAGAACCTCGGATTTTCTCTAAAGAAAATCCGATAGGGTTCGGCGTAGCGCCGCACGGAAAAGAAAGCACCGAAGGTATTTTCTTTTCAAGCAAGCGGAGGAGCGCAACGAGTTTAGTTAGTCGCAGTGACCTGGCTTCTATAAGTCTTTACCAAGGTACCGTCGGGTGTCCTTACGACGACAAGATTAGTGTTCTTTTCTGGATCATATTTTTCACCGAGTATTTCACCAGTTATCTGCATTGGCGTATATTCTACTAACCACATATCAATATTGCGTAATGGATCATGAGTGGCGGATTGCTCGCTCTCTATTAGTTGTTGATCAAAGTCCAATCTTTCATTCATACGTATATACTAGCATACCTGGAGTCACATAGTGTTTGAAAAATGCTTTTAGTGGTGCTTTGGATTGGTATGTAGCTACTAGATCTGTCGATACGTTGCCGGGTCGATCAGTATCTCTTTAGGACGCTGATGTCGGATGAGCAGAATAACTAGGACGATGACGGCTGCGGCTCCAAGAGACAATGTCGTGATAGCAACGACAATAATGAGTGTCTTGACACTAAGGGTGTCGGAACTGTCGCTTGGCGTGCCAATGTTGGCCCTAGCGATACGTGACAATTCTGGTGCCAGATAGTTTGCAGGGTACGAGCGCTTGACGGTATCGAATTGTTCGAGAGCAAGTTTGTAGTTTCCGTCTTCGTAGGCATCCAATCCCTTCTGCCAATGAGCGGCAATGTCGCCTTCTTTGAGGGTGATATTGTTTTTTTGTACGAGCGTATGAATATCTTCGATATCCCTAAATGACCCATTGCCAAAGCAACGCTGATCACCACAGGTGAGAGCGCCATACGTCATGAGTCCTGCCTGTTCACCCTTGGTATTGAACGCTGGCCCCCCGCTGTTGCCTGGGGCGATTTGTGCGTTGGTTTGGATGACGCGACCCCCGTAAGGATAGCCGCTGTTGATGGCTGTTGCGATACCTTGGGTAATCGTTGGCACCGTCTGCCACTGGTCTGTCCTGATGTTATTATCGACGAATCCTGGGTAACCAATAGCGGTCATCTTGTCGCCTTCTTGTGTAGAAGCGCCTCGGGCGAGGGTGACGGTCGGGAACTCTCCCTTCGCTTTGAGTATGGCAACGTCTGATGAGGTAAAGGCACCTTCTCCGCGGAGTGCTTTGCTGGCGGTGGTGGCATCATAGTCTTTATCAACCAGGGTGGCTGGCAAGATTGTATCATTGTAGGAGATTGAATAGTCGTCTTGGACGCGTATAGGCTGATTGCTCGTCTGAATGCCATATGAATAGAGATCGCGTTCGACCGTGATGTTCTCGTCGCCAATGACCCGAGGCAGTTGCAGGACGGCTTGCTGGGCTGCGATATCGCCACTCGCGAGGGCGGTAATGAAGGCTGTTCGCTGTTCTTCGGTAATAGTGCCGCGTTCAACCAAAAAGTCTAAAACAGTCTTGACTGCTTCGACGGTTCTTAATGATTTTACCAAAAGGACGGCGTTATCTAGGGTGACAACGTGGCCATTCGTAGCAATATACCCGTCACTTGAGATGAATGAACCACTTCCTACCCCACCTTCACAGCTTTTTGGTAGGCTGACTCGTTTGGACCCGTTGACCAATGTCGGTGCTCCACATCGAACAGTAAGAATACGTACTACGGCAGGTTGATTACGCAATACGACAGGTATGATCGAATCAGTATCGAGCTTTTCAGGTACATAAGAAGTGTCTTTTGGTAGGTCGGCAGCAGCAAGAGTGACGACGCCTGAGTCGGTGCGGCCTAACAGATTGTCGTCAACTGCCCTATATGATAGTGAGGCGATAACCGTCTCGAACTCGCTGGTCAACGTGGGGTTTGCTGTCACGTTTGTCATCACCCCCCAGTATGGACGGTCGTTTTGAACGGTGGCATAGATCTTTGTTTCGGTTGCAGCGGAGACGCCAAAATGAGAATTATCCCTGGTAAGGCGTATAGTTTGGTAGGTGATACCGCCAATCTCGGTGCTTTCAATCTTTGAGACAGTTGTTTTTTCGTCTTTGTAGCTTTCGGCAATGTAATTGACCAAGAGAGAGTCACGTTTGGAGGGGTAATCCGGATTATCTTTGAACCTATCCCAAAATCCACGTCGGATATTTGTACTGATGATGAGATCAGGGCTGGTGAGGGTAGTCTCTCCACCCTGCGGCTTGAGGGTTATCATGCTGTAGGGCCGCGCTTCCTTTAATTCATCACCGGAGAATGATTCATAATAGACCATACTGCCAGTTGATTTGGTGGCATCATTTACCTGTCCGTAGGGGGATAGCGTGACCGGGTCGTATGTGAAGGTGTAGCCTAGGGTTGAGGTGATCGTGGTACGTTCAGGAGTGGCAGTGACGCCATTTTTCGTCAGTTCATCCGTCAGAAATGAAGCCCGCTCCTTCTTGACACTGTCGTCTTGGCCATCAGAAAAAACAATCAAGGCGAACAGCACTGCAACTGATAGGAGCATCAGTACCCCCATGCCAACTAAACCAATAATCAGCCAGTTCTTTTTACGGGAGTGCGTTGTCTGCTGGGGTAAGGATGGTTGAGGAGGTGTCGACGGCGCCGTATCCATGACTATAGGCTATCGGCAAGCTTTTGCACTGGCTTGGCGAGTTCTTTGACGTCACTCGCAATGGATTGATAGTCAGATTTGAGGGCGCTGTAGGCAGTTTCAAATGCTTTTCCAGATGAAATGTAATCAGTCATCGCCGAGACAAGTGCTGTACTGTTTTTGTTATCAAACGCTGTTTTAATACTGGTGACATCATTACAGACGGCTTTGGTCTTGGTGCTAACATTTGCAACATTTGATTCAGCATCCTTTGGTACTTTGGCGTTGGTTGTCAAATCGACCATGCTATTGCAGGCGGCAGTCATGCCGTCAACGGCAGTGCCAAAGAGTGATTCGCTAGGGCTAGAAGAACGCAGAACGTTGGCAAGCTGATTTTCATTAGAAATGAGCTTTTGTCGTTGGGTCGCAAGGTCGGTATAGAATGTGTAGAGGTTACCGTACAGTTTGGCATCATCGGTCGCGGTTGTGACGGCCGCATCGGCTTTTTTAGCAGTTGACTGAGCATCCTTGTAGGAGCTGCTGAGGTCACCGAGGAAAGCGTCTTTGAGGCTTGGCTTTGTGATCTTATCGATGTCTTTGGCGACATCATTAGGAGAGCTGGCAGAACCCGCAATGGCATCAGCGACGTCTTCGAGGTACGTTTTCAGTGACGTAGTGTAATCCTTGGCGGCTGAGTTGGCGGTATTAATGCTTACCAGTAAGGTGATGCCAACGGCTACTAAGATGGCAGCAACAGCAGCAATGATAATCCATAGCATTTTGCGATTATTCTTTTTTGGCGCAAGATTGTAAGAATTTTGAGAGGCTGGAGTGGTGCCTTGATTGGGAGTATATGGTTGAGCCGGCTGTGAAGCAGGATCAACGGAACTTGGAGTGACCGAAGGAGTCGGTACCTGAGGCGTCGGTGCATCAGTAGGTGGAACGTCTCCTGGTTGATATGGTTGTGTTGGTTGATCAGGTTGCGTGTCCACAATATAAATCCCCTTTATGGTTAGTACCCCTACTGTACTACGTCGACTTAGTGAACGTCAACACTGGACGCTCCTGGCAAAAGTACCTCATCCTTACGGAAGATGAGGTACTTCGTAGGATTCAGCGTATAGTTAGCTGGCTGGGTGAAGGGCGGTAAGAACGGTGTGGATTTTTTCACCAACCGCTGTCTCGTCGAGGACGTTTCCTTCAACATCAAGGTCCTTCGTAAAGTAAAGCTGTGCTGGGTTGTCATGAAGGTTGATTTTGATAACCGTGGCTATCTCCTTGAGGGTAACGAGGCTGTGGGCGCCACCATACCAGCCGTAGGTGACGACGCCAACTGGTTTGTCGGCCCATTCTTTGTAGAGCCAGTCGATAGCATTCTTTTGAATAGCGGATAGGGTGTGGTTGTATTCGGGCATTAGTAATACGACACCGTCAGCCTCACTGACTAGTTTGCTCCAGGCAAGTACTGTTTCATTCGTCTCCGAATAGTCGGGCGCAGATGGCGGAAGCTCATTGTTATAAAACGGCAGATCGAGCGCTGTGAGGTCGGCAACCGTCAGTTCGATACCTTCAATCTGGCTTGCTTCTTTTTGGACGGCCGCGAGGACGCCGTCAGCAACCCTTCCCTTCCTAGCACTTCCTGTCACAACTAATAGTTTGGTCATATCCCTCCTTGTTGGTCATTGATTTTACTATATAAAGTATAGCATCTTTTTCCTGTCGTTGTATAGTAAAATAATATATAGCGTTTATGCTTGAAACATACATCACTGCAATCCTTTTACTCATCGGGGCCGTTGTGGGCGGCTATTTATTGGCGCGTCTCCCGTTGATTCGACGCCTGTTTATCCCTACTTCTTTGGCGGCAGGCCTTCTGTTATTGGTGTTTGGCCCTCAGATTGCCGGACGATACTTCCCTGAGATGCAAATACCGACCGAGTTTTATGATATGTGGAAGGTACTGCCGAAATATATGATTACCTTGGTGTTTGCTGGCCTCTTTCTTGGTAAGCCGCTACTGTCAATGAAGAAAATGTGGGGGCTGGCAGGTCCGCAAGTCGCCTTTGGACAAACGATTGCGTGGGGACAATATGTGGTCGCTGGGCTGTTAACGCTGTTTGTGCTGATGCCCTTGTTTGCCATGCCGGCGTTTACTGCCTCGTTATTAGAAATTAGTTTTGAGGGTGGCCACGGGACGGTTGCTGGGATGACCCCAGTTTTTCAGGATCTCGACTTTGAGACGGGTCGCCAAATCGCCACGGGTCTGGCGACAGCAAGTTTAGTATCGGCGCTGATTATTGGGATCATCCTGATTAACTGGGCGCGCCGCACGGGACATATCAAAACGGGTGGTCTGGTACGTGTCGCACGTAATAAGGTGTATTATCACACGATTGTGGCCGAGCTTCGCAAGAAAGGCGTCAGTTTTCGCAAGGTTGTGACTTTTCGGGTGCTAATCTCGCATCTCATCTTGCTGGGCCTTGGGGTGGGTATTGGTTGGGTGATGCATCAAGGATTACTTCTGCTGGAGGCGCAGTTATGGGGGCGTGACGGCCACAAATTCTTTGCCTATGTGCCTCTCTTTACTTTTGCGATGTTTGGCGGCATGGTTGCGCAGTTTATCTGGTCAAGAATGGGCCTGAAGGTGGTGCGCGAGATGGTTGAACTGATATCAACCCTTACACTAACGCTCCTTATCATGGCGGCTATTGGGACGATGTCACTCGAATTCTTGGTGCATGACGGACTGGTGTTTGTGTTACTCTATACGGCTGGGGCGATTTGGATACTGTTTGCCTTTTTCGTGTTGGCGAGGCGAATGTTTCGGCGCTATTGGTTCCAGAATGCCATTATCAGTTTTGGCCAGGGTATGGGGATGACTGCGACTGGACTGTTGTTTGCGCAGATGGTTGACCCAAAGAACAAGACGAATGCCGTTGAAGCGTTTGGCTACAAACAACTAATGTTTGAACCACTGATGGGCGGTGGTATCGTAACTGCCCTTTCGATGCCGATTATCTTGACGATTGGATTGCCATTGTTTACGGCCGTATGTGCTGGCATTATGGCGTTTTGGCTGCTACTTGGACTACTCTATTTTGGCAAAAAGGGAAAATAATGGTAATATAATGCTGTTCTAGGTGGGTGGAACGTACCTACCTCACGTCTATTAAAGGAGTTTTGCATGGCTCGGAAGTTGACTTGGGTCGATGTTCAGCGAGATTGGGCGAAGCCGCCTAACCTGGTGAGCTTGGCTCGACTAGTGTTGACGCCCTTCGCAGCTTGGTTCATCATGACCTGGTTCGGTTGGGTGCTGCTGCTGATCGCCGTCTGCAGCGACAAGCTGGACGGTATGTTGGCCAAGATGAAGAATGGTCGCTGGATCACCTTGCTCGGCAAAGTGATGGACTCGATGATCGATAAGATCTTGGTCTTGATCGTCTTGGCTGCGATCTATCTGAAGACCTTCGAGCTGATGGTGCTATTGGCGATCTTGGTGATCCTTGCTCGCGAACTGAGGGTGACCTGGGTGAAGTCCCGTATGCCCATTCAGTCGGCCGTGGAAGCCGGTCGGGCCTCAATGGTGCTTCAGAGCCTGGCGCTGTTGTGGTACACCTTCCCGCCAGCACAGCTGCTCCCGAGTCAGTGGACCGATGGAGCACTGTGGCTGGCTATCGGGGCCTCCCTGACATCAGGGTGGGTGTACGAGACCGACTACAGGGCATATCGCAAGCTGTGAGGCCCAGTCGGCCAGCTACTATAGGGCGTGAGGTGGCCCCGCATTCCTTCAAAGGATGCGGGGTTATCTCATTGTTTTCCTTGAATATTATGCCCACCAAATTTGTTACGCATTGCGGCAAGGAGTTTGGTGGCAAAGGTTGTTTCACCTTTTTGTGAGGCGAGGCGGACGTCGAATGAAGCTTGGATGCTAGGGAGTGGGATGCCGAGTTCGTCGGCAGTCTCTAAGGTCCAGCGGGCTTCACCTGATTCAGCAACGACGCCATCAATACCTTCCATGAATGGATTTTCGTGTAAGGCCTGACGAGTGAGGTCATTGAGCCAGCTCGTAATGACGCTATTCTTCTCCCAGACATCACCGGCGCTGGCAAGATCAATATCTTTATAGGGTCCTTCTTTCAACATGCGATAGCCTTCGGCCAGGCTCTCCATCATGCCGTACTCAATGGCGTTATGGACCATTTTGACGTAGTGCCCTGCCCCTGTCGGGCCAAAGTGATCGTGGGCGCCACCAGGTGCTGCCAGGGTGTCGAGTGCGGGCACTAGCTGCATATAGGCTGGCTTGTCGCCGCCTACCATCATGGCAAACCCACGCTGATAGCCCCAAACCCCACCGCTTGTGCCAATATCGAGCAGTGTTACTTCTTTATCTGCTGCTCGGCCGGCACGTGCACTGTCACCACGGTAATCACTATTGCCGCCATCAATCAGTATCGTTCCGGCAGGAACCATCTCTAGCCAGGCGTCGAGTTCACTATCAATCACGCTCGCCGGAATCATGAGCCAAATGATAGGAGTGGTATCCCCAAATGCGGCGATAACTGCTTCTTTTGCATAGGCAGGGATAGCGCCATATTCTGCTGCCGCTGCGACCGGTTCAGGACTGCGGTTGTGTGCGATAACCTCGTGACCGCCTTCGGCGAGCTTCTGAGCAATTTGTGCTCCCATACGTCCGAGTCCGCTGATTGCTATTTTCATATCATTTCCTCCTTATAATCAGTAAAAAGTGTTGTCTGCGGGAATGTCGCAAGTACCCCTGCTGGAAACTCATCAAGAGTGATATCGCGACGCGTCTGTAGGGTCTGAATGACGGGCCATTTTGCGTGGCCATAGGCTTGGACGACGGCTTCGTCAAATTGAGACAGGTAGGCCGGTGTCGTGGTGATGCGATCGTAGTCCTCACCCTTGAAAGAGCAGGCGGATTGCCGACTGTGGACGGCCGGACTGTGTGGTTTGATGCCTGATGTATGGCCGTCGTTGCCAATGCCTAATAGCGCAATGCGATAATCACTGTCATGAAGATGAGAAGATAACCATTTATCATAGGCTGTCGTGGTTGCTTCTATCGATGCGCCAGTTAAGGGTCGATAGACTGCTGCACCTGGAAGTGATAGTCCCGCGTCATAGAGCTGTTGCATATTTTCGTCGGAATGTCCCGGTTCGCCGTAACGTTCGTCGCTGATGGTTACCGACAGGTTCGATAGGTCACGATCAGCCAAGAGGCGTGCCACCTCAACACATACAGCAATACCGGAACCTCCTGCCATCAGCCATAGGACACGTTTGCCTTGGTCTAATTTTTCAGCAATACGACGGGCCAAAAATGGTGCCACATCGGACTGGGGAGAGTTACGGTAGTCCATATATCTAGTGTACTATAGACGTATTATGAAAGACTTTTTTGCCATCGTAGGTCGCAACTTTAAACAACCGATTGTGCTCGCCATTCTCATCCTGGCGGCAGCTTTATTATTACTCGGTGAACGTCGCGATGCCTGGTTTGTCTCGTTTGTCATCTTGGTCAATACTCTCTTTGGGATTGTCCAGGAAGTCCGTGCCAAGCGGGCACTTAAAAAGCTCGAACTCATGAGCGCGCCGCATGCCAGGCGTATCAATACCGACGGCACCGTGTCTGACGTATTATTCAATCAACTAGTTGTAGGCGATCAGATTGATGTCCGTCTGGGTGATGAAATGCCCGCAGACGGTATTGTCCTGTCTAGTACGGGCCTCGAGGTGAATGAAAGCATGATGACTGGCGAATCGGCTTCGATTGAAAAGCACAAAGACGATACGGTCTATGCTTCCAGTTCGGTGGTAGCAGGATCAGCCTTCGTGCGTATCAGTGCGGTCGGAGCGGACACTCGAGTGGGTGGAATGACCGAGAAGTTAAAACGGTACACTCCTGAATTAACGCCGTTACAGCGGTCAATCAGCTATATCATTGCCGTTATGACCTATGGTGCCTTGGGCTTGGCGGCACTTATATTCATCGTCTATTCGTTTGCTGGTGAGGACCCGGTCAAGATTGTCAAAACAATCACGTCGGCTGCGGTTACCGTTGTCCCCGAAGGGTTGTTGCTGGCAAGCACCCTCCTATTGGCGTTCGGGTCATTGCGTCTCGCACAGGCAAAAGTCTTGCCGCAAAAGCTCGCTGCCATTGAGGCGATGGCGCTGTTGAATGTGCTTTGTGTTGACAAAACAGGAACGCTCACCAGTGATACGATCGAGTTCACTGATCTAGAGCCGTTTGATGGTGCGCCAGCTAACCTATCACAGCTAGCCGGAATTGTGGCGGCTGAGACGAGTAGTGGTAACGCGACGGGTGATGCCATGGCGGCCGGTCTGCAACTGCCAAAGAAGTACACGGTGCTTGATCGATTGGCTTTTTCATCCGAACGCAAATTCAGTGGTGTCCGCATGAAAATCGACAAGAAGACGCATACTATATTCGTCGGTGCCCCTGAATTCTTAGGTCGACTAGCACCCCTTTCCAAGGCAGAACAGCAACGCGTCGCGGAGCTTGCTAGCGACGGCCGCCGAGTCCTTTTGGTGGCATCGTTTGATGATCAGGCGACTGATTTAAAAAAGATGAAGAAATCCGGCACGCCCTTGGGGATTATTATTCTCTCGAATGAACTGCGTAGTGGGGTTGAAAAGACGGTTAATTATCTGCAGCATAATGAGGTAAGCGTGCGCGTGATCAGTGGTGATAGCCCTGAAACGGTTCGTTCAGTGGCTGAGAGAGCGGGCATTCGGCATGCCGATCGCGTTATTACCGGAGCGGAACTAGCCAAGCTGTCTGATGCGGCGTGGGATAAGACCGTCAAAGAGACAACGATTTTTGCCCGGGTATTGCCTGAACAAAAAGAACGACTAATCCAGACCTTTATCGAGGCCGATAATTTCACTGGTATGGTTGGTGATGGTGTCAACGACGCCTTGGCGCTGAAAAAAGCGAATTTAGGGGTCGCGATGTACGCAGGGGCAGTTGCTACGAGGCGTATTGCTGATATTGTCCTTTTGAATAATTCCTTCAATTCCCTCCCCATCGGCATGCGCTTGGGCAACCGTATCATGCAGGCCATCGAAATGATTGCCTCATTATTCTTTCATAAGATCATCTACGGTATTGTCCTCCTGATGACGACATTGGTGCTGGGTGTCACCTACCCGTTTGAGCCGCGACACGTGACATTTATGAATATTTTCTTAGTAACGTTGCCGACGATTTTATGGACGTTGTTTCCGCCGATTCCGACGTATAAGATTTCACCCAAGCGATTTTGGTGGGATACCTTAGCGCCAGTTGCCCCCATTGCGATGATATCTGGTATCGTCGTTGCCCTATCCTATCTACGATTAACAGCGATCCATCCTGAGGACCCCGAGGGTGTCGCCACGACAACGGTGCTGGTAGCAACGTTCTTTGGCGTCTATCTCGTTTTTCTGGTCAGCAGAATGTTTCGGGCGGTCAATAACCGTACGGCGCGTTTGGCAAGAGCATTATACCTGCTAGCGATTATTTTTGTTGTAACAGTTAGTTTTGGCTTTGGGTTTACTCGTGACTTCTTTGATTTTACCACCCCCGCTTGGCGAGAAGCCGGCTCGTTGTTATTGCTGATTGCATTTGCGGTTTTATTGCAGTGGTTAATTGCCGATCGTACTGCGAAAGCAAGGCAACAGAGAGAAGCTGTCCTCTCTAATGGTAGTTCGTAACCCCTGCGCTCTTGTCGGTAATAAGCCAAAAATCATTGAGGTAAATCGCAACAGCACGGCATTTTTATACGTATGCCGTGCTGTTGAAAGTGTAGTAGGTTATAAGAGAGCCGTGTAAACAGGTGAGTTGTTTTTGTCAAAAGCAATCACAACTGTTTGACCATCCTTGTTGGTGTATTTAACAAATACTTCTGCAGTATTCATTCGGCGTTCAATCGCATCGATGTCAACGCTCCCTGTTGCACTATTGCCACCTCCTTTAGCATTTTCACTGTTATCCGTGGGGGTAGTCGGCACGGTATGCGGCTCGACAGTGCCGCTACTTGCTGCATCGCCAGTTTTTCCGTCTATTTTGCCAGAAGTATTACCGACGTCATCACTATATTGCATTTTTATACCATTTTTTGCTAATTTATCAAAATCGGTACGCGATATTTTTATAAGATCCTTAGCACTACTCGCCTCTCGCAGTAACTCTTGGGGATCGGCAGCTAAGATTGCTTTTAAATCGGCAAGTTCACTGCTTGATAGTCGCGAAACCATACGAATGCTATCATTCGTGGTTTGAGCAGCTGCCACTCGTGGATTGAGCGGCGAAAACATTGTGACGGCACCCATGACAAGCGCAATCATCGTCACGCTTCCACCCATTATGATTGATTTTTTCATATCCATTACTCCTTTGAAATCAATGAGGCGCCAGCGAGAACGTGTGATCATAGATTGTGACGCGCCCGCATCGTGCATCAATACTTGGCGTAACGATGCCTTATGAGAGGGGGTATGCGGAGTTTGAATGTCAAGCTCATGCAATATATGATGCTTCATATGTTCCTTTCTGACCTTTGCTGATAGTGAAGGTCCTCATGAGATATAATGCGATCGTCTCCAAAAGGTTGCATTCCGGCGCGTAATTTAACCATCCCTCTTGATAATAGTGATTTTACTGTCCCCACTTTTCGGTTTGTGATGATCGCGATTTCATTTAGTTTTTTATGTTCAATGTAGCGTAGTACCAAGACCTCTTGGTATTTTACGGGGAGTTGCTGAATTTTCTCAAGCGCATGATGAAATTGGAGTTGTTGGTCAAGTAAATCTTGTGCCTCCATTGCTTCTTGGTGTATATCGGTCGTGCTGACAGGAACGTATCTCTGCTCTTCACTCAATTCATCAAGTGACAGTGTGTGATACTTACCGGTCCGGTAGTACATGCGCAGCTCGTTAGTTGCAATCTTATACAGCCACGCTCGAAATGGAATGCCACGTACATGGTATGTACCGACTGAACGCCATGCCTTCATAAATACTTCAGATGTAATGTCCTCGGCAATCTCAATCGTACCCGTCCGTCGTACGCAATATCCAAGAATCTGCGTATAATGAGCATCAAAAAGCTGACCAAATGCAGCATGATTGCCCTGAATGGCCGCAGTCACAAGAGTCTGTTCATTATCAAATGTTTCCACGTACTTAGTGTAATGCGAAAGTACACAAAAGGTTGCAAATCATTTTCATGTAGATGCGATATTCTTTACAAGATTCTATGAGTTTGTAGCGATCGACGGCCAAAGAATTTGTGAATCTCAACCAGTACGATAGGCACCGCAAAGGCAATTGCGCCGGTAATGACGAGATCGCCAATCGCGACAGGTGTGATATGGAGCAAGCTTTGGAGCGGTCCAAAGACGGCTAATGCCTGCATAGCTACTGCGAAGGCAAGACCAATATAGAATGGGGTGCTCCATACGAAAATACGTTTAAAGACGGACTCGTAGTCACTGCGGGCATTAAAGGCACTTGCCCACTGCATGACGACGAGGGCACAAAAAGCGATGGTTCGGCCGTATTCGTGGCCGTAGAGATTGCTAAAGGTGATGTAAAGCGTCAAGGTGGTAATAGCCATACTGACGGCGACCATAATCATGCGGGTTGTCAGGTAGCGACTAAGGATGGGTGCATTGGGCCGTTCGGGTTTGCGTAACATGGCATTCTTTTCGCCTTTTTCTAACCCCAGAGGAATCACCATCGAGGTATCGGTCACGAGGTTTACCCACAGGATCTGGACGGCAACCAGCGGGACGGGAATGCCGACGACCAGAGCGCCAATCATTGTCAGGGCCTCGCCGGCATTGGTGGCGAGGAGATAGTACAGCATGCGACGGACGTTACTGATGATGCGACGGCCTTCGCGCATGGCGTCAATGATACTCTTGAAGTTATCATCGAGAAGAATGATGTCACCGGCGTCTTTGGCAATTTGCGAACCAGACCCCATGGCAATCCCAACGTGGGCGTTGGACAGGGCGGGAACGTCATTGACACCATCACCGGTCATGGCGGTGATATTATGACGTTTCAGAATAGAAAGTAGTCGATATTTGTTTTCAGGAATCACACGGGAAAAGACGCGAACATCACGAATTGCCTGTCCTAGTTCCTCGTCGGTCATGGTGTCCATACGGCGACTGTCGAACACCTGATCACGCGTCGTTACCATCCCTAGTTGTCGACCTATATGATAGGCTGTTTCGAAATGGTCGCCGGTGATCATTCGAACGGTAACGCCAGCTGTCAGGGCTGTCTTGATAGCGTGCTTTGCCTCGGGACGAAGCGTGTCGGCGACGGCGATAAAGCCGACGAAGTCAAGGCGTGTCTTGGACGGTAATTCTTCGATAGCTTGCAGCGGTTTTTTCAGTTCAGTTTGGGCAAGTGCAATCACGCGGTAGCCTTGTGATGTCAGGTGAACCAAGGAGAGCTCGGCCTCTTCCCTCTCGGCCTCGGTAAGGATTGATCGCGAGAGAATTGCCTCTGGCGCGCCCTTGATGGTAAGACGATATAGATTGCCATGATGCCAAACGTTGCCGCTCATGGCGTGTTCGTGGCTAAATGGCAGGTGATGCAGAGGCTGCCCCTTGAGAGGAACAACTTTTTCGGCATCAGCGTATTCAACCATAGCAATATCCAAAGGATCGTGTACTTTGGCGGCGCTATGATTGGCGCTATGGCGAATATGGGTCGGAAGATGATGGCTGACCCAGTGTGGTTGCCAGGTTTCCTGAACGGATAGCTTGTTTTTCGTTAATGTACCGGTCTTATCGGTGGCGATCGTCGTAATGACTCCTACTGTTTCAATGGCGCGCATATTACGTACCAATGCCTTTTTGACGGCCATGCGACGCATCCCAAGGACAAGGATGACGGAAATAGCGATAGGAAGACTTTCTGGGACAGCGCTGACGCTCAATGCCATGACGAAACGAATTGCCTCAACAAGTTCAGTGCCGCGTAGCAACGATAATACGAGGGCGATAACAGCGATTCCTCCGACGGCAGCAATGATTTGATTGACGAGGTGATCGATCTTTTTTTGCACCGGACTGCGCATTTCGGTTTGTTCGGATAACGCGGCAAGGCGGCCAAACTCGGTGTTATTACCAGTCGTGACGACAACTGCGGTGGCTTCGCCGGAAACAATGAATGAACCCTGGAAGAGGAGGTTGGTTTGTTCGTAGATTTGCTTTTCTCCCCTGAGGGCGTCGGTTACTTTGGTGATAGGGACTGATTCACCAGTCAGCAAGGCTTCGTCGACACGGACATTGGCACCCTCAATCAGGCGGGCATCGGCCGGGACTTTTTCGCCCTCACTTAGCATGATAATGTCACCGGGAACAAGCTTTAACGAATCAACAGAGCGTACTTTGCCGTCGCGCAGGACTGATACGGTTTGCGCCGTGTGTTTTTGTAGTGACCGCAGAACACGATCCGTGGAAAAGCGCTGAATGTAATAGATAATTGCGCTGATTGCCATGATGCCAATAATGATGATCGCATCAATGGGAGTATGGTGAATGATACTAAGGATGGCGGCGATGAAGAGGACCAGCATAAAGACATTAGCGAAAGGTTCTATAATTTTACGCCATAGTGGTTCGCCCTTGATACGAATGGTATTAAGGCCGTACAGGGCAAGGCGTTTGTTGACCTCGCTTGGGTGGAGTCCCTTTGGCGAGGCGTTTAGTTCTTTGAGAGTTGCGGTGACGGTTTTATTGTAATAAAGCATTAGCACTATTGTACCAAAAAAGCTCCGCCTACGGCGAAGCTTTTTCGTCAGAGACCCCCCAGTAATATTAGGTGATACGTACTAATTGTAGTGTGCGGCGGTTTTTGCCCATCGCGAGATCAATCGTGTCCTGGAGGGTTTTACCAACCAAGTTCTTACCCAGAGGGCTCTCGATCGAGATGCGTCCATCGCTAGGGTTGGCCTCAAAACTATCAACGATGGTATAGCGAAACAGGCGTCCTTGTTGGTCAATCAGATCAACCACACTTCCGATAGCTACCTTGAGGCGCGCTCGCTTGCCTGGTATCAATTTTGCACTTGCCAATAAGGCTCGTTTATCAGCTAGCTCACCTTCAATGGTTTCAAGATGTGCGAGACGTTCGACTTGTTCAAGGCGCTCTTCGTGGGCGCTGCCCTTGTCCATCTCGCGCAGGGCTGTGACGGCTGCTTTTTGGTCGTGTTCCAATTGGGTAATACGCTTGCGTAGTTCTTTCATACCCTTTTTGCTGAGTAGTACGTAATCTTTTTTCATGTCATTTTCTCCTTTCGGTATTTGACTAGAGGACAGTATGTCCAACGGCTAGTATGAGGGCAGTTACTGAAAGCTGCCTGAGAATGGCTATGGTTATTGTAATTTTCCATCTCGCAAGCGAAATGTTCGGTCGGTTTTGCCGGCAATATCGAGGTCGTGGGTGACGGCAATGATAGTGGTGTTCTCGGTACGGCTAAGGGTATGCAGGAGATCAAAGATTTTTTTGCCGGTGGCACTATCAAGATTGCCTGTCGGTTCGTCTGCCAGAATAATCGCCGGCTGATTAGCCAGAGCACGTGCAATAGAAACGCGTTGTTGCTGACCGCCACTTAGTTTACCGGGCTTGCGCTGTTGCATGCTGTTTTCGATACCAACTTCATCGAGGAGGGCGCTTGCCCGTGCCTTGCGCTGACCTGCCGGCAGACCGCCATATTCAAGGGCCAACATGACGTTCTCAAGGGCGGTAAGATTGGTGATGAGATTGTAATGTTGAAAGACGAAGCCGATCTTGTGGGCGCGATAAGTGGTCTGTTTGTAGCTGGGTAGTTTGGCAATATCGACATCATCAACGATGATACGGCCACTGGTAGGCGTGTCGAGGGCACCGAGCAAGCTAAGGAGTGTACTCTTGCCGCTGCCACTTTTGCCAATAATGCTGACAAATTCGCCATTCTTGACCGAAAAATTGATATCATCGACAGCGGTAAGTTGGCCTTCGGGAGTGGCATAGGTTCGGGTGAGGTGTTCAACGGTGAGCATAGTATTACTCCGATCTCAGCACTTCGGCTGGTTTAATGTTAGCAATAATCCAAGCAGGAACAGCACTTCCTATGATGGCGATAAGGAACATGATGCCAAGAGCACTGGCAAATGCCTGAGGAGTGACGGTGCTATTGATGTCGTTAACTGTTTGGCTAATCTGGGCTCCTGGGGCGCCAAAGCCGCCTGGTCGATTAAGGCTGCCTCCGCGCTCCATCCGATCTGATCTGTCCCTACCCTGCGTGGATGTACTGCTGCTATTGCTGGCAACCAAACCGCTCGTCATGGGACCGCTGACGGCAACGCCAATCGCCAAGCCAACGATGCCGCCGATGATCGTCAACGTCAGGGCTTCGCTCATGAATTGGGTGATGACACTGCGGTTGGTGCCGCCAATTGCCTTGATAACACCGATCTCACGGCGACGCTCACGGACGATCATGATCATCGCAAGCAGTATGATGATGGCGCCAGCACCAGCGGCTCCAATGACACCACCGAGGGCGAGACCTGCGATGCTTTCCAGAGAGGCAACGCTCTGCTCAGCCTGCTCTACTTGGCTTGTGATGTCGGCCTTGTCTCCTAACGAAGATTTTAGTGATGTGACTACGGTGGCGACGTTATCACTACTATCGACGGTGGCGACGACAGAGGTAACGGCATCTGCCTGATCTGTCAGGGTTTGTAGGGTCTTGAGCGGTATGATAAGCCCGCTGTCTTGAAATTGATTATCAGTCGAAAAGATTCCTTTCACCGTGAATGTTTGTTCATACATCGTAAACGTCGAGCCAACAGACAGGTTGTTCTTTTCGGCGAGTGTTTTGCCGACAAGGGCAACCTTGCTACCACCACTTGCGTCAATCATCTCACCGCTGGTGAGGGTAAGGCTGCTGCCATCTGTGGCAACGCTGTCAGGGTCGGTCGTGCCTGTGACGGTGGTGCGTGGTCGCATCATCATTCGGCCGGTCCCCTCCCCGTCTGACTCGTCGCTAGGTGGTGCGGGTGCTGTTTGATCAGTATCGTCGGTATTGGCATTGAACCGCTGTTGACGTTGACCAAAACGGCCCAGTTCGAGTGCTGATTCAAGATTTGTGTCATCTTCACCTAACTGATCACTGAGTGTTGAGGTGATGGACGAGACATGGTCGGTAGTTTTGATCGTGGCAACCTGATCGGCGGTGAGTGGATCGCCGCCGCCCATAAAGCCGCGAATACCAGCCGGAGCGATAGTTACGTTGGTGCCAGCTGTTTGTTTCACCTCATTAATTTTGTCGTTGATGCCAGCGCGAGCAACCAACATGCTGACGATCAGGGTGATGCTGACCGCGAGCATGAGAATGATGGCGCCGGTTCGTACGGGACTGCGCAGAGCGTTTTTTATTCCCCGAGAGATTGGATTCACATTATTACTCCTGTTTATACTAGTGTACGGAGTAAATAGTACAGAAGGTTACTGATTTTTGGCTTTGTTTATCCTGAGAATTGGCAGAGAAAACCAAAAATCTGTCTGTTTACCGGGAGTACTGGCCACACTGAGTTCGGCCGAATGAAGATCGCTAATTTGTCTGGCAAGAGAGAGGCCGAGGCCATAGCCCTGCCCTCCCGTTCGTGCACTGTCACCTCGGTAAAAACGATCGAAGATTTTTGGGAGGTGTTCTGGCATAATGCCGTCACCGATGTTCGTCACGCGGACGACGGCTTTTTGCTGGTTCGTGAGGGAAACCGTCACCGTACTCGTCGGAGGGCTGTATTTGAGAGCATTGTCAATCAGAATGGTGACGAGTTCTTCGATACTGGGCTGATGCGCCGTTACCATGACAGGAGTGTTAGGTGCGACAAAGGAGACACGAACATTGTCATCATCCAGTCGAGCAAGGATTGCGGTAATGCTGGCGCCGAGGTCGAAGGGTGCCTGTTGTAGTGCAGTGGCATTGCCGGTTGAGAGTGCAAGGAGCATATTAGAAAGCTTCGTCAGACGTTGTACTTCCTCGAGGTTGCTTTCAATAAGCTCTTTCATCTCTGCCTTGGAAAGGCTTTTGTCGCGTAACGCCGCCTCTAGCTCGGTGGTAATGGTGGCAAGAGGTGTGCGCAGTTCGTGGCTGGCGTCACTGACAAAGCGGGCTTGTTGTTCGTGAGCGGCCTCAATAGGTTTGAGAGTGCGTTTGGCCAGGAAATACGCCCCCACCCCACCGACAACGATAATAACCAGGTTGGTATAGAGCAATATGACGATCAGGTTGGTACGGGCTTTACTAAGCTCCATCACGCGGATTTCACCGAGACGCTGTTTAAAGGGAGACATTGGTCGCAGTTGCTGGGTTTGCGATGTATAGCTGGAAAGACGATGCTGTACTTCGTTGATCGTGATTCGATAGACGATGACACTAAACATCAGGCAAATAACTGCCAGGATAATGACATACCAGGTCGTTAGTTTAATGGTAGCCGAGTGAAATAACCGGTTCATGCCTGTAATTTATAGCCAAAGCCGCGCACCGTGTGGATGAGCGGCGTAAATGGCTTCCTGTCGAGCTTGTTACGAAGGTACTTGATGTAGACTTCCACCGTATTAGGCAGGATATCGGCGTCATAGTCCCATACATGGCTGATGATCGTCTCTTTAGATAGGGGTCGGTTAGGGTTACGCGCGAGATATTCCAGCAAGGCGTATTCTTTCTGAGTTAAGGAGATCGGTGTTTCTCCCCGCTTGACTTCAAAGCTAACGGTATCAAGGGTAAGGTCGCCAACCCTGAGGATAGTTGGCTCTTGTTCGCGAGGCCGCCGGATGAGAGCGCGAACACGCGCCAGTAGTTCCTCGAGGGCAAATGGTTTGACAAGGTAATCATCGGCGCCAGCATCGAGACCATCGGTTTTGTCTTTGACTGAACCAAGAGCGGTCAAGAAAAGAACCGGAGTGTGGATAGACTCCTCACGTAGTTTCTTGACAATCGCAAGGCCATCATACTCGCCAGGGATCATTCGGTCGATAATCAAGGCGTCATAGGGTTCGGTGCTCGCCATCGCATAACCATCATCGCCGTCATAGGAAACGTCAACAGCGTACTTTTCCTGTTGCAACGCACGCCTCAGGGCGCCGGCAATCTTATGTTCATCTTCGATAATAAGTACTCGCATCGTATAGATATAGTATAAAACAAAACTGAGAGCTAGCTGATGCTAGGATTACTGTACTGCGTACTCCACTGTTCCATCTGCTGCAGGATCGGTAGCAGGGCCTTCCCTTTTGCTGTCAGACGATACTCACAGCGCGAGGTCGTGGTTGTCTGAGTTTTGGCAATAATGCCGTGGTTCTCAAGGGAGTCAAGACGGGCCGATAACGTTCGCGGGTTGATCCCAGCGGCGAGGTCTTGTAGTTGGCAAAACCGAACAATCTCTTCGTTCATAAAAAAGCGAAGAAGGTGTGGTGTCCACTTGTCTCCAAGAATCTCTGTCGCCGCGCTGACACAGCCGACGGTTGATGGTACCTCTCTCATACTCTATTACTATACAATATCTAGCGAAATAAAAAAATGCACCCGAGGGGGTGCATTTTTCTAAAACAGCCGATTGCTAGACAATGTTGCGGCGGCTCAGTGCGTAGGCAACAGTTGTACCAACCAAGGCGCCAATGGCGACGATGTTCATCAGGGCGTCCTGAGTACCGGTTGTTGGTAATTCAGTTGGCGCATCTGGTGTTGGCTTGGTAGGGACTTCCTTACAATCCTCAGGGTTCTTTGAGTGCTTAGCTGCATCAAACGTATCTTCTGGGATAGAGATGATTGTCTTGGATTTGAGGTCACACACTTTGATCGTTGGTACTTCTGGTGTTGGTGGTACCTCAACCGTAGCGTCGTCACAGTCATCAGGGGTGCCTGGGACGGCAGGGGCATCGACACACGCGGTGTTCTTGATGCGACCTTCGACTTCTTTGGTTACCTTTGCGGTAATCGCGAAGTTGACACTTTCACCCACCTTAAGGCTAGGAATGGTGTAACTCCAGCTATTATTAGCGATGGTGCCCTTGTCGGCGCTCAAGAACTGAACGTGCTGTGGTGCAGGGTCGGTCACCTTGACATCTTTTAGATCGGTTTCTCCCTTGTTAGTTACCGTTAATTGGTAGACAAAGGTCTGGTTAAGAGCAACTTCCTTATGGTCTTGTCCATCAACTTTTTTGATGATGGTAACGCCAGGAACTTTTTCTCGATCAATCTGGAAGGACTTCTCACATGTTGAGGCGGTTTTGTCGCCAACGCTCGTCTTGACTACTACCTTGGCCTTGTACGTGCCAGGGGTTTTGATTTCCGCTACAGTGCTTGCACTCGTCGTGGTGCTACTGACAGGTTGGGTATAAACAACTTTGCCGCTTGCGTCAGTGATTGTGAAGACGTATGAACTGATCGTGGCGCCATTTGTTGCGCTAGCGCGGGCGTCAAGACGAACATTCGTACGTTGAGTGATCGTGGCGTTAAGATCTGTACATGCAGCCGCTGGTTCGGGAGCGACCGTCACAGTGACCTTACATTTTTCGCTCGTTGCATCGGGAAGGTTTGAGTGTACAGTAACAGTTGCAGTGTAGGTGCCAGCCTTAGCATAGGTGTGCTCGATCACGTTTCCTGCTTGTTTCTTCGTTGTACCGTCACCAAAGTTGAAGGTGTAAGCACTTATCTTTGCCCCATCCTTAGGAGTAGCAGAGGCAGTAAGACGGAAAGCGTTACGGCTGATTGGTGTAGCCTTCAGTGCATCACAAGTGATTGATGGTTTTGGCTGAGGTTTCGGAGGGGTTGCCTTGATAGGATTACCGCAATCATGGAGAACGGCACCAAGAAAACGACCATCTTTATCAAGGAAAATGAAAGCAGATAGCTTACTTGACTTGAATGAGTCCTGGGTCGTGCCTTCATAGTAGGTTGTGCCGTTATAGGTTTTCTTGACACGCTTTTCAGTACCTAATTTTGTGCGTCCTGCAGAAATAGCGTTTGTTGCAACAGTTTCGCTACCGATTGTTACCCGACCATCTTTGTGAACGTATCCTTCTTTGATGGTTGCGTTATTAATGATATCGGTCGTAATTCCCATGCTGTTATAGATGTTCCTCAGACCTTTTGTTGTGTCGTTCTTGTAAGCATCGCGCATTTCTTTGATGCTCCAGACGCCACATTTGGCGACAGCATTGGCTGAACAGTCTTTTGCTGCGGCCGGGTTGATTGCCTGATCGATAAAGGCTACACCTAAGGCGGTGGCGATAACGATGGCAGCTGATATGATAATTTTCTTCATTACTCTTGCTCTCCTTCACCTCCCATTATTGGGATATAACTCCATATTAGCATATTAATGATAAAATGTCAATAATGTTGCTTATGTAAGTAAAACTTATGCTTATACAGGGGCGATTGACAGAGGAAAACGTGCTACACTGGGTAACGTGAAGAGGCCTTTTTACTTTACTCTGAATACAAAACTAGCCGGTACTTATGCTCGAACGGGCGTGATAACAACGCCCCACGGCCAGATTAAAACACCGGCTTTTATTCCGGTGGGTACCCAAGCCTCTCTAAAGGCGTTAACGCCAGAGCAATTGCTGTCCACTGGTGCGCAGGCCGTCCTTGCCAATGCCTATCATCTATATCTTCGTCCAGGGTATGACATTATTGACCGAGCTGGCGGATTACATGCCTTTATGAACTGGAAGGGTCCTATATTTACCGATAGTGGTGGATTCCAGGTAATGAGCCTCGGGGTTGGGTTTAAAAAGGTTATCGATATGACGGGAGATACGGCCGAAAAACCCCTTGGAAAAAAGGAAAAGCTGGCCTGGATTGACGATGATGGTGTCAATTTCAAGTCGCATCTCGATGGAAGCACTCATCGATTAACCGCAGAAGTGTCGATGCAAATTCAGCATGGATTGGGCGCAGATATTATCTTTGCCTTTGACGAATTGACCACCCTGCATCATTCACGGGCGTACCAAGAGGAATCATTGGCGCGTCGGACGCATCCATGGGCCCTCAGGAGCCTGGCCGAGCACAAACGGCTGACGGAGGAGCGCAGCCACCGTCCGTACCAGGCATTGTTTGGGGTGGTTCAAGGGGCGAATTACGAAGATCTTCGTCGAGAATGCTCGCGATTTTTGGCGGCGCAAGATTTTGACGGCTTTGGGCTGGGCGGCGCCTTTACGAAGGAAGACATTGGTACGATTACTGGTTGGATGGCCGAAGAGCTGCCCGAGGATAAGCCGCGGCACATGCTAGGTATTTCTGAACCAAACGACATATTTGACTGTATTGAGAATGGTGCCGACACCTTTGACTGTGTTTCTCCTGCCAGGGTGGCGCGCAACGGCGCATTATATACACCTGGTGGGCGCGTCAATATCACTAATCGCAAATATAAAGAGCAATTTACACCCCTGGTCGAAGATTGTACATGTTACACCTGTCAGAACTACACGGCCGCCTACCTCCATCATCTCTTTCGTGCTGGTGAAATGTTAGCAGCAACCCTCGCGACGATTCATAATGAACAATTTATCGTGGAACTGGTTGATGGTATCCGGGCCAGTATTGAAGACGGGTCTTTTTATCAGTATAAGCAGGCGTGGCTAGCCCGGTATTATAATAACTAGGATCGAAACAGCCCGTCGCCCTGGTGTGGGAAACGGGATGTCTCGACCAGCGGGCGACGGGCTCAGAGTAGAACGAGCACTTCTTGCTTACCTTCGTCTTTATTGACGAACTCGACGGTGTAGCCGGCTCGGATCTTGTTGACGACTTCGAAATAGAGAGCAAACGCTCGACGAGTGGCTTCCGTGCGGTCGATACCTTTGACGGCGATGAGGTGTTCGATTTGTCGGGTCGTCTCCTCGTCGATGTTTACTCCCAGGCGATTTATGATGTACATCAGCATTCCTTCGATTCGGCGTGTCTTCCCTGATGAAGAGACGTTCTAGGATGTATTTATACCACAGGTATGATTATTATGCAAAAATATTCTTATCTTATACCTGTCGTTCACGACACTTGATTATTGTCATTTATGATGCCGTAGATGTTGATCATATAGGAGAACTATACCTCCTACCTGTGCTACAATGGCAACATGAAAGTACGTATAGATATAGACACACGAACATTCGTCCGTTTTTGGTTGGTGATGATTGGCTTTGCTTTGGCGGGGGTTGCCTTGTATAGCGCGAGGACCGCACTTATTATCCTTGGTACGTCATTTTTCTTGGCAATGGCACTGAATGTGCCGGTTGCGTGGTTGTCGCGCCGGTTGCCTGGTAAGAGTCGTGTCGGGGCTACAGCGTTGTCGTATTTGGCGGTTGTGGCGATCTTGATTGGGGTCGTAGCCTTCGTGATTCCACCTATCGTCCAGCAAACAGCCAAGTTTGCCCAAAACATTCCAACGATGGTTGAGACGATCACAACCCAATGGCAGGGGGTTGGTGGCTTTATCGAGGAATATCACCTTCAGGAGCAAGTTGATACGGCGATGGAATCAATCAAAAACAACGCTTCATCATGGGCGGCCGGGATTGGTCAAGGCCTCGTAAGCGGGGTTGGTTCATTCTTTGGCTTTATTACAGCGGCCATTTTGGTGCTCGTCCTTACCTTCCTGATGCTTGTCGAGGGGCCAATGTGGCGCCAACGTTGGTTTGGTATTTACCAGGACCAGGGGCGCATGGAGCGCCATAAGATGCTCGTTGATCGGATGTATGGCGTGGTAACAGGATACGTTACAGGCCAATTGACTGTTTCGGCGATTGGTGCAGCGTTTGCGGCATTGGCAGTGTTTATCCTGAGCATTTTTATCGCTGAGATTCCTGCAAACTTGGCGATGCCAACTGCGGCGATTACGTTTGTATTGTCACTCATCCCGATGTTTGGTGCGATGATTGGTGGTACAATCATCACGCTGCTACTTCTCTTTAATAGCTTGCCTGCGGGTATTATTTATGCAGTGTTCTTTATTGTGTATCAGCAGGTGGAGAATAACTTCATTTCACCGCACATCCAAGCGAAGAAAATTGAATTGTCTGCCCTCGCAGTGCTTGCCTCGGTGACGATTGGTATCTATGTCTTTGGCGTGGTTGGCGGTATTATCGCTATCCCAATTGCTGGTTGTGTGCGAGTCCTTTTGGAGTATTACCTTGCCAAGGCACGTGACAAGCGTGAACAAAGCAAAAAGCCTTTGGCGAAATTAGTGAAAAAACTTCAAGGCGACGAGGCTTAGGCGTACGCCCAAATCGTTCCATGTGCGGTATCGCGAACAGCGATACCGTATTCTTGTTTGAGGGTGTCACGCAGTGTGTCAGATTGCTGCCAATCTTTGGCGTCCCGTGCTCTTTCGCGCTGAATAATAAGTTGTTTTGCCTCGTCTGATATATCGGGCGTTGTGCCAAGTAGGTCGAGGCCAAGTAGCTCATCAATGCCTTCGAGGAGGCCGACAAAGGCTGTTCGGTTGATCTGGTCAATGTCGCCCAGTGGTAAGGCGTCAAAGGCCTCGTCGATCAGCATGAGGGCGGTCGGCGTATCAAGGTTGCTATTGAGGGCTTCAACGATAGCTTGTCGGGTAGCATAAGGGGCTACCTCGCGGTCCCGGTGTGTCTCTAATGTATCGTGAATCTGGTGGCGCAGGACGGCAATATCTCGCCAGTGTGCGAGGCGCGCCTTGGCGGCGGCAAGGTTTTCAAATGTAAAGTTACCTTCGTTTTGATAATGGCTTTGCAAGACGAACAAGCGGTAATCTAGTGGCGAATAACCGCGATCTTCAATATCATCCAGTGTATATCCATTACCAAGGCTTTTGCTGATTTTTGTGCCGTCAACTTTGAGGTGATTGTTATGGAGCCAGTAATTGCTAAACCTGACACCGCTCGCGCTTTCCGATTGGGCGATCTCATTGGTGTGGTGAACAGGAATATGATCAATGCCACCAGTGTGGATATCAAGGGTGTTACCGAGAATGTTCATGGCCATAGCCGAGCATTCAAGGTGCCAGCCCGGAAATCCCATGACAGGACTGCCCCCCGAAGGGGTAGTAAGAAGGTCTGCAGGGGTCTCCCATTCCATATCACGTTGTCCATCTGCGGGGCTGAATTTCCAAAGGGCAAAATCACTGGCATTTCGTTTTTCTTCATTAAAGGTGACGCGGGCACCAGCTTGCTGGGCAGCAAGGTCAAGGTGGGCAAAATTGGCATAGGTTGGAAATTTAGCGGTATCAAAGTAAATGCCATCAGCGATTTGATAGGTGTACCCCTTCTCTTTTAACGCCCGGACCAGCGCCAGCTGTTCCTCGATATAGTCGGTTGCCTTGGTAATATGCTGTGGCGTGATGAGATTAAGGCGTTTCATGCTTGTCAGGAAGTCATTACCATAGAACTCGGCGACTTCCCAGGCAGTCTTGCCTTCTCGACGGGCACCTTTTTGCATCTTGTCCTCGCCTTCGTCCTCGTCGCTGACCAGGTGGCCAACATCAGTGATATTCATGACTCGTTCTGGCGTGTATCCGTTTGCTATCAGCGTGCGGACGAGGGTGTCCCAGTAAATGTACGCTGCCCAGTTACCAACATGAAGGTAGCTGTAGACGGTAGGACCACAAGTGTATAACGTCACGCGATCAGAGGCGATCGGCGTGAATGTATCGAGCTGTTTTGTGAGAGTATTATGCAGTTTGAGCGTCATAATTTCGCAATGCCTTATCTGTTGCGGTTACTAATTCTTCAATTACTTGATCGTAGCCCTCATAGACACGAAAGCCGGCTGCGTATGGGTGTCCGCCACCGCCAAAGTAACCGGCAATTTGTTCGGCAACTGGCGCATTTGTCAGTAATTTACCAGTTAATTTACCATCGGGATATGTTTTGATCGCAATAGCTACTTGCACATCTTCGACAAGACGCATTTCGTCCAGGACGAGAACGCTCGGGTTATATTTATCACTATAGGCCTGAATGTCTTCGAATGGAATATGGACGAGTGCCAAGGCACCCTCAAGAAGGTATTCAATCCGTTGGATCAGTTCGCCTTTGTAGGTCAATATCTCTGGTGCTTTTTTCATAAACTCGCGTCGTCGCTCTTCGATGGCGCCATTACTGGCACCGAGCTCGGTCAGCTTACCTGCAACAAAGAAACTTTCGGCAGTCGTGGTCGGCGTGGTTAGGCCACGACTATCGCTCATCAGTGCAACCATGATATTTTCAGCTGCCTGCGCATTAATACTCCAGCCTGCATGGATTGCAAGATCGTAAATAACATGACTTGTTGAGACGGCCGTTGCCGTTAGTGGAGTGTGATCAAATGAAAGCGTCGATGCTGTCAGGTGATGATCAATCACCAGGGCGGGATGTGATTCAAGAAAATGCCTGACACCAGGCGTCTCAAGGACTTTAGATAACAAGACATCAGCGGTGGTATCGACGATAATGGCGAGGTCTGCGGCCACGTCAAAATCTGTCACTACCCTGTCCCATCCGTTGATATAGCGCAGGTATTTCGGAATTTCCACTGGACAATACAAAACAACGTTTTTAGCGAGGTCGCCCAGGATTTCTTCTAACGCCAGTGAACTACCCAATGAGTCGCCATCGGGGTTCTCGGCTTGGATGACAATAATTTTCTTTGCGTCTTCAATCAGTTGTTGGGCTTCATTCATTCTTGCGCTATTATAACACCGTATCGCTGTGTCAGGAAGGAGTGACCCCTCTGTTTATGCAAGCAATAGGAGCTAGCGGGACTGAGCGGCCAACGCATCTGAGTATGAGGCAATCCATATTGCCATCAGACGGTCAAACTCGGCACGCATTGGTACTGAAACCTTTTCTGCCTGCTGATGGAGCATATCGGTGACTTGCTCTAGGGTGCGGTGGTATTCAAGGTAGGGTCGCCAGTTATCAAGAGAGCCCTGTATGTAAGCTTGGATTTTGTCGCACGTCCAGACAAAACGTGCCTCCTCGTCGGACAGGTGCTGATAATTATGTAAGTGAGCAATAAGGTCGGTGTCGTGTGCGAATTCATCAGTCAGTCGTCTCAGGGCATGTGCTTCATCAATCTCTTTTTGTTTACGTGCTTCGGCGCTGGCGTGTGTGGCAACGTCGCCAGCGTAGACTTCGACAAGATCGTGGATGAGGGCATATTTAAAGATTTTCACCTCTGACAGGTGGGATAAGTGTAGTTTTGCATGATAGTGCCAACAAATCATGGCAACACTCAGGGAATGAGATGCATCATCTTCGTGACGATCAGTATTGGATATATAATGCCGACGCTCAAGCGTGGTATATGAATTGAGAATTGATTGAAGTTGGTGGAGGTGTTCCATAAGTCTCTTCTCTCTTCCGTGTTAGAGCGCCCGACGACCTTCGAGGGCATGACTGAGGGTGATTTGATCGGCGTATTCCAGGTCAACACCGACAGGAATACCACGTGCGAGACGGCTCATTGCGATATCGACATCCTTATCTTTGAGGTATCGTTGCAGGAATAACGCTGTTGATTCGCCCTCGACGCTAGCATTGGTGGCGATGATCAGTTCTTCAACGGCATCTTTTTTGATGCGGTCGAGTAGCTCTGGAATATGCAGCTGTTCTGGGCCAACACCGTCAATCGGAGAGATCGCCCCACCGAGGACATGATAGGTCCCTTTGAATTGTCCGGTGCGTTCTAGGGCGATAATATCAAGCGGTTCTTCGACGACCGCTATAAGGGTCTTATCTCGTGTCGGGTCACTATAGAGGGGTGATACTTCTTCGTCAGGGTTAATTAACGCAAAGGTAATCGGACAATGAGCGACACCATCTTGCAATGAACTGATGGCTGTCGCTAGCTTTTGGTTCGTTTGGCGTTGGGCGCGCAACAAGAAATAGGCATACCGTTCGGCGGTACGTGCACCGACGCCTGGCAATTTACCTAACTCATCAATCGCGTCAAGAAGCGCTTTTGGCAGTAGCTGCGCCACAAATTCCCCTAGAGACCTAGGTTGCCCAGGCCACCCATGAGGGGTTTCATTTTTTCGGCAGCGACTTCTTGTGCTTTTGCAAGACCGTCGCGTACGGCGATTTCAATCCAGTGTTCAAGTTCTTCCATATCTTCAAAATCAATTAACTCGGGGTTGAGCTTGACACTCTTGATCTTTAATTCACCGGTAATCTGCACGGTTACAGCGCCATCACCTGCTACTACTTCAATAATTTCCTTTTTTAGGTCCTTTTGGGCTTTTTGCAACTTAGCCAGCATCTTTACTTGGTCAAACGCCATGTCTACTCTCCTCTATTGGTACAATTTCAATAGAATCTATTATACCACCTTCTCCCCGTTATTTGTAGAGGTAAAAGCGTGCGGCATCTGTCGTATCGCCAGTAGTAATAATGCTGCTAGGAATTGATTTGCCGTTATAGGCGTCGGCTGTCATAGCGTAAGGTTTCTGTTTGGGGATGGTGGTTGTAACGGTGAGGTTGCCATTGTACGAGGCTACTGCTGCATAAAGCGCCTGCTGGTCGTTTGTGACGACGAGGGTTGGAACGTCAGGAATGATCAGGACGTCATGCGAGAAGTTTTTGACGATTTCTGGTGCGTAACGATAGCCATAGGCATATCGCTCGAGGCCAAACAGTACCAGCCCTCCAACTAATACAACTAATGGGATGAGCCCGGCAACACGTGCATATGGATTGAACGGAAATAGTTTGTACCATGTGCGCAGGATTCTCTCCAGACCGGTCGCAAGCAGAAGGAAAAGCGGCACAAACATGATACTGGTGAAGTCGGGGTTGATGATGAGTACTGGGAATAGCAACACCAGCCATGCAAGGATGACATAGCTCTGCACTGTCTCATAGGTCTTGATTGACCGATAGAGCCCATAAAGAATGATCAGGAAGGACCCAAGACCGAATACCGGCAGCATGACACTTTGGCTGCCAAGTGAGGTGAATCCAAAGTATTGATTGGCAAGCTCCCCAAGGTTGACGAGAATTGATGGTGGCCACTCTCTCGGGATACCTAGCAGGCGTAAAAAGAGTGAAGGCTCGCGGATACCAGTGATAATCAGCGGCAAAAGAGCGACGAGTCCTATGCCAGCCGCTACTGCTAGACGTACGCGCGGGAGTCGCTTGATGATATGTCGCAGGTGTGGATGCAAGAGGATGGCGCTTCCTAATGCAATCAGCACGTAAATACTGAGTGGCGTGTAGAGGCTAAGGGCGGCCGACAAGAAGAAAAGAATTTTCCAGGTAGCATGGAAACGGGCTCGTTTTGCGACGAGGGTTGCGAGGAGCAATAGCACAACTGGCCAAAACAGATAGAGGACACTAACGGTGCCCTGTTGCGTTAAGAATAAAAACTGTCCAGTGGTAACGGCGAGAAGTGATGCTAAGACGGCAATGCCATGGCTAAACCACTGACGAAGCAAGAGAATCATACAAAGAGCGGTGGTCACACCTAGGATAATCGACAGTAGTTTGATGCCCAGAAGACTGACGCCAAAAATAGATAAAATGCCGTGTTGGGCAAGGTAAAACGGTGCATTCAAAGGGGCGCTGTGCCACAGTTCGCCAAGGTTTATCTGGCTGCTCGTCACAATACTATCCAGCGCCTGCTGGGTCAGTCCATTAGGGATAAAGAAGGCTGACACACTAATAAGGCTAATCAGGGCAATCGCAATCAGCGAATGACCTATCCAGTACCTTCGGCGGTATAAAAATGATGAAGTGATATCGTTTTTGCTCATAAAGCTACGTTTAACATTGTACCACGTTACTCGTGACGCTTGTCGAGTGACATAAAGCGCAGACGCTCTGGGTGGAAGTATAATTCAACCTTACCGACAGGTCCGTTACGGTGCTTGGCGATAATGAGGTCGGTAATATTCTCGCGCTCGGTCTCTGGATTATAGTAGGCTTCGCGGTAGATGAACATAACGATGTCGGCGTCTTGTTCGATCGAACCGGATTCACGCAGGTCGGCTAGCTGTGGAATTTGCGGGCTACGGCTTTCGACGGAACGAGACAACTGCGACAGGGCGATAACAGGGACATTCAATTCCCTGGCGATTAATTTAAGGCCACGAGAAATCTCACTGACCTCTTGCACGCGGTTGCCATCACTTCGCCCACTGCCCTGCATCAACTGTAGATAGTCGACGATGATGAGGCCCAAAGGGGCTTCATGAGCCTGGCGACGGGCTTTGGTGCGCATTTCAAGCACCGTCAGGCCTGGGGTGTCGTCAATGTAAATCGGTGCTTCGGCCATTTCGCCCATTGCCTCGGATAGTTTCGAAAAGTCATCGTCGGACAGATTACCGGTGCGAATATTCCATGCATCTACCCCTGAGGCGTCGGCTAACATACGATCAACCAATTGTTCTTTACTCATCTCGAGGCTAAAGAATAAGACTGATTGCTTGGCGATCGTGGCAACGTTATAGGCCAGATTCGTCACCAATGTGGTCTTACCCATGGCTGGTCGCGCAGCCAGGATGATAAGGTCGCTGCGCTGCAACCCAGCAGTCATGTTATCAAGGTCCCGGTAGCCGGTACGGACACCACGAATAGCGCCTTTGTTACGGTGAAGCTCCTCGAGGCGGTCAAAACTCTCTGTGAGGATACTCTCAAGGCTAACGAGGTCTTGTTTGAGTGATTGGTCGCTGACGCTAAAGAGCTCGGCCTCTGCCCTTTCCAGTAATTCCTGTGTTGAGGTATCCTCGTCAAATCCCATCTCGGAGATTTCAGAGCTCGCCTTAATCAGACGACGACGAATTGCTGCGGTAGCAACCAGTTCAGCATAGGCGGCAGCATGAGCAGCAGTCGGAACATAATTGGTGAGTTCACTGAGGTAGGCTGATCCACCGACGATATCCAGTTCGTCTTTCTTCTTCAACTCGTCAGTCAGCGTCAGAAGATCGACTGGTTTATGCTTTTCGTATAAACGCATCATACCGCCAAAAATAATAGCGTGGCGCTTTTCGTAAAAATCATCCGGCCGGACGTGTTCAGAGACGTCAGCCAGAACTTCTTCGTCAATCAATACCGCACCAATCAGACTTTTTTCAGCGTCCAAATTCTGCGGAGGAATTTTACCGGCCACTACTTCTTTCTTTGCTGTCACAACTGTACCTCTTCTCCTCCGCCCATAATAGCAGCAACTGCGGCGGCTTGGCTATCTTTTAACGGAGGACCGGTAGGGACTGTTTCGATCGTTAGGCCATCAGTACCGGTGTCGGTCAAGCCTTGGTGAAGCAATGGTTGGTAGCGAGGATCGTCGAGTTTCTTTTTCCAAAAGGCTGTCCCGGTATAGAGGCGTAATGTGTCTCCATCAACCTCTGGTTTGCATTTAGCGAGGATGCTAGAAAGCGCAAGATGATGTTCTTTCATGTGTGCCAAATAGGTGTCCCAGTCAAACGCAACGGGGGCTGAGGATTTCTTCTTGGCAAGTGGCTTTTCGGGAGCGGGCGTTGGTTCCTGTTTAAGTATTTCTTTTTCGAGATGTGATTCACTTGGTCGGGGCTTGGTTGCTTCTTTCGCGAGAGGAGCCAGTTCGGGGGCAACAGCGACAGCTGTCGCGACGCTCTTTTTTGGCGGTGCCGGTGCCGTTGGCGTAGAGAGTGATAGCAAGGCGGTGAGGAGCAATATATCTGGCCGAGGTGAGCGCAAAGCTTCAACGAGACGATTCAGTAACGTCAGCCAATGCGGTTCGCTCATAAGGCGAGGCCTCAGCAAACTAATCAATTGGTTGATGATGCGCACCGGGTCAATTCCTTTTTGTTCAAGGGCATCAAGCGCAGCAATCACCGCACCGGTGTTGCTGTTTTCGTAGGCGGTAAGGAGGCCTGCCAATTCTCCTTTAGGGGCGAGACCGACAATTTGTTCAACAAGCTCTGTCGAAATAGGCGTTGAGGTGTCAGATAGCCCGCGTAACTGGTCAAGAAGGCTGATGCTGTCACGAAAACTGCCGTCGCCATGCTCGGCGATCAAGGTGAGCGCATCATCATCAATTGCAATCTTTTCGTTATCAGCGATTGATCGGAGGTGCTTGACGGCATCGTCGAGGCTAATTGAGCGGAACGTAAAGCGCTGCGTGCGGCTGAGGATGGTATCGGGTACTTTATGAAGATCGGTTGTTGCCAGGATGAAGACGACGTGTTCTGGTGGTTCCTCGAGGGTTTTAAGGAGCGCATTAAACGCGGCCTTTGACAGCATATGCACCTCGTCAATAATATAGACTTTCTTGCTGGCTTTGGCGGGTGCAACCTGCACCTTGTCACGTAGATCACGGACATCATCAACACCGTTGTTACTGGCGGCGTCGATTTCGATAATATCAAGATGTGTGACGTCTTCGTCATACGGAAGCTGGTTAATCTCGTGGGCAAGGATGCGCGCGATTGAGGTCTTCCCTACTCCCTTGGGGCCAGTCAGTAAATAGGCATGGGCGATGTTTCCTTGCTGTAACGAACGCGACAAAATAGTGGTAACATGATCTTGCCCCACGATTTCGTCAAGTGTTTTGCTGCGATATTTTCGGTACAGCGCACGCGAATCAGACACCTTTTTACTCCCCTTGGTCATAGGTCTATCATAGCACGAACCGACATCTTGGATTGTTGTAAAATTCGGAGGCTAGAACAGCGATGCCTGCTGCGGCGGCAGGTCAAGTATTAATGGTGTATTGGACTGGCTCATGTGATAGCCGGTATACTTCTTCAAGTTGCTCAGCACTAGTCGTCCCTCGTAGTCATTAATGGCGATTGTACCGATCAGGCCGATGGGTGTTCCGGCCATTTTTGCTTGGTCAGAGATGTCGTCGATGTCGGTGAGGACGGGCGTACTACCAGAGGGGAAGTAAAACGAATCGAGTGCAATATACTCCGGTTTGTCAAATGTCAGACGTAACTCACTGGCGATATTCTGGATATGTTCATCAAGCTCTTGTCTCGCCTTGATGGCGTCAAGAGGCCGGGTCATTAATCGCTGCTTTTGGGCCGCTTGTACAGACTCTCGAATCGTCGGCATGTTTGCAATCTTGGCCTCGTGGTCACGGGCAATCAAGGCTGTTGGTGCGGTCTCGAGAATATAGGCATGACGCGCGCCCTGTTCCAGAAGGCGATCGTAGACTCTGATGGCGTGGGCGATGCCAACCTTAGTGACACCTTCGCCAAAATGTGCCAAATAGACAGCGTGAGGTTCGGCGTTACGTTTCTCTTGTTGAGAGGAGATCGAAGTAGCATGGTAAAAGGCCGGGTTAAATCCGGTACGATTCTGACAGGCAGGACAGGTATCATATTTGCTGTCGGTGACGGCTGATTCGGGACAGGCATGTCGTGCGCGGGTAGCCATGTCATACCAGCCAATACAGTAGCGGGTATCTAGCGCAAATGAAACGTCGTGTAAGTCATAGGGAGAATGCGCCTCGATGATGCCATCGGGCAGGATGAGATCAATGTACGGTTGTTTTTGTCGGTAGCCGACCCCACCAAACAGAGTAAATGTCATGATACGAGCCCGTGCAGTAGCGTTTTACAGTGCTGCTTCGACTGCCGCCCACGTAGCGTCTGGGTTGTCAGCAGGAACAATAATTGTCACCTGGTCACCAATATTGATGCGGAAATACGTCACGCTGGCCAGCAAGATGCGATATTCATGACCGTTGGCTTCAACAAAGTAGGCACCGTCATGCTGGACAAGGGTACCGATGATTTGCTTGCGTTCGATTGGGCCGATTTGTTTGTAGATAAAGCTGCCGTCATCGGCAATCGTCAGTTTGAGAATGTCGCCCTCGACAAGCTTTGATTTTGATGCGTAATTGGCAGGTACTGGATATTCTTTACCGTCAGGGCCGGCAAATTTTTGGCCATCAAAGACACCCTCGATTACCTTACCACCCACCTCTTCATGGGTACTGTTGCGTGGTGTTACGACAGTGCCATCATCGCCAATGATACTAATGAGGAGTTCCTTGGCAGCGGCTAGATTGGTTTCGGCTTCTTGAATAAGCGAGTGTAATCGCTTTACTTGCTTTTCTGGTAGGTCAGACATGGTTTTCTCGCAATTCCTTTTGTCTCTGTTTTAAATATAACTACCTCGGACTATAGCAATCAATCTGTTTACTGTCAATCTTTTTCGGTGATATCCACAGTGCCACCAGATGGGTGAGAAAAACTGTTGTATATTTTGTTCTTGCAATCAAAATCACCGCCTGGTATAGACGGTGATTTTGTTCTTACCATTCGGTCGAAATAGCGTGATATATCAGTGACTTAGGCAACTTCTACAGTTGCGCCAGCTTCTTCAAGAGCTTTCTTTGCAGCCTCAGCGTCGTCCTTTGATACCTTTTCCTTTACAGGAGCTGGAGCACCATCAACGATTGCCTTTGCTTCACCAAGACCAAGACCAGTAATTTCCTTTACAGCCTTGATAACAGCTACCTTCTGAGCACCTGCATCTTTAAGGGTAACAGTGAATTCAGTCTTTTCGTCAGCAGCGTCAGCAGCAGGACCTGCAGCTGGACCGGCAACAGCAACGGCAGCAGCAGCTGGTTCGATGCCATATTCGTCCTTAAGGACAGTTTTTAGTTCGTTTACTTCAAGTACGGTAAGCTTGGTTAGCTCTTCCGCAAGTTTCTTTACGTCAGCCATGTGAGTAAATTCCTTTCGTTAATTAAAATTCGATAAGACACGTTTGGTTTATGCAGAAGCTTTGGCTTCGACACCATCCAACAACGCATGAAGGTTGCCAGAAAGCGCATTGGTAACATCGTGTACAGGTGAAAGCAGTGTCGCCACCACTTCGGCGATAAGCTGATTCTTGCTTGGTAGTCCTGCAAGTGCTTTGACTTCCTCGGTAGAGATAGCCAAGCCTTCGCCAGAAAAACCACCAACGAGTTGCAAGGCTGGGTGAGTTTTTGCAAACTCGTCCAAGACCTTTGCAGGGGCTACTTCGTCATCACTACTGACGGCATAGACAAGCTGGCCGGTAAGAAGTGAGGTGTCAGTATCCTTGTATGTGTCGCTGGCAGCCATGGCAACGCGGACAAGACGGTTTTTCACCACCTTGATTACGACGCCTGCCTCACGTGCAGCGCGGCGAAGCGCTTGTACGTCGGCAACGGTCAGACCCTGATACGATGCAAATGCAGTTCCTTTTGCCGAGGCAAGTAGTTCTGCAAGTTCTGCAACCAAAACGTTCTTTTTATCGCGTGAAATTGCCATAAAATATATTCTCCGTTTGGTTTATTAGTATATTCGACCGAATTGTTAAGGTGGTAATGTGAGAATCCCGACAAGTTGATGAGTTCTGTTCAAAGCCCTTCTGGGTTCGAACGAATCAAAAAAGTCTTTGATTCTCGCACTACCAAAGACTTACATGAGTTATAACTGTTTGTTACATCCTCGGTAGCTGATTAAGTGTTCCGTATGTCGGTTCACCGCCACTGTCTCTGGTAATGTCTACCTTGCAGTATAGGTCATCTACGTAAAATAGTCAACACTTCTGCCATAAGGAGAGCTGATTGAGGGAGGTTCGACATTCCATTCGAAATATGCTATAATTAAAAGATATGGCAAAACAGGATTACTTTTATCCTCCTATTGATGATGCCCCTCTGAGTCGGACTTGGTCATTTGATCTTCCGGCTGAGTTTGTCGAGCCGGAAGGTAGTCCGATTGCACCTACCCCTATCCTGAATATCATGAATCCGTGGTGCGAGGAAGCAACAAGGCGAGATCGTGCGCGCAAAGAGGCCTTTGCGCCCCTCTTTGATCCTCATAATGCACCTGCATTAGTGCCGTCGAAAGTGGCCGATATGATCATGCTGAATCAGTTAACAGGTGAGGCTCATCGCTTAACAAACGCTCTTGCGGCATATACAGCCTGGAATGCTGATATGCCCAGTCTTGAGACGTGGACACCAGAGCAGAAAGAGTATGCGAGACTGCAATCAATCAGGGCTGAGGTAGCTGATAAGGGTCTTGATGAAGCTCACGAGGCTCTTTTACAAGGAACGCTGACCCCTAGTGAAGGTCTGGCCCTCCTTCGCCACACTCAACTGACTGCATGTGAACTTGCAATGGTGGTGCACCCCTATGGATATCGCATGGAATATGTCAAAGATGAGCGGGCGCAGGTCTTGGCAGCAATTGCTCAACATCACGGTGTCGTTGCGCCAGTGAGGCGGGAGCCGTATCAGAAGATCACTTTCCAGCCTCATTTTGAGTATCACAGGGGGAGCCGAGCTGCTACCTTAGGGGGTTTGCTCGTGACCTATAAGCGTCCTATCGGCCATATTCTTGATGAGAATGAACGACGAATTAAGGTGATCGAGCGCCAATCAGCTGCTATTCGTGTCGACCCTCAGGCGGCCGATCTTCTTCCTAGTCTTGCACGCTTACTTCGTGCGCCCTTACCGATTAGCGCTAGTGATGGGAGTGTATCGCTTGATGAGCTTCGGCACCAGACAATGTATGAAGACTATTTTGGTTATGCCATTCAAGGCGATCCGGATGTCGACTATCTTATACCCCTTTCGACGATGACGTATGGGGCCCGAGAGACTGAGGTGGAGTATGAAGATCGTTTGCGAGGTGAGGAAGCCCTAGCTCGCAAGCTTGGCGATGCGGGTCTCACCCGCTGATCGTATGAATTTAGTAGGCGTGGTATGATATCACCATGAAAAGTATTATCGTCGCCTATGACAAACACCGAGGTATTGGGGCCGATAATGACTTGTTATGGATGCGAGACTTACCTGCAGACCTAGCGCATTTTAAAAAGTTGACCACTGGTACATCTATTATAATGGGGCGACGAACGTTCGAGTCAATTGGCTCTCGCCCTCTTCCCAACCGTCAAAACATCGTCGTCAGCCGTACACCGACTGGTGTGGACGGTGTCATCACCTGTCTTTCGTTGTCGGCAGCTTACGATATGGCGCAATATGAGGTTTTTGTGATAGGTGGCGCTCAGATATATGAGGCGGCGCTTGATCAAATGGATAGACTGTATATTACGGAGGTTGACGCCGAGTTCCCCCAAGCGACAGTCTTTTTTCCGGAATTTGATGCCAGCCAGTGGCAAGAAATATCCCGCGAGCATCATCCGGTAGATGAGAAAAACCGTTACGCATTTGACTGGGTGGTATACGAAAGAGTCACCACGTAGTTGTATGTACGAACGAGTTGTTAGTGGTGTGATAAAGCAATTCGATCTTCGGGTGACACACGTCGGCCAGCCACAAAAAGGCTATCGCAACGAATCATATGCCTTGATATTGGTGAATGGCGAGATAGTCAACCTACTTTTTTATAAACGCGAGGAAGGTATATTGCACCGCATTCGACGTGCTGATTCGTTCTCGCATCAAGCGGCCATGGCGGGCTATCCCGTGCGCGATCGTTATGACAAGCGAACCGTCAAATTGCAAACACCCCGTGGAGCATCATATGCCGCCGTCTATACTTATCTTCCCGGGGCAACGATTCCATGGGAGGCATATTCACGTCGCCATATCAAGCTGCTTGGCTGGGCCATGAGCGATCTGCATGCCGTAGGAAATGATGCAGCCGTCTCTCAGGATCAAACCGTTATCCCGCACGAAATTACACCAATCGTTGCACGGATGGAGACGTATTTTCACGATGTTGGGGTGAGGAGCGCGATGCAAAAGACGCTTGGTGTTACGCTCGCCTCTCAGGTGTTCACTCGTCTTGGGCGGCTCCTTGCTGTCGTAGGATCCATACAAGATAGGAGGTTACTTCATATGGATTTAGTTCGGGGGAATGCCTTATTTGCCCCGGCAACCCACTCGGACTGCTGGCAATTGAAGGGACTGGCATTAACTGGTGTGATTGATTTTGAAAAAGCCTCAGTAGGGCCGCCAATGGTTGATATAGCTCGCAGTCTTGCCTTTTTGCTGGTGGACTGTCCATTCTATGACGCGGCGGCTATTGAGCGATATTTCATTCAATCGGGCTATGTAAAACGCGGGGCTTCCGGATTTGACGATGCGATTGCAATAGACGGCTATACGTCTCGACAACTACTGCACGGGTTGGTGGGACTGTTTTTGCTGTATGATTTCTATAAGTTTTTGCGTCATACCCCCTATGAGTCCCTCGCGAGCAATCATCACTATATTCGAACGCGCGATATGCTCCTTCGGCGCGATATGCTACAATAAAATCAACGTAGGAGGAGGAAACATAATGAGCTCATGGAAGAAGCGGCTGATTTCGCAGAGTGACCTGATGACTTTACATGACAAGCTAAAAGAAAAAGACAAGAAAATTGTATTTACCGCTGGGTCATGGGATTTGATTCATGCCGGACAGTGTCGTTATCTTGAGGAAGCAAAAAAGCTTGGCGATATTTTAGTGGTTGGTGTTAGTAGTAATGCGGCGATTAGTCGAGTCAAAGGCCCTAATAAACCGATTCTTGATGAAAAAATTCGTGCCGAAATGCTGACGTATCTCCGCAGTGTTGATTTTGTGACTGTCCTGCCCGAGCCGAGCTGTCAGCCTTCGTTGGGCCTCTTGCGACCTGACGTCTATGTGACAGTGAAAGAAGATTGGACGGGTCAATACAAAGAGTCGCGTGAATACAAGACGGTCAATAGTTATGGCGGCGAGGTGATTGTTGTCGATCGTCAGTCCACCAGTGTATCAACGACACAGATTTTGCAACGTGCCGTCGGTGGACATCTCAGTGATATCTTGAAAGACTTTATGCAATACCGAAAAGACCCTATCAAGGAGAAATAGTGCTGACTCCTGAACAGCAAGCCGCAGAAGAAGCCTACCGCACCGCTCGGACGACCGGGGCGTACGATCAGATATGGCAGACGGTGGGCCGCTGTGTCTTTTGCGATCATGATCAGACGCAGAAACATCATGAAATTTACGAGGAAAATGGCGTATATATGACGGTGCCTGCCTATGCCTACATTGATGGACACATCCTGGTGATCCCTCGTCGTCACGTACGCTCTGTCAAAGAGTTGACACCTGGTGAATGGGAGACGATGCGCAAGCTATTTTACCTTGCAAAAAAGATGATTCGTGACGTTCATGGTGTGAAAGGGATGCAGATTGTGCAAAAAGATGGCATCGCTGCACAAAGCACGGTCGAGCATATTCATTTTCACTGTGTGCCGTTTGACCAGCCTGACCTTTCGCAGTGGAACTACCGCGAACTCGATAACACTCCAGCTGAAAATGCCGCCAAATATCACGAGAAATTAGAGACAGTAAAAAAACTTGCCAAGCGATTCGCCAAGAAGTACCAGGATGATGACAGCAATTAATGACGACACAATTTTTATTGTTGCGCCGCGCGAGGTGAGCCAGGCGCGTTTCAAACAGATCGTCAAACACTACCTGCCAAAAGCCCCCATTGTCCTGGGGGTAAGTAAAGAACCGTATGTCGCTGGACTTGAGGGACAGCCACAGTTTGCTATGTTGGACCTACGTACTGTGCAGCCAGTTATTGACAGGGTTAATGCTGTGTCGCCGGGGGCGATTCGCGTCCTTGCCTACTCGCAGTCAGAGTTAGCGGATATTGTGGCGGCGCATCGGTTCAAACGAGTCTTATTAGTCAATGGTTCATGGCACTATACGTTCCAGAATCACCCAGCATACCAAGTCTTATTAGAACGAAATATTCCGTTTAAATACCTGTCGCCATTTGTCGATGAAGACGAGGCGCATGCCTATGAACAACATCATTCATACGCACCAAATCTGCCGAAAAAAGGCACCGTCTTGTCGGATACTGAGATGCTGGCTGCTGCGGCCGAGGCAGCGAAACAATCATATGATTATAGTTTTCAGACAGGGGCATCCCTAGGCCGCCGGACGGATGAAGGCTACGCGTATTTGTTTGATGCCTTCAACAAGGTGGTGCCGTATCAGTCGTATGCCTTGCATCATGGAAACTCCAGAGAAAGGCATGGTTCAGAGGTGCACAACACGACACATTACGATACGATTCATGCCGAGATGCACCTGCTGATTCGCGCGCTTGAGAATGGCACCGACCTCAAAGGAACGACGCTATTCATTAATCTCCTCCCCTGTCCTAGTTGCGCGAGGACACTCACGCAGACGGGCATCGATGAAATCGTTTATGTGAATGATCATTCCGGAGGGTATGGCAAGATGATATTAGAGGCAAGTGGTAAAAATGTTCGTCAGCATGTAACGCAAAAAGGAGACGCAGTATGAGCACGGCAAAGCATCCCGAATACGAATACTTACAGTTAATGGCGGATATCCTGAAAGATGGCAAAAGCAAACCTTCTCGTGGTATCCATGACCTTAAATCGATCTTTGGATACCAGATTCGTTTTGACATGCGTCACGGCTTTCCGCTGCTGACCACTAAAAAAATGCCGTTTAAGATTCTGCTGCACGAGTTGTTCTGGTTTATTTCTGGTAGCACGAATATTCAGTACCTGCATGACCACAAAATCCATTATTGGGATGGTTTTGCCGATAAGGACCTCAACCTTGGCCCGGTCTATGGCGCGCAGTGGCGCCACTGGAAGTCACCAAGCGGCGAGGAGATTGACCAGCTTGCCTGGGCGATTAATGAGATAAAGAATAATCCAGACTCAAAAGGCATTATCGTCAACGCGTGGAACGTGGCAGATCTTGAGGCAATGCGCTTGCCGCCGTGCCACACCATGTTCCAATTTGATGTGACGAAGGGTAAATTGCGCATGCAACTCTACCAGCGATCAAGCGACGTCTTTTTGGGATTGCCGTTTAACATCGCACAGTATGCGATGCTACTGCATATGGTGGCGCATCTGACAGGGCTGGAGGCGCGCGAGTTGATTGTCAGTATTGGCAACGCACATTTGTACAAGAACCACCTTGATGCCGCGAAAGAGCAGCTCCGCCGCAAGCCGTATGCGTTTCCAAAGCTAAAGATTGTTGGCGAGGTTGCCTCGATCGATGACTTTACCGAAGAAAACTTTGTGCTTGAAGGCTACGAGGCGCATCCGCATATCAAGGCCGATCTTGTGATTCTGTAACCAGCTGTTCGTAGACACTAAGATGATCATTGACCATTGTCTCGAGTGTAAAACGTTGCTCGAACGATTGTCGACACGTAGCCCGATCAATTGATGGAAGTTTTGCAATGGCGGCCGCCATTGCCCCTGCGGCTTGTTTGTCGTCCTGATAGTCGATAATATAGCCGGTTCGACCTGACTCGATGATTTCAGGCGTTGCCCCGATCGTCATACCGATAACGGGCGTGCCTGAGGCCAGTGATTCGATCGAGACCATGCCGAATGGCTCATCAAACGTCGAAGGAACCAGGAGGCCGCGTGCATTACCGAGAAACTGCTGCTTTTGATACTCGTCTTTTAGGTGGCCGATATATTCGATTGTCTCCCCTAGTTCTGGTTCGATGACTTTTTGCCAGTACGTGTCGTTTGCCTCATCAGCATAATGCTTGCCGGCGATTTTGAGCATGAGGGGTGTTGTGGCGGTCTGGTTGTATGCTTTTACGGCATTAATGGCAATATGGACACCCTTCGGTTGGATGATTCGACCCAAGTAGGCCATGTAATTGTTGTCAGGACGATCAAGCGGGCGAAAACGATGAGGATCAATGCCATGGTAGATGTTCGCTACCCAGTTGGTGTCAGGCGGCATACCTTGACGTTGTGCCTTTGACAGTGACAGCCAATTGAGATGATCGTACTTTGGAAAGACATTTTTGTACTTGACGGAAAAATTAAACGGGTCATGATGAGTAAACACCACGGGCACTCGACACAGTTCGGCAAACGGCAGCGCCAAGTCTTCTTCGTTTGTGTAAATATGGACGATGTCAATTTCGTCATTATTAGCGGCTGCGTAGGCCTTGGCAATAATCTCTGCTTGTACTTGTCGGGCAAGATTAATGAAGGTAAACGGGTGTTTCTTGAGGAGGGCGACATAGGTATCTCCCCTGCCTGCTAGTTCGGACTCAAACAGGCTAAGGTCAGCCGTGATCGATCTTGCCGTAGTGTCTGTCGGCCCAGGCGTAAATAACGTGACATCGACACCTCGGTCCATCAGACCTTGGGCTAAGGATAGAGCTAATTCACCAGGAGAAAAGATCACCTGTGGGAGGATATCACGGTGAATAAAGATGTGCGGAACAACCAGACCGACGCGGAGTTTAGGACTCGTCATCATCCAAGAAACTGAGATCTAGATCGCCGTCGTTGAGGCTTGGTTCATTGTAGTAACCATCTGCTTGTGTATCAGTCATTATGAGGTCTCCTTCTTGCCTCTTATTGTAGCAGTCCATCTGGTATGAGGCAATAAAGCAAACAGCCATCCCTTAGGAAGAGATGGCTGTTGGTAACAGGTCTTGGCGAGTGACTAGTTGACGACGTTTTCAACCTTGATACCAGGACCCTGCGTAGTGGTAATGGCGGTTGTTTTGACGTAACTTCCCTTGAGGCCAGTTGGTTTTTGCGCCTGAAGGCTTGCAAAGAAAGCTTCGGCATTCTGGCGTAGCTTTTCTGCGCCAAACGATACCTTACCAATCGAAAGGTGAACGATTGCTTGCTTGTCGACGCGGTACTCTACCTTACCAGCTTTGGCTTCTGATACGGCCTTGGCAACGTCAGTCGCAACGGTTCCAGCCTTCGGGTTAGGCATAAGACCGCGTGGACCTAAGAGGCGTGCATACTTGCCAAGCTTTGGCATGTACTGTGGGGTTGCGACAAGGATATCAAAATCAAGGACTTCTTTGTCGAGTTGCTTGAGGAAGTTCTCGTCACCAATGACATCGGCACCGGCTTTTTTAGCAGCAGCGTGATCACCTTCTGGGGCAAAGACGGCAACACGAATGGTCTTACCGGTACCATTTGGCAAACTCACGGTTGCGCGAACGTTCTGATCGGCCTGACGTGGATCAACGCCAAGACGAATGTGGAGTTCAACGCTTGCGTCAAATTTTGCTGGGTTAGTCTTGACGGCAAGGTCAAGCGCATCAGCAAGGTTATAAACAGTGGCGCTGTCGACGAGCTTGGCAACTGCCTGGTATTTCTTACCGCGGCGTTCAAGTCGTGGACGAGTAACAGGTTTTGGACCTTTCTTGCTATGAGCCTCAGCCTCTGGATCTTGAGGAGTGGTGTCGCCTGCAACTTTGCGAGCTTCCTTCTCGGCTTTTTCGTCAGCTTCTTTGAGAGCTTTTTCGCTACGTTTACCAGCCTTTGCAAAACTTTCCTTGATTTCGACAACTGCTTCAGCAGCATTTGTACTAACTTCATCAATGAAATCTGCCGTAGCATTCGCAATCGTATCAAGAGCACCTTCGTGTTGTTCGGCGGCAATTGCCTCAGAAGCCTCTGGTGTATTCTCAACATTTGCAATCGCTGCTTCGATCTCAGCGATAGTATTCTTCTCGGTCATATCAAGACCAAGAGTGGTTGCTCTTTCAAGCAAATCGGCTTTTTTTGCCATGATTGGTGTAAACCCTTTCTGTGGTGATAGCGACGTTTATCTGACGTCTCCCAGCATTGATTTGTTATACTTCTATTGTATCACACCAGGGGTAAGATGTCAATTAGGCACCGCGCGTCCAAGCACGCCAGCCAGCAGGACTTTCGCCGCTTTGACGGTAGCCTGCCATACCGGCAGGTGTCGATCCAGGTAAGACACTTGTGCACATTGCGGTAGAATTACTCCCTGACCAGGATGTGCCGCCCTCGTAGACAGTCGGCTTGGCAGTGTCTTTAATGTAAATACGCTGATTATTCTTGGTGATGGCCAATAGGGCGTACGAACCGTAAGGACTCGCGCTGCAGTAAAGAAGATTATAGAATGCGGTCTCGGTATACAGTTCATCGGTCTTGAACGTTACCGCATAAGCGCCAGTAAGAAGGTTGGTGTTTGAGGGGTAGGCCCCGTTATCTGCCTTGTATCGTACTAACGTACTGCCAAACTTTGCTAGTTCTTCTTTGACTTCTGTATTTCGCGCTTCGACATGAATAGCAGTGTAGGAAACGCTGGCAATGGTGACAAGTATGCCAATAATAAACAATGTTACGGCTATTTCGACAAGGGTAAAACCAGGCTGGTGCTGGTGAATGGGATGAGAGGAGGTCGGTAACAACGTAGACATGGTTATGGTTTTATAGTAGCATACATGCCTCGTCCGAGGGTAGGTATGCTACGCGTATGTTGAACAATATCCATAATGATGCTATGGTATGAGTGGATCTGTGGGTTCATCCACTAGAGTACCTACAACATTAGGAGGTGGTCGCAGTGGCGACCTTTTTGAATACCAAGACCGGGCGAGGCATCGTCCTTGTGGTCGGGTTACTAGTGGTCGTATCGCTGGGGTACTGGCCCGTGATCGTTCTGACCACCGTGGTTGCGATCGCGTGCGCATCGGAGATTCTGTCGTTTACGGGACCTCTCGAGAAGAATTTCTCAAATAGGGCCTACATGGCCCTTATGGTCCAGATGTGGCTTGTGTGTATCGGCGCGTACAGTGGGACGCGGATCATGAACGGCCACGACGTCTGGCTCGTTATGGTCATCATCGTGACTGTCTATGTCGAGAACGCCACCGCTCAAGTCTTCGGCAAGCGGTTCGGCCGCACGAAGCTATTCCCCCGCCACTCACCCAAGAAGACAGTGGCAGGCGCTGTCTGGGGCTGGGTTTTCGGCTCAGTCGCAGGCGCTGTCACTCTGGGTCTGGTGTGGCTGTTTGGTGGTGTCGGCGATCAGATCGCGGCCAACTGGAGACAGTGGCTAGTAATTCTCATCATTACGCCGCCCTTTGCCGAAGTCGGCGACTGGATCGAGAGCCGACTGAAAAGGCTCGTTGGGGTTAAAGACTCTGGCGATATCATCGCGGTCAACCCGAGCCGACTAGTTCGGATTTTCGGCCTGAGTGCGGTGTTCGGCCGGCAAGGAGGTGCGCTGGACAAGACGGACTCGTTGTGGTTCGTCATGACAGCAGCGTACCTGATCTTGGCGACATCATGGCAAGCTGGTCTTGTGCTCGCGCTGGGGGTCGTGGCCGCCATCATGTATGTTCGCATGACCCAAGTAGTGCATCATCAATGAAAAACAGCACGGATCCCCCTCCCTATCGTCAAAGACAGTACGATAGGGAGGTGAATTTCCCTGACATTATTTGTTATATCTAAAACCGCCCCTAGAGAGGCGGTTTTAGATTGATTGACATGATTATCACTAATCGACGATTTCAACACCCATACTGCGTGCAGTACCGGCAATGACTTTCATACGAGCTTCGTCGTCATTAGCATTTAGCTGGTCTTTCTTTGCTTCGGCGATTTCAGCGAGCTGAGCACGGGTAAGCTTACCAACTTTCTCGGCATGTGGCTTGCCACTACCCTTTTTGATGTTTGCCGCAGCACGAATCATATCGTCAGCTGGCTGGCCAAGGCTTTTCCAGGTAAAGGTACGATCTTCGAACACTTGAATGTGTACGATGACGTCCTTGCCCATATCGCCCTTAGTTGCGTCGTTAAATGGATTGATAAAATCCATCATGTTAAGACCCCATTGACCTAGTGTTGAACCAACAGGAGGACCTGCGGTCGCGCGACCGGCTGGGATACGAAGTTTGAGGTTACCAATAACCTTCTTTGCCATAGTTGTTTTTCCTTCTTGTACTAAATATCTTATTGAAGCATGTATTTAGTGCGTAACAACTGTTATTATACCGCATCTATGACTTTTTCTCAATAACCGCCTGCACCTTCCGTTGGATTTCTTGCCAGAATGACATCCAATCAATAACCAAGGGATTTTCGACCTCGGCTTTGGTAATGAGAGATTGAATGTAGTGAGCCAGGAAATTGATGTCATTCCGATCAGTTCGAGGAAATGTTTGCTGGAAAGAGGCGAGATTGTCTGGGATATTAAATTCTTTCATGAGGCCGAACAGCTCGCCAGGGAGAGGTCGGTGATAGCCACCCGACCCGTTGCGAGATCGATCTAGCCTATAAAAATCTAACCACAGATTAAGACCCGTCGGCAGGGTTGGTTGGCCCGATAATTCATTGATCGCTTGATAGTCGCCAAGACCGGTATGAACGGCCATACCACCGACACTATGGCGGACGGTTGCATAGCGAGGGCGTTGGGGTGTCCCGCGATCAGCAGTGGCCTCATAGCGGTAAAAATTAACCCAAAGTGGCAGCGCATTCTCCAGAGCCGCATTATGAGGGTGATCAAGTCGGTCTTTCACTTCTAGGGGATCAGGATTTGCGACCATGAGACAGCGCATACCGTGTACCCCCAGAAGGCGTTTGGTATCGGGATATAAAAAATGCACCTGGGCTTCAAGTGCATTGTCATCGACTAATTGGTCAATCATCGCCTTTTCTCGTTCGCGTTGTATTGTCATGATATTCCTCCTTCTCGCTTTCCGCCGAGGTACGCGAGTGATTTTTCCAATTTTATCATAGGTGTCAATACGTGCGCAATAATAAAATAGGCCCGGTGAGGGGCCTATTAATCCGAAAGGGTGGTAATTATATCTTTGTTACCTGCAGAGCATCCAGTTCAACAGGGGTATCACGGCCAAACATGCTGACCATGACCTTAATCTTGCCCTTCTGAGTATCGATTTCGCTAATAGCGCCGTCAAAGCCTTTGAATGGACCATCGGTGATAGATACCACTTCGCCTTCGGCAAAGTCGATCTGATGCTTTGGATCTTCCACGCCCATACGTTTTTTGATCTTAGCAATTTCACTGTCAGAGACAGGAGTTGGCTCAGTGCCACTGCCGACAAATCCGGTGACGCCTGGAGTGTTGCGGACGATGTACCATGTTTCGTCGGTCAGTTTCATTTCGACCAGTGCGTAGCCTTGGAAGATTTTTGCTTCTACGACCTTACGCTTACCATTCTTGATTTGGATTTGCTTTTCCTTTGGCACCATGACATCAAAGATCTTGTCTGCCATGTCAACCGCGTTAATACGCTGGCGAATGCTATCGGCGACTTTTTCTTCGTAGCCACTATATGTGTGGATTGCGTACCATTGACGAGTGCTGTCGTAACGTTTTGTTGCCATAATTGTGATCGTTTCTCCTCTAACCTAGAATTCTTTCAAATAGTAATTGGAACGCATAGTCAAGCAAGACAATCATACCGACAAAGAAGGCGGTAAAGATGACGACGGCAAGGGTTAGTCCCCAAGTTGTTCGACGATTAGGCCATCGTACCTGACGTAGTTCAGCCCATGAGCCCTTAAAATAACCGCCAATTGAGGCGAGAATATTCTTACGAGCAGGAGCGTCTGATGTAGCAGCACGCGGTGCCTTTGTCTCGGTTGTTTTTTTGATCGCAGCAGGCTTGTCAGCCTTTGCTGCTGTGGTTGTCTTGGTGTCGGTTGCGGTGATGCGTGTCACCTTGGTTGACTCAGAAGATGACTTCTTTGGTGAACCGCTCTTTGCCTTGCTTTTTTGCGCCACGCTGGTTATTTCTCCCAATTTAAAAGTCTGCTCTCGGCAGACTGTCAAGTACTATGGTACCGTACTTCGGTTAGTAGGTCAAGCTGACGGCCGTGGTATGATGGAAGAGATGATGCTTATTCTTTATGGCCTTTTAGCGGCAAGCTCGGTGACGTCTCTATTGCTGTTACAGCGGCTGATGCGGGTAATGCGACGCTTTACGCGCTATGTTCATCCCGAGTTGTCTCTTTCGACGAATGATTTACCGACCGTCTCGGTCTGCGTACCTGCCCGTAATGAAACGCACGCCATGACGCAATGTCTCGAACGAGTTGTGGCTAGTTCATACCCAAAATTAGAGATTATTGTCCTAGACGATGCCTCGAAAGATAATACATCCGTCTTAATCAAATCGTTTGCGCATGTGGGCGTACGATTTGTTGAAGGTTCGCCCCTACCCGACGGATGGCTAGGTAAGACCCATGCCGAGCACGAACTCTTCCACGAGGCGAGTGGGGATATTATTTTTTATCTTGATGTCGATACACATATCAAGCCACAAACAATTGATCGGCTGGTTGCGACAATGATTGCCGAGGAAGCAGATGTCGTATCAGTACTACCGACGCGTGATGATATCTGGCGGGGTAGTATTTTGTTTGCGACACTTCGCTATTTTTGGACGATGGTAATCCATCGCCGTGATTATCCGGCTGTTGCGAGTAGTGCGTGGATGGTGCGTCGAGACTTTCTAATGCAATCATTTGGGGGATTTGAGAATTTACGCCTGGCAGTTGAGCCAGAAAAGCTGATTGCGGCACGTGCAGCAGCAGACCATCGTTATCGATTTCTCATTAGTACAGCTGATATGGGTGTCTCGTACGAAAAGAAATGGCGATCGCAGTTAGAGACGAGCGTTCGGCTGCTCTACCCCGGGCTTGAAGGTCGGGTCATTCAGGTCATTCTCGCCTATATCGTCCTTAGCCTCATGTTGCTGCCTTTTGTCTGGGTACCCACCGCCCTTGTCGTCGGCTGGTCATCAGCCCATGACATCGCACTCCTAACGGGTCTCCTTTATATCGTCAGCTATACCCTCTATACCATGCGAGTTTGGCGCAAGGGGTGGATTATCGGCGGCGTTGTCTTTCCTGTCGTATTGGTGCAAGAGGTGATTCTATTGACGGTGAGTATCTATGCCTACGCCACACGAACAGTGACATGGAAGGGTCGACCAATCACAGGTTCGGCAAAATCAGTCGCCCGCCCTATTCGTAATCTCTAGTCAGCTGCTGGCAGGCTAAAGCTAAAAGTTGAACCGTGATTAAGACGACTCTTTAACTCGACGCTGGTATGCATTTTGCGAGCTAGTTTGGTAACGACATAGAGTCCTAGGCCGGTACCACCTGTTTCGCGGGTACGATAATCTTCGCTGCGATAGAATTTATCAAATACCTTGGTCTGCTCGCTCTTGCTGATTCCAATGCCGCTGTCCTTGACGGAAAAGGTGATCACATCATCTTTGCGTTTGACGATGAGCTTGATCGATCCCGTCTTGGTGTATTTAATGGCATTTGTAATAAAGTTTTGGAGTAGCTCCTCAAGATAGAGTCGACTGACTTCGACGGCTCCTAATTGAGCATCGGCATCAAGGTCAAGCGTCAGTCCTTTTTCTGCCGCCTGAGGCGCGTAAGTATCATACAGCGCCCGTAGTAAGGTCTGAACGTCAATACGCTCTTTTGTATCAGCCAGACCTCGTTCGGCGCGCGATAAGGTGCTGAGGTCATTAACCATTTTGGCAAGATAAAGGATTTGCTGGTGGGCGATGTCCACAGCCCCTCGAATGACATTGCGACCGACGTTGTCTTTGGTGAGCATTACTTCGAGATTAGATAACGATCCTTCCACGACGGTAATGGGGGTGCGCAACTCATGGCTAACGACACTAATAAACTCATCGCGCTCTTCTTCGAGACTTTTGGACTTTGTGATGTCTCGCATAATAACGATGTGTCCGTCCTCCGCTCCAGAAAGATGACGGAAGGTCTTCCGGATAGGCGAAACGGTAATTTCAAGACGAATTCGCTCACCATCATCAAAAACATACCACAGGTCATCATAGACGTGGACGGTTTTTGAGGTATTAATGAGCGTAGAGAAAGTTATTGCTTCTCCTTTGCTATCAACAAGTGGCAGGACTGCGTCAATGTGATGTCCGTTCAAGCTGTCATTTGTGTCAAGCAGATCGAGGCTGGCCGAGTTGTATACACGCACGATACCCTTTTTATCTGTACTTAGGACGGCATCGGCAAGATTATTAACGATGGTCAAAATACGGTCACGCTGGAGAATTTCCTGGGCATGACTGCGCTTTAACTCGCTACGATCAACGGCTTGAGCTCGGCTCATGCTCATGACAACAATACCGCAAATCAGAACGGCCACAAGTGCAGATAGATCGTAAAGCACAGTGGTGATATCGATCGGTCCCCATACTAATACGTCGGCAATAACAACAGACAAAAATACAGTGACGCTAGAGAGAACACCAACGCGACCGAAATAGATGCTAGCAGTAATGAGAAGCAAGAGCCAACAGGCAGCAAAAGGAGTTAATATACCGGTAACAAACAATAAATAGAAAGCCGACAATATGTGATATAGCGCCAGCCGAAACGCAACAACGGATCGAGATCTCGTGCGGTCGAGAAATTGCCAAATAGCTACTATCATCCAGATGATCGATACGGCGTTGAGAATGGCAAAGCTCGTAAAGTTATGACTATAAATAATGCCCACTGCATGAAGGTACCCGTATCCAATGAGAATAAACGGAATAATCAGTCCAGCATAGCGAAGAATCCGGGCCGCTTGCGGAGTATAACTAGTACCACCCTTGTGCATACTGTTAGCATAGCATGATACGGCTCCCCCAAACAATATAAAGCCTATGGTTAAATAGTGGGAACTTCCTTTTTGAGGGCGGCACGATGTGCAAGATAACGCGGGTCGTATTGGCCAACGAGATGCCAGAACCGATCACTATGATTCATTTCAACCGTATGAGAGAGCTCATGCAGCAGGACATAGTCAATGAGCTTGAACGGCAGCTTCATCAGGGCAATATTAAGGCTGATTGTTCCGGTGCTACTGCAACTTCCCCATCGGCCACTGGCATGAGAAAAGCGGACGCGTTCGTAGTGAAACCCATGCTGATCGGCGAGGTATTTGAGGCGCTTGGGTAGGTAGCCTTTTGCTTCGCGGCGTAAGGCGGCAATGATTTCTTTTCTAAGAAGAGATTGAATCTCTGGTGAGTCAAGTGACGTATTGGCAGGTTTTGTCACAATAATGTGTAATCCTTGTCGTTTAATGCTAACGACTCTACCGCTGCGTACAATCAGGCTGTGGCTTTTCCCTATTGCGTCGCCATCGTGATAGTTGAGGGTAGGGCGATGGTGATGGAGTAACTGATGAAGCTCGTCCCGAGACGCGGCAATAGCACGTTTGATGAAGAACAGAGGTGAATAGAGTGGTGCTGAGACGCGAATCGTCCCGTCCGGGGCAACCCGCATGCGAATATGTTTTGAGCGCGCACTTTTACGAATCGTGATTTTGCCTAATTCGGGATCAAGAATGATCGGCATTCGCACCTACCGTATGGTTACCGACCGACCAGCGGGACGATTGGGAGTGGATGCGCGGCGTGCGCGCGGCATACTGAGTTTGGTGAGAACAATTTTTAACTGTGAGGCGTAGGTGTGCTTACCACTGATAACAACGGGGGTGTCGCTTTGTTTGAAGGAAGCAAATGATTTTTCATAGCGCTGATACTGCGTGGGCCGGAGACCACTTTTGGCGGCACGAGATTTTGCAGTACCTGCATCGATTTGCACCCAAACAAACAGAGTCTCATAACCCGCCTTCTTAGCCTGATCGGCGACCTCTTCACGGTGATCTTCGGATTGAATGTCGGCTTCATATACAACAACTGCGCCCGTTTTGAATAACTCACTTAGCATATGGTGGGCAACACGATCAACCAGGACGTCCTCGTTCGCATCAAAATGTGGATTATCGAAAAGTTCGCGGCGGATTGCCTTCCAGCTGACCAGTGGTACTGAAAAAGTGTGCGAAAAACGCTCGGCAAAAAAGCTCTTCCCGGCCCCAGGAACCCCTACCATCACAATCAGATGTGGCTTTGCAAGACTAAGCGATTTCATAAGATGTAGTATACCAGGTTTTTTGGACTCATTCCAATGACTACCAGATAAGCATAAGCTTTTCTCGACACGGCAGAAGGATAGTATATACTGTACATAGTTATGACTATTTCAGACAATTCGGTGCACCTAGGTGATTTTATTCTTGATGGTATGTTTGCGACAATTTTGGGTGCACCGGTTATCTTCGTCGGCACCTATATATTGTTACAGTTGGCCGCCATTGCATTTGCTCACGCTGGCCGCTTATCACGCGCCATACAGGTGCGACAGGTATTTTTGCGCCAGACAATCATCGCGTATTACGAGCCGCCCCTTGGGGTGCATCCGGCTGAGATGGCATTTTTATATGACCAGACGTTTGGCAAAGAGGAATATCTTGCCACGTTATTTGACTTAGAGCGTCGGGGGTACATCGCGATCGTCCCAACTGCTGATACTGATGATTTTGTTGTTAGTCTCAAACCAACGTTTTACAAGGAGCGACTAGGCAACATCGATCTTCACGTTCTGGCGACGCTAGCGATTACCAAACGAGGACAGCATATTTATTGGCGAGATGCCTCTCGTAGGATTGCGCTGCATGATCGCAGTCTGCAGCATGTCGTGGAGACCGAATTGGTTCGAAGAGGCTGGATTACCGAGCGCTATCGAGATAAAGAGTACGGCATTATGACACTATTTTTCATCATCGCGATATTCGGCGTTAGCGCCGCATGTCTCATACCACTGGGGTACATTGACTGGGTATACGTGAGTGCGGCTATAGTATCATTCATCTTTTGGTGGCCAACGACGCGCTCTACCTATTTTCGTGCTTTACGGATGGCGCCACGATTCAATAGGCATTTCACACGAGTGTGGGGACAGCTTGAAGGCTATCGTTTGTTTGTTGAGAAAGTTGAATTAGATCGAATTCGTTTTGCTAATCATGAGGCCCATGAGAAATATCGTCACGACACCCTTCCCTATGCGGTGGCTCTCAATCTCGCTACAGATTGGCAACGTCGTTTTATAGAGAAAGCATAAGCTGATATACTAAATAAGAATGAAGCGGAAGACAATTGCTGCCATTGATCCATGGCTCGAACCCTATCAGGAGAAGCTTGAGGCGCAGCAAGACTACTTTGAGGTGGCCGAGGCACGCATAACGAATGGAATGACACTGGCGGACTTTGCCCTGGGTCACTTGTATTTTGGGCTGCATCTTGAAAAGGATGAATGGGTTATACGCGAATGGGCACCAGGGGCTACGCATCTCTTCCTTCTTTGTGGCAAGAACGACTGGAAGAAGGACGATACCTACGCTTTTACACGTATTGAGAATGGGGGGGGGGTGGGAATTACGGCTGCCGATGGCTTTGTTAACAAATGGCGATCGCTATAAGTTGCATGTCCAGTGGAGTGGCGGAAGTGGCGATAGGATACCTTCTTATGCAACGTACGCTGTGCAGGACGAGGCAACGATGGGCTTTGACGCAGTGGTATGGCAGCCAGCTGTTTCCTATCAATGGAAGCACGAAACACCTCCAAAACCCGCCGTGCCACTTATTTACGAGGCCCACGTTGGAATGAGTAGTGACCAGCCTGAGGTAGCAAGCTATCAATACTTTACTGATACGGTACTTCCTCGCATACAAGAGCTTGGCTATAACACCGTACAGCTGATGGCCGTGCAAGAACACCCTTACTATGGGAGCTTTGGATATCATGTCTCGAACTTTTTTGCGCCCAGCTCGCGTTTTGGCACGCCAGACGAGCTAAAGCAACTCATTGACACTGCGCATGGCATGGGACTACGCGTCATTATGGATATAGTTCACTCGCACGCCGTCAAAAATGAGAATGAAGGCCTCAGCCGTTTTGATGGTACGCTGACACAGTATTTTCATGCAGGTGATCGCGGTAACCATGCGGCGTGGGATTCGCGAACATTTGATTATGGCAAGTCTGAGGTGGCCCATTTTCTTCTGTCAAATATTCGATACTGGATAGACGAGTTTCGTTTTGACGGGTTTCGGTTCGATGGCGTGACGAGCATGCTGTATCACGATCATGGCCTTGGCCGTGCATTCGGCAGCTACGATGACTATTTGTCGGATAATACCGATCTTGATGCTCTTGCGTATCTTCGTATGGCTAGTACACTCCTCCATACGGTTCGTCCTGATGCGACGGTGATTGCCGAGGATATGAGCGCCTATCCTGGCCTGGCCGCCCCGGTTGAGAAAGGTGGCATAGGCTTTGACTATCGTCTCAGCATGGGAGTGCCCGACCTTTGGATAAAATTGTTAAAAGAAAAACGCGATGAAGACTGGAACCTTGGCCATTTATTCCATGAACTAACAACGCATCGCCCCGAAGAACAAACGATCAGTTATGCCGAGAGCCATGACCAAGCTTTGGTTGGTGATAAAACACTGATTTTTCGCCTGATCGATAAGGATATGTATGATCATATGCAGATCGATGATAACAATCTCGTGGTCGAGCGTGGTATTGCCTTGCATAAAATGATTCGTCTGCTGACCGCCAGTACGCATGCCGGGGGGTATTTGAACTTTATGGGTAATGAATTTGGCCACCCGGAATGGATTGACTTCCCTCGTGAAGGTAATAATTGGTCGTATCATTATGCTCGCCGACAATGGGATTTGGCAGATAATCCTCGATTAAAGTATCAGTGGCTACAGGCGTTTGATCAAACAATGGTCGGACTGGTCAAACAACTACGAGATCAGAGTTATCATTACGTGACGATTGACGAAAACCGACAGTTGCTGTCGTTTGTGCGAGATGACTATCTATTTGTCTTTAGTTTTTCACCCGTTACCTCATATACGGATCACGCTATCCCAGCGTTTGATGGCGACTATCGTCTGATACTCTCTAGTGATGCCACAACATTCGGCGGTAACGATAGAGTTAATATGGATATGACCTACGTGTCTGCGAAGGAGAAGCTACCCCTCTATCTTCCAAGTAGAACGGCACTTGTTTTTATGCTCACCAACGCTCGTCATGAATAAATCTCAGACACACGCATTAGTAAAAGAGTAAATATCATCACCGCTGCGATAAATAAAATACCATAATGTTTCCTCACAAATTTGTGAATAAACGGATAAATGGCTTTGGTAATCTCATAAGCAACAAAGTAGCGAGCGATGCGCGCGATAACCGCAAGGACGATAAAGAGTGGAATGAAGAAATGAAAATCAAGCGCGAGATGATTGAACACTTTGAATGGCACACCGGAAAATGGTTGGAAGAATATACCCCAAATCCCCCAGTCACTAAACCATGTTCGTACTTGATTGATCATACCAATATGAATAAATGGTAATTGAACTAGAAAGCTCACGGGTGCATGCCATACAATACCAATCACTGTCCCAATCACTGTGCCGATAATGTCAAATTTAAGAAGATCAAATTTGTGTCGTACTTTCATAAATATGATAAGAAAAAGCAGAAACTCGGGGAGGACAAACCAGATAAACGCCTCGACTGCCGCCCAAACAGTGATGAGAACGTTTGACTCTGGGCTCATAAAGAACTGTTCGGCAAACTGATTGACATGCGGTCGCTTATTGGCTATCTCTTTTCGGTGACGCCACCAAAAGATGCCAACAAAAGGGAGAAAGAATAGAATAATCGCCCCAAAGACTAAGAAAAAGTTAGAGATTAGCGCACTGACATAGTCAACCATACGATAATATATCCATAAAATACTGATTCATAAGATAAAACACGATGAAACTGTTGATCAAGCCATTGATATGACCGTTCTGGACGCAGCAATAGGCGTTGGTAGAGTAACCACCCACTCATAGCAATCCCGCCGACGAGCCAATATACTTGTCCGCCCTCCCCTCCAGCCCATAGCCACAGAAATAGGATAGTTGCCGTATTGCCTCCTAATAATAATGCGATACTAAGACGCCACACCATGGTTCTTCCATACACTAATAGAAACGTCTTTTTATGGTGTAATGCGTCGCCATGAGCATCTTTGTAATCCTTGAGGATAGATAGCGACATGCGGCTCATTGCAAAACTACAACCGATGGCTGCTTCTATGATTGTTATATTTCCGTCAAGTGATGCCCCAATACAAAAAGGGATAAAGCCGTAACAGACACCCAGAATAACAACCGACCAGATAGGTCGGCGCGATAACTGCAAGGGCTTTACGTTATACCCCCACGAAATGAACAACAGACACACAAAGAGTATCGTCGTTAGTGCCGGAAGTAAGGCGACACTTACTACGAGTGCAACAAATGACATAATGATAACCAGTTGTCGTAACTGACGAGGTCGCCAGGCAGTCGTGAGAAGAAGGTCACGCTGATTATCTTTGTCTATCTCCTTATCGGCGATATCATTACCAATCGTTGCAACAGCGTGTACAAGGAATAATATTCCCATTGCAACCATAATCACCCCAACGTGGGTAATACTGGCGATCACGCTGCCCATGTAGAGAAGAAGTAGCGGCAAAAGGCTATTGTAAGGACGTGCAAGCGCCAGAAGCGTCGTTAACTGTCGGGTCATAGGCCGCCTAGGTGCCGGGATTTTGGCCGCTCGCAAGCATTATAAGCAAAAATATAATCAACAAGGCATACGGCATGACGGGAATCAGGAGGAGTAAGAGTAATACAGTCAGAACAATTTTACCAGCACTCGTCTTCCTGCTTGGCGCAGCAAAAGTTGATGCATATGCCTCATTGGAAGGTGGCTTTACCAGTGACTTGATGGCGAGAATAATGAATATCAACAAGGCGATGACTAATGGCCCCGTGAATACCGTTGCTGTACCATACGACATCCCCAAAAATATTAATACGGCCGCCGCACCACCAATATACGTCCAAAGGTTCTTCTTCCCCTCATTCATATATACTGGTGCTGCAGTTGTATGAGAGCCGACTGGTCGGGGTTGTGCAGCCTCATGTTGTAGACGCTGATATTCCTCTTGACTGAGCCAAACGCCACTAGTTTGCGGTTGAGGTGTCGACACTGGCGGCTCTTCCGAAGTAGCCGCTGGCTGAAACTGTGGAACGGACGAGTTATTTTCCATGCCTTCCTCCTTTTCGGTGGTGATTTCGTTTTTGATCTGCGATGACAAGTGAGTAGCGGTTAATCAAGAGTGGTATAAATGACAAGATAAGGAACGAAAATGCCAAAGCGGCAAAGCTGGCGATAATCATGACCTCTTGCCTGGCACCAATAAAGACAGCAGCACAGACCAGTGAGATAATAAACGCCAAAGCAATCACACCGCCAAATTGAACCAATCCTTTAGACTGAACGGCAAGCTGGGTAATACGTGTCCCGAGAGGCACCCAGATAAATGCAAGGAGAGCCAAAAGCATAATGCGCGGTTCACCCTCGAGGTTGAAATGAAGGATGCCGTTCTGTACGGTCGCAGCAGGTTCGAAGATAAAGGCACGGGCACCGATGAGGGCAGATCCGGCTAGTGACATCACAATCACCGATAAAAGAGAAAAACGGGAGAACTGTGCTTCTAGTAAGAATCCCGTACCAATGAGCAATAGTACGTCACCTATAAAAACAATCATTGCCGTTGATTCGGCATCATCAAGCAGCGGCGCCATACCCCAGACGAGTAATGCAACACCCAGCAACATGAAGGCTACTGTAAAATATGTTCGCTGACGAAATGCTAGTTCAGCAAAGGATCGATAAAATGAAACCGCAAACCAGCCAATGATAATTGCTGCAATGAGAAATCCGATAAATCCTAACACACCACCTCCTTTTACCTACGTTATACTATACTATATATGATGCTTGCGGTATTATCTATGGGAATTTTTAGCTACCTTTGTGGCTCGTTACCTACGGGCAAGCTCGTCGCTCGTCGTTATGGAATTGACATCCAGAGGCGAGGCAGCGGTAATATCGGATTTGCAAATGTGCTCAGGGTTATCGGATGGCGTGCGGCCATCCCTACCCTAGTCGTTGATATCGCAAAGGGTTTCTTACCGACCTATATGGCGACGGTTTATTTCGGTGCCTCGACAGGATTTATCATAGGGATTTGTGCCATCATGGGTCATATTTTTCCTATCTGGCTACGGTTTAAAGGTGGCAAGGGTATTGCGACGGGGCTTGGGGTGCTGCTCGGTACCACCCCACTGGTAGGAGCTATAGGATTCGGGGTGTATATCATTTTTGTGCTCCTCTTTCGCCGATCGAGCTACGCCTCATTTGCCGCTGGGATTGCGGTGGTAATAAGTGGCATGATTACCTCTCCTACGTACGCGTGGGCGTATATACTATTGATCTGTATTGCCACGATAACACTCCGCAAGAATCTATTTGGAACGGTACAGAACTATGACACCTGAACTGTTGTTTCATTTGGGTCTTCTGGTTGTGGGGGCACTTTTACTGGGATCAGTGGCTTGTCTACCACTGTACCGATGGAATGTCGCACGCTTCATAAGGTCATCATTATTCATAAAGATTATCTGGTGGCTACCAATCTTTCTCTTCCTTATTGGCATACTCTATAGTGGCTTGTTAGGTGCCGTTATCGTCACCATCTTTCTGCTGGGACTCGCCATCCGTGAACTGAACGTAAATCATGGCTGGAGTCGTCCAGTAACCAGATGGTATTTTATTATCTTTGTCCTCTGTTTGTTGCATCTCGGTGTCTGGTTTCTCATGCTTCCGCAGGAGCAAGCAGTCACTTCCCTCATTGCAGTGGCGATCATATCAGTATTTTCCGATGTCGTTGCCTTCTTTATGGGAAACTACACAGGCAAGCACCCACTGCCTCAATGGCTGAACAGCCGCAAAAGCTGGGAGGGTGTTATAGGACAATTCATAGGTGCTGTTCTTGGGGGCTTCGTTGTTAGTTGGTACTTGGCGATTCCAGTGACTCCACTACTGGCGGCGGCAGTGGGCACGGCAAGTGCAATTGGTGATCTTATGAATAGTGCGGCCAAACGGTCACTCTCTATCAAGGATTGGGGCACGACGATTCCAGGCCACGGCGGGGTGATGGACAGACTCTCGAGTCTTTCTTTGGCGGTTGCGGTAAGTTGCTGGATACTACTAGCATCAACCTAAGCCCCAAGATGAGGGTACTGGCCATAGGGGATCAAGACAACCTCGCGGACATTACAGCGAGCATCAATAACATATCTAACGGCGTCACCGATCTGGTCGGCCGTGAACACTGGTTTATCTTCCGGGGCATAGTCATAGCCAATAGCCTTGGAGTGCTCCAGCGAAATATCGAATGTGGCGTCGTTATCGTAGTAGCCACCGTCGGTACTTCCGGCCATTATTTCGGTGATAAATATCTTCTCGCGCGTCACTTCTAGCGCAAGGGTGCGCATTAGGCTATGATTGGCAGCTTTTTGAATATTATCAAGGCTCAATTTTGCTAGCGGACGCACTGCCGCCACTGCGCTAAGAGATATTACTTTCGATACTTCTTGATCAGTGAATATTTCTTGATGACGCATTTCTTGTAAGAGATTCAACAGTGTTGCGCAGTTCGCAAGGACGAGGTCACTCACGGCTTCTCCGGGTGCTTCCCAGATACTATGGCGGAGGCTTCCTTTTGGTAGTGCCACTTGCACTTCAGACGCCGACCCATAATGCACCAGGTGAACAGGTAGTCCTGTCGCCTTCTTTAGCTGTCGAATGGCTGAGACGAATTCTTTGACATCCTGCTTGTCTAAGAGATTCACTGCGTAATAGCCGTGAGTATCGGCAATCCCAAGCGCCTGCAGTCGCTCTGCATCTGCCGGATTCCCACCTTGCGCAATGATTTCGTATTCATCGTGGAGTTTTAAGACACTGCCAGCTGCGGCATTCATTTTATAGATACCATCTGGTAGCTCAAAGTAACGCACGTCTTTGTGATGATCAAATCGCCGACGAGCCTTGGTAAACTTCACCCCGGCAATGACCACGATCGCCTTTTTCGTGGAATGAGTTTTCACCTAATCGTTACTCCTAAATGAGAACTCTGGATCGATATGTCCTAGAGTGTCGCCATATTTATCAATGGTGAATTGTTGTTTGGCAAAAACGCTGTGGAGATCGTGCAGCTTCTTTAGATGAATGTTGGGATGTAGGGCGCTTTGACGGGCCACGTCTGCGATTTGTTGCATCGCCTGGCGCTGCTCATCGGCGAGCTGTAAAACGCCACCTCTTTGGCGTTGCTTACGCAAATGGGAATCATACGCGACAGAAACAATAGCCGATTGCCCTGTCTGCTGGGTGATATACGCGACGTCATCTTCGTCCTCAACCTTGTTGGCGATGATTTTTACTCGATCACCGATACCGGCTTTTTGGGCGAGTTTGCTGAACTGACTGTAGACGGCTAGTGATTCGACGGTTGGTTCGACGACAATGAATATGAGGTCGAACATTGCATGAAGTGGCCCCGAGAATGCATCAGTACCCGCCACCATATCAACGATGACCCATTCATCTTTTTGGTTAATGTCACTATGAGATAGAAGATTCTCTAATATCGAGAGGCTGGTATGGTAACAACTCATGCCGATGCCATCATCCTGGTAAGTACCAACATGAAAAAAATACCCATTATCGGCAAACTGGGTGCCATAATCGCGAACAATTTGATCATCAGATGTAATAGTAACGAGTCGCGATCCCCTTCCCGGCGGCGTCGTTTTAATCATTCGTTTTGTTGTACGTATTCGGGTATTGGTACCCGTAAGGTATGTTCTGATCTCGCTCGCGTGCTTGTCGAGCGCCCTTTTGCTGTCAAATTCGGCACCAATCATCGAAGCAAAGTGCTGATTAATATCGGCATCAACAGCCAGAATATGTTGGTGTGTACTAGTGAGATGTTGAACAAATAACCCCGATATGGTGCTCTTGCCACTTCCACCTTTTCCTACAAATGCAATCTTCATGCCATGTATTATTGTCGAGGTGCGGTATAAATTGCAAATCTGTTGCAATTTATAGTATAATTGCAACATTATGAGTGCAGAGGAAGAGCGTTTTAAACAAATCTTGCGCAGTAACCATACCAGCGTAACCAGTGCCCGCCTAGCAATCTTTCATACCCTTCTCGCGAGCCATAAACCTCTTAAAAATGGTGAGATTGCCGCACGGACCCCAGACATTAATCGAGCAAGTGTTTATCGTGTACTTGACCTGTTTGGTCGTCTTGGCATTACCACAACCCTGGTGCGCGGCTGGACACCATTCATCGAGCTGGCAGACCCTTTCAAGCCGCATCACCACCATCTATTATGTGATCTCTGCGGTAAAGCCATCGCCATCAGGTCTGATCAGATCGAAGCAACGATTGACGAGATTGTTGCCAAGCAATCATTCTTGCCAACCTCGCACCATTTTGAAATCAATGGCATCTGCAAGGATTGCCAAGCCAACGAGACACCTACCAGTCCTCGGTAATCGCCTCGCAATCGGCATATTCACTCAGGTACGCCTGATATTGAGCTTCGTCTACTTCTACGTCCTTGTACTTTGCTTCCAGTTCTTGATGGCAGTTCGCATATTCCCGAAGTGTTTGGTATTCGAACTGGAGAGATTCAATCTCTGTGTTAATGGGGTAATTTGCATATATCAGAATAGTTAAAGATAGACCGACTATAGTGGCGATAATCGTCGCGCTAATGCGCTCTCTTGGTAGTTCATCCTCGTCATCATTTAACCGACGTTGCTCACACCAAATCAGGAGAGGCGAGAACAATACGGCCATGACAATACTCGAGGGTAGTTTTGTCGGTATCTGCCAGGCATCATTAAGGAGTGTAATATGATGGACCAACCACCAGCTCGCAAACAGCTGCGCCACGATAAATAGCCCATAACTACCGTATACGGTTATTGCCGCAGCTATAGCGGCGTCACTGATGGCCAAAGGGCTGACAAGAGCAAGTCCCATCCCACAGAGTATTGCCAACAAGAATATGCAGGTTGCCACCGACCAATGGTTCTTCCATTTGCTATCGTCAACTGACTCTGCATAACGTCTTGATACCCATATATAGGCATATAGTCCAAACGTGACGATACCGAGCAATAATACCAGCCATCGCGACCTGTATTGTTGCATGTGACGGGAATACTTTACCACAAGAAACACCTCTTTTCTTTAGCAGGGCAAATGTTATGCGCCATAATGAGCCAACATTTCCCAGAACTTAGGCCAACTTTTGTTGACAGCCTCAGGGTGGGCAAAGGTGACCGTTTGGCCCTTACGCATGGCGACTGCTTGAACCACCCGATGGTCTGTCGATGTAACCACTTCTTGTGCTAATGCTTTTTCCATTTCTATGATACGGTCACTCTCATGTTGACGAAGGCTCGGCCATCGCGACTCTCCCTCCTCAGCTGCCATAAGGTCAAAGGCGCGCGCAAAACAATAGTCTTCAGCCTGTTCGGGTATAAAAACCATTTTGCCAGTTGCTCGCCAATCACTATACGCTGTCGCTTGATTAATGATTGTTTTATCCCGACGCGCCTCCCATACGTTATGCTGCTGTCGCGCTGACTGCCAATGATCGAGTGCCTCATACGTCAGTTTTAACTTGAAGGGTGCTGACTCAAGACGCGCTTCCTGATTACCCATGAGTACCGCAATACTTGCCCATTGAGAAGTGCCATTATCTAATTGCAGCAACTCCAGGATAGGGAGATTTACGATGGCAGGGTCATTGACTATTTGACGATCAGTGAGAGTTCCATGCTTTGTGAATGTTATAGGACGCCCTGTCTTCCAGACGGCGAACTGCAAGAACCGATACAACGTCCCGGACTCGCCCACATCAATCTCGTTGCCTTGACGCCACTGCTTAATGGCCCTATTGAGCGCCTGCAGATCAGTACCTAGCGACGCCTCATCCTCGTGATCGAGTAGCACGGTAATGTCGTCGTAGGCATGCAACATATCCAAGATACCCATACGAATCATCCATGACTTGTCATACGGAATGTACTGAGCCAGAGTTTTACTGTGCACGGAAAAGACTCTCTCCTGTTACATTAAACCCAGCCCGCAGCATCCGTTCCTTGAAAGGATTCGTCTTGGCTAATTCGGCATAGACATACGAGACACCTACCTCATACGTTGCTTGATCTAACCTGCCCATAATCGCCTCACCGATTCCTTTTCGTTGATGTGATGGATGAACAACCAGGTCACACATCACTGCATGTCGTACGTTTCCGGCTAATACGGCCATGCCGACTAGCGCATCATTACTGTCACGAACGGTCAGCAAGACCAGAGCACTGTCGATGACTTGCCGCCATCTATCATCGCTATCGGGCGCCCATCCAACCATCTCTCGCAAATACATGATTTCATCTGGCTTGACGGTAGCTTTGTCTGCAAATACATAGCCTGGCGGGAGTTGGGTGCGAAAGAGTATGCTCATACTGAAATTATAGCAAACTTAACCTTTTCGACAGTAATCTAGCCGTCACAACTCGCTCTTCAATTTGCCTATTCTCATTCGTCAAACAAACGATCCAGATAATTGGATGGGTTATTTAAGAAATCTTTCGTCATCGTAACATGCTCAATATCTTCATAAGGAGTTGCGCTTACCCCGTCTGGTGATAGCTCGTAGATGGTTGCCCCCGGAAATGCCAATAGTATGGGTGAATGCGTGGCAATAATGAATTGAGACCCTTGGCGTACCAGCCGCTGGATTGCCACCATCAACGCCATGATTCTTTGTGGTGAGAAAGCAGCTTCCGGCTCATCAAATATAAATAAGCCGGGCCGGAATTCGTTTACGATCGAGAGGAACGCCTCTCCGTGCGATTGTTCATGAATGTGCTTACCGCCGAATAATATTGGATGAGGGCCAAAGCTGTCAAACGTCCCATGCTCGGCGTAATTAGCTGTTGTATAAAAGCTTTCTGCCCGCAGAAAATAGCCATACTGCTCCCTCTTAGCGCCTCGTACGAGTGTCATAGCACCCGAAAGCTCCGATGTCGTATCAAGTGAACTGAAGTGATAGTTCTTTGTCCCACCCTCTGCATTAAATCCGGCAGCAATAGCGATCGCTTCAATAAGTGTCGACTTCCCCGTCCCATTCTCGCCAACAAAAAATGTGACTGGCGTCGTGAATTGAATTGATTCCATATACTGCACCGCAGGAATCGAAAATGGATACGATGACGTATCGATTTCCTCTTTCAGTATGATTCGACGAATGTAGGTTTCTTCCATATGCCTATAATAACAAGAAGTCTCCTGACCGGAGACTTCAATCATTTCTTGGCAGGGGTACTAGGAATCGAACCTAGGTCGCCGGTTTTGGAGACCGGAATACTAACCGCTGTACTATACCCCTTCGATCGGTACTGTAACAGTGTAGCAAATTATTGGTTAGTTGACGAGACTTAGGCCTCTTTTTTCATTCTCGCCGCTCGCTTGAACTTCTTTTCGGCAATAGGATCGGCATAGCGGGCAATTGGGTCATAAATAAAGATGCGGTCTGTCTTTTTGCGCTTACCCTCATCAACTTCTTTAATGGCATTAACCAGAAATTTCTCAATCAGCCACTCACGGCCTGGTACTGTTTGACCAATAATCGTCAGCCGCCACATATCATTACCCCATTTTTCAACCTTAGTAATTTTAGGTGCACGACTCAGCAGTGACGTGCTAGATGGGAGAGTTGAAAGAATCTCTTTTAAAATTTCTTTCGCTTTTTCTGCATCACGCGTGAAGACATCGATGGCCATCGTACGTACACCGCGTGGTGTCACGTGAACCGCTTGGATTTGTTGGTTATGTACCCATACCACCTCTCCACTAAGACTGCGGAGTTTTGTTGAACGAAGAGTAAAGCGCTCGACAACCCCCGTGACCTCTCCGAAGGGCTCAACCTTAATATAATCCCCCACATGGAACCATTGCTCGGTAATCATAATGATTCCGGCCGTAACATCACGCAGGATCATTCCAAGAGTCTGCCCAGCAAACACTACAAAAAAGGCACTTGCGCCAATCGCCGCCGCCCCACTACTTGAGATAGGACTCAGTAAACGCCATACAATATATGCCACCACGGCAACGACAGCCGCGCGAACGATTGCCACGGTAATACTCAAGTACGTCTCGATCTGCCGCAACTGGATAGATTTTGCTTCATTGGAGACAGACTCGCTGCGTACCGCCACTTTCTGGGCCACATAAATAATTGCCTGCGCCAAAAAACGACTAACAATATATGCAATCACAATCGCCGCAATGAATATCAGTACTGATCGATATGAATTATCTTGGTCAGTAAAAAATGCGATGACATCACCGGATGCCTCTTTAATCATAGAATCCATAACGTCCCTCAGTATAGCGACAAATCCTAATATTTTGCAACCCTGGTGATGCTTTGCTATTATTAACCATAAAGGGGATGATAAAAACATGCACACAGTTATTGTTGGTGGTGGCTTTGCGGGCGTAAAGGCGGCACTTGAAATCAGTAAAAGAAATATCGGCAAAGTAACACTTATTTCTGACGAAGATCACTTTCTTCATCATGCGACGCTCTATGCTACAGCAACTGGTCGCAACATGGCAGAGTCGGTCGTTCCATTGAACGTACTGTTCGCTGGCAATAAAAATGTAACAGTCGTTCAAGACCACATCAAATCACTAGATATTGACCGCAAGATGGTCGTAGGCAACAAAGTGTCGTATGACTATGACAAGTTAATTCTTGCCATGGGATCAGTGACGACGTTCTTTGGCATCGATGGTGTAGCGAAAAACGCCTTTGGCATCAAAACACTGGATGAGGTGAAAGAGTTTAATACTCATATTAAAAATGAAATTATTCGCGATCGTCGTCTCGATAAAAACTACGTTATTGTCGGTGCGGGAGCAACCGGTATCGAACTGGCCGGTGCTTTGCACGAGTATCTCGAGCATCTCTCAATTGTCCATCAGGTCCACCGCCCGAATATCAAGATCACTATCGTCGAGGCTGCCCCGCGCATCTTGCCGCGTCTCTCTCCTACCGCCAGCCGCGTCGTCGGTAAACGGCTAAAACAAATGGGTATCAAAGTACTCGTTAATCATAAAGTTGAAGCGCTCAATAAAGAGTTCATTACGATCGATGGCAAGAAAGTGCCGACCGAAACAGCCATCTGGACGTCGGGTGTAGCCAATAACCCTTTCTTTAAAGAACACGAGGATTTTTTCAAGCTTGCACCAAACGGACGAGTGGAGGTAAATCAGTATCTCGAGGCCAATCGCGATATCTTCGTCCTGGGTGACAATAACACGGTGAAGTTTAGTGGCATGGCGTGGCCAGCGCTTGATCAGGCCTCTTTTGTTGCGAAACACCTGGCGCGCCTTAAGGGAAAACAGCCGACAACGGCATTTCGACCTGTTCAGCCACCAAGCGGTATCCCTGTAGGATCAAACTGGGCGTACGTTGAATGGCACGGCATCTATGCCGCTGGTCTGACCGGTCATTTGATACGCCGACAAATGGAGCTTCGCGGCTACAAACAGCTGCTGCCACGTGCCGCCGCCATCGCTGCTTGGCGGGCGCACGACATTCCGGAAATTGATGTCTAGAAGTGTTGTAAATACTTACGCTTAGGCATATAATCATAAGTGAAATTGCGACTTGAAAAAGAAAGGGTGAAGTCGGCTGGCCTAATCAAGGCTATTCGTTAAAAGGGGTATGAAAATTTTAATGCTAGGATGGGAGCTTCCTCCGCATAATAGTGGAGGACTTGGCGTCGCTTGCTACTATATGGCAAAAGCGCTTGCCGCCTCTGGCACCGACATTGATTTCGTCGTCCCCTACGAAGCAGAACATCCTCAAATTGACTTTATGCGTATCAGGTCAGCCTCTCGTCTGTCGCCGCTTGAGCGCTATGGACTGAATGCCTATGATGGCAGTACCGTCTATAAGCGCCTTTCTGAGGCGGATGCTGGTGATCTTCGCGATATGCGTGGTGTCCAGCGAAAATACGTCCAGTTTGTTGAGCATCTTCTTGAGACAGAGTCGTTTGATGCCATTCACGCGCACGACTGGTTAACCATGGAAGCTGGCATGCGAGCCAAGGAACTTCACGATGTTCCATTGATTGTTCATGTTCATGCAACCGAATTTGATCGATCAGGGTCAGATAGCGGTAATCCCCTGATTCACGAAATTGAATACCACGGTCTCATGATGGCTGACCGCATCATCGCCGTTAGCAACATCACCAAGAGTATCATCGTCCACAAGTATGGTATCCCAGCCGATAAGGTTGAGGTAGTCTATAACGCCATTGATGCATCCAGCCTGGATGATGGTTACAGCTATGACGACAGCACCTATACCTACCTAGAGGCCCTCAAGGCCGAAGGCTATACGATCATCTCTACAGTGACGCGTTTTACCGTGCAAAAAGGCCTCACCCACCTTGTCCAGGCGGCTGCACGAGCAATCGAGCGGTATGACCGTTTGGCCTTTTTGTTTGCAGGAGATGGCGAACAGCGAGACGAGCTGATACATCTAGCGGCCGAACTAGGTATTGCCGACAAGATATTCTTTACTGGCTTTGTTCGCGGCAAACAGTGGCGTGACGCCTACAGCGTCGGCGATGTCTTCGTCATGAGTAGTGTCAGTGAGCCGTTTGGCCTGACCGCGCTTGAGGCGGCCCATCATGATAACGCCCTTATTATCACTAATCAATCTGGGGTTGCCGAAGTGCTCGATAATATTTATCGTTATGATTTCTGGGATGTTGATGCCTTGGCAGATCGCATCGTTGCGATTGCTACCTCACCATCACTCAAGGCCGAGATGAAACAAAACGTCAAGCAAGAGTACACTCGTATCTCATGGGATGACGTGGCCAAAAACTGTATCGACATCTATCAAACATCACAACTTCAGGGAGCAGCCTCATGAGTCAGCGCGGTATTGTCCTCTATTTGCAGGTACACCAACCGTACCGTGTTAGACCATATAGCGTCTTTGATACAGGTGTCTCACATAACTATTTTGATAGCCAAGACGAGGCCGACTGGAATAACCAGCGCATCTTTGAGAAGGTAGCCGAAAAATCTTACCACCCAATGAATCGTCTTCTGACGCACCTCTTAGGTACCTATCCAGAGTTTCGCGTCTCTCTCAGTATCTCTGGCGTCTTTATCGAACAAGCTCGCCAGTGGGCCCCTGACCTGCTTGACAGTTTCAAAGCCCTGGTTGATACCGGCCGGGTAGAAATACTTGCCGAGACCTATCATCATAGCCTCGCCTTCTTTTATTCACGCGAGGAGTTCGAGCGACAAGTTGCGCTTCATCAATCACTGATTGGTGAAACATTTGGGGTCACGCCTCGTATCTTCCGCAATGCCGAGCTCGCGTACAACGATGAGTTAGCTCAGTGGGCAGAACAGAGAGGTTACGCAGGTATCCTCGCCGAGGGATGGGATCCAGTGCTTGGATGGCGTAGTCCTAACTACCTTTATCGCCCCGAAGGGACCTCGTCAATTGCCCTGCTGTTAAAGAACTACCGCCTCAGTGATGATATCGCCTTCCGATTTAGCGATAAGGGCTGGAGCCAATGGCCACTCACCTCTGAGAAGTACCATTCATGGATTGATACCGCGCTCCAAGATAATGATCAACCACTCCTAAACCTCTTCATGGACTACGAAACATTCGGTGAACATCAATGGAAAGATACAGGCATTTTCGAGTTCTTCGAGCAATTTGTTGATTCGTGGTCAGGACGCGAAGGCAATACTTTCTATACCGTTTCAGAGGCCATCAACGCTCACCAGCCAGTCGACACCCTCAGTATGCCACACACCGTCACGTGGGCTGATAGTGGCCGTGACCTTTCTGCCTGGACGGGTAATCGCCTTCAGCAGGAATCACTACGCTATATCTATAGCCTTGAGCAAGACATTCTCCGTACTAATGACGAGGATCTTATTGCTGATTGGCGTCGTCTACAAACGTCTGACCATTTTTATTATATGTGTACGAAGGGCTTTAATGACGGCAATGTTCATGCCTATTTCAGCCCGTACGAATCACCATATGTGGCGTTTCTTTATTACTTAAATGCTATTCGTGACCTCAGATGGAGATTGCACGTACATCACCGATCAGGAGGACTCAGTGGCTAGACCAATTGTATTATCTAATGGCGAACTGCATGTTGGTCTCAATAAATGGGGCCTCGTTCACGATTTCTATTTCCCATATGTTGGTCTCGAGAACCACTCTGCCGGCAAATCACTACGCCATAAAGTTGGTGTTTGGATTAATGGTGAAATGTCTTGGCTCGATAGCGGCGAATGGGAAATCACCTCGCGATATCCGCACAGCGCCCTCGTTGGTCACACGCTGGCCAAGAATGAACGCATTGGCCTTGTCATTGAATTCAACGATTTTGTTGATTCTGCCATGAGTGCCCTGATCCGCAATGTCCATATCATTAATCTACGTGATCACACCCGAGAAATCCGCCTCTTTATGCATCAAGCCTTTGCTATTGGCGACTCGCGCAGTAACACTGACACTGCCCAGTATCTTCCTAGTAGCGACGCACTGCTTCACTACCGTGGACGTCGTGCTTTTGTTATCTCTGGTGAATACAAAGGTAAACCGTTTGATCAGCACACTGTCGGCTTGTTTGGCATTGAAGGCCGCGAGGGCACTTTCCGGGATGCAGAAGATGGTGAATTATCATCAGGCAACATCGAACACGGACGAGTCGACTCAGTCATTCGATTTACCCTCACGATTGACGCCCATAGTTCCGACCGCGTACACTATTGGATCGCCGCCGGTACCTCAACCCGCGAGGCATTATATGTCCATAAAGAGCTACAGCAACAAGGCGTCCAACATCGCCTTGATGAGACAGCTAATTGGTGGCACAAATGGTTAGAACCGGCCTACAACGTTGTTGATAGATTACCCAGCGAACATCGGTCTAGCTTTATTCGTAGTCTCATGCTGGTAAAATCACAGATCGACAAGCGCGGGGCAGTCATTGCTAGTACCGATACGACGATGTTGAATTATTCACGCGACGCCTACGGCTATTGCTGGCCACGTGATGGATCTTTGGTCATCTGGCCACTTATCCGTCTTGGGTATGTTGATGAGCCACGTCGCTATTTTGAGTTTTGTAAACGAGTCTTAACGCCTGAAGGATATTTGATGCACAAATATCGTGCTGATGGCGCCCTCGGAAGTAGCTGGCACCCCTATGTTCATAGTCATGGTATCGTTGGTCCTCCGATTCAAGAGGATGAAACGGCTCTGACATTATTCTCGTTTGCGCAGTTCTATCATAAACAAAAGGATGCACGGCTCCTGCGTGATTTTTATACATCAATGATTACGCCGATGGCTAATTTCTTAACAGATTACGTTGACCGCGCGACAGGACTGCCTCGTCCAAGTTATGACCTCTGGGAAGAAGTCTATTTGACGACAACGTTCTCGGTAGGTGCGACCTACGGCGCACTCATTGCCGCCTCTGAACTGGCCACCGAGGCAAATGACAACGAGAATGCCGTTCGTTGGCGGACAGCGGCCGATGATATCCAGGCGGCAGCTCACAAATACCTCTATAACAGTGATCGAAACGCCTTTTATAAAGGGGTTCTCGTTCATGAAGGCGAAATACTAGAGCGTAACGGCACGGTTGATCTCTCGTCTGTGTTTGGTGCCTTTATGTTCGGCCTCTTCCCTATCGACAGCGACCAGGTAAAGAATGCCGTTCAGACTGTCAAAGATGTCTTCCATTTTGATTTCGAACGCCCAGGATTACCTCGTTATGAGAATGACTATTACCACCGCGTCTCCGATGATGTCACTGGTAACTGGTGGTTCATTACCTCGTTATGGCTTGCTCAGTATGAACTAGAGGTCGGCAATCCGGAGACTACTCGCCGTATTCTGGACTGGACAAAAGACCTTATGATGCCGAGTGGCGTTCTGTCCGAACAGATCAGCCCTCTCAATCAAGAGACAATCTCGCCGGCACCCCTGACCTGGAGTCACGCAGAATACATCGCAACACTTCTGGACACCATTACCGAAGTTGATCAAACTGACGAGTGATATTGACTTTTCATTATATATTTGTTATAATATAACTATGAAATCAATTCGTACCCTTATCGCAGAATGGAATGCGCTGTATAGCGATCACACCAAGCTGCAACACACCTATCTTGCATTGACCATCCTGACGGTTATTGTGGCTGGAATTATTGGCCTTATCAATTACCAATTAGGACAGAGCCTTTTATTCCTCGCGATTGTCCTCGCCCTTGTTTTCATTGGTAATGGCGTTGTTTGGGCACTCCTCTATACGTTTGTCATTCCTCGCAATGTCGAACATCCAGCGAAACCCAAGAAATAGTCGGATATTTTTGCATCCCTCTCTGGTTTTTGCTACAATTATTGAGGTAATTACGTCGCGACAGCTCAATCATAGCAAAGTAATGTACATTTTAATTTTAGATGCCGCGATAGCTCAGTTGGTAGAGCGCTTCCATGGTAAGGAAGAGGTCTCGGGTTCAAATCCCGATCGTGGCTCCATAGAAAAATGCCTACACATGTAGGCATTTTTCTATGCGACAAAGGACTCTTTACTCGCCAAAACTCTCTAGTACTTGCCGGCTAGGGAGCTTGCGACTGCGTATCACCGAATTAAAGGCTGGAATCGAAATAACCACCACGATAAACACAAGTGCCAAGAAGTACGATGTCCATGAGAGGATATAGGGCTGCGTTTCGTGTGTGATGGTGCTACCAGCCACCCACACAAGCCCAGAGGCAAGTAGCATAGCCACCAGCCCAATAACTGCCGCCACATACGCATAACCGGCCGTTTCAGTGAGGGCTTGCAGCAGCTGCGTGCGGCCTTTGATACCTAGAATGGCGGTCAGTTTGTTGGTGTAGATACGGCTACGCCCCGACATGATGATGTTGGCGAGTGAGCCGACGAAAGCAATAAATAGTGCTGGGCCGATTATGATGATCACCGCATCATAATTTGTACCTGATACATCAGCCACCGATACACCGTGCTGTCGGTAAAGCGTCGTAATGGGCGCAAGCGCGCTATCGATGGCGCTAAATACCATCACAATCGCCAGCATAAAGATCACCAGTGGTGTAATGGAGCCATAGTATTTACCAGCATTATACGCCGCTTGTTTGATACCAACCTCTAGCCAGCCTGGGGCACTCGCTGGTATGCGCCGGGCTGTCCAGCCAAGGATACTGCGGTACAAACGCGGTGCCAATGTGCCGGACAGTATCATAATCCCCACGACAAATAGCATCGGTGACATTAATATGAGACCCCCTTCGGCGCTGGCAACCATTTTGGCCGCCTCTGGGTTGTCGCCCATACCGGTTTCGACCAGCGAGCGCAAGAACGTGATGATTTGGTTGGAGAAAAACGCTGTCACGATAATTGCTATGTTCAGTACTATCGCTAGAGTAGTGATAATACCGGCAACAATGCGTTTGCGCTTGCGCGAAAAGTCGGTTTCGCCTTGCATGGCGCTCACGACGTTTTGCCGCGAGACGCGCTTAATGGTACTGCGCGAGCCAAAGTAGACTGCAATAGCCAGCGCAAGTGCCGCCATTAAGAATGAACCGGCATCAAGCCCGAAAGTGCGGCCACTAGCGTCGGTCATCACTCCAATCGCCCATGTCGTGTAGGGGTTGATAACCGGAAGAGCCAGTAAAGCCCCAAACCCGAAGCCGGCTAGCGTTACGGCACTTACTTCGCCCAGCAAGGTGCGGCGCGTGGCTTTTTGCGATGCGCCACAGGTTTTGATGATTGAAAGATCCCGTGCCTGGCTCTCTAGGCACAAGGCGGCAATAGTTTGCACGATCAAAAAAGTAGCCAGCATCGAGATATAAAAATCGAATTTTAATGAGGCATTACCAGTTTCGGCAGTAATGATATCGTTGGCATGAGACACGTGCGAGCTCACTACCATGACCAGCGAGCTTGCCGCGGTCAGCAAAAACATCGCCAGCCAGCTATAGCGATATTCCCAAGCTAGTTTAAGCGCGAGTTTCATCAGGTGCTCCCGCCTGCTTGACTGCACGCATCTCTGTCAAAATTGTCGCGGCGCTCGACGGGCCGAGCTCTTTGACGATTTTGCCGTCTGACAGGATAAGGATGCGGCGTGCCCGCGCGGCCATCTCAAGGTCGTGGGTCACCATCACCACTGAACGCTGTTGGTTCGGAATTGTTTCCAAGATACCCGCCACCTCCCCGGCATTTTTGGTGTCGAGAGCACCGGTTGGCTCGTCGGCAAAAACAATAGCTGGCTCGTTAATCAGCGCACGAGCAATGGCAACACGTTGCTGCTGACCACCGGAGAGTTCAGACACTTTTGCATCGGCCTTTTCGGTGAGTCCTAGTTGTTCGAGCAGTTTCGGGAGCCGCTCGGCGGCTGCATCGTAGGTATGTGTGTACTTGGCTGGCAGCAGGATGTTCTCGCGTACGCTGAGAAACTTTAATAGCTGATAGTTCTGGAATATAAAGCCTATGCCGCTGCTTTGCTGGGGTGAAAGGACGGCCGACTCACCATCGTATTGCAATGGTTCACCAAGAAGTTTCACCTCGCCCGAAGTTACCTGCTCTAACCCTGAAAGGCAGTAAAGAAGGGTCGACTTGCCCGAACCAGAGCTACCGACAATAGCCACGAACTCGTTGGCTCCTACCGTTAGTGATACGTCATTAACGGCGGTCGTTGCCGTGCCACTAGTGGCAAGCGAGAACTGCTTCTTAACGGCGATTGCTTTAATAAGTAGTTGTTGCACTTGAGTCGTAGGCATAGGCATTCCTTTCGATAGGTGCTGTAGCTAGTAGATATAACATATATTGTAGCATAACCCCCATAACGAAGGTGTATAAAATCATTACAAGGTGTTCCGATTCTGTGTTCTCCTGCCGTTTCCGGAGGAGCAGAGCGATGAATCGGGAAGTTAGCTCTCTTTGGTGGACAAGTGGTCAGTTGATCGCTGCGAGGACCGACGGGTGGTCGGGGTTTTCCTCGGCGAACTTGTAGCCGTGGCCGGGACGAAGGCGAAGCGGTCGGCCTTCGGTGCACATCGGACAGTCTTCGGGGGCGTATGTTTCGCCGCCGTCGACATCTTCGAGGACCCACAGCTTAGCGACCCCGAGCGTCTCTGCCGTCACGTTCGGATTGCGTCGGACGATGACGGCGACGCCGAGAACATCTACGCCATACTCGCGCAGCAGGGAGACGACGGGAGTCACGGAGCTGCCAGTAGTGAGCAAGTCGTCCACAACGATCGCCGTCATGCCCGGTTTCAGGACGCTCTCGAACCCCATCTTGGCAGGCCAGGATGCGATCTTGTCGGTCTTGTCACCGGTGACATCGCACCAGAGAGCAGACGGCCAGTTGAGAAACAGCCTCGCCAAAGCATCCGCCAGGGTCCGCCCCATGGTCTCCGGACCGACAACTAGGTCCGGGTAAGCTGGTATTCCGCATCCATGCCTGAGCTCATAGATGATGTGATCTATGAGTCTGGTTTTAGGCGCGATCGCACGCAGGTTGATGTACCCGGAACTGTGCCTTCCGGACGTCAACACCAGATGGTCATCCGTATACACGGCTCCCGCCTGGGTGAGATCATCAAGGTAGCTGCTCATGACATCCACCGCTTGATTTGCTCATTCAGCTCCTCGGCGGCTTTGGCCGGATCATCGGCCGCAGCTACACTTCGTGAAGCGTTGACGAGGATGATGCTGTCATCCGCCATGGCGAAGGCGGCGGAGGGATCTCCTCCTTGTGCGCCGACGCCGGGACAGAGAATGACGCGTCCTGCCACCAGTTCCAAGACGGACCGAAGGTGCTCCGGGTAGGTAGCACCGACCACCAGTCCGGCATTCGGCCCCCATGCCTGATCGACACGTTGAGCCACGAACTGGTACATGGGCATCTGAGCACGGCTGATGTCGACAGAGTTCTCATTCGCAGCCTTGTATTGGCCCTCTGTCGAATACACCGTGCCTCGATGGCGATTGGCGAAGACAGTGACCTCGGCATCTTGGAACTCTTCCGAGCCCGGGTTCGAGGTCTTGCAGAGTACGAAGCTGTACAGGCCGCTCTCGAGGAACGGCTTCAGAGCTTCACCGCCCATGTATGGACTCAACGTCACCGCATGAACACCGAGTTCTTCCGCCTTCGCCAGGTAGCCGTCGTTGGTGCTGCCGATGTCCCCCGACTTGTTGTCGAGGATCACCGGAATACTCGGATGATGCAGCCTGATATAGACCACTACCCTTCTCAGCACCTCGTCACCAATCCAACGCATCGCGTCGTAAAACGCGCGGTTGGGTTTGAAGGCGGCGGCGAAGGGGGCGGTCGCATCCACGATGCCAACCAGGTATTGGACAATGTCCTCCACCGAGTTGGGATTATGGAGTGTCCGCCTGTCTTGCAGCGTCGGATCCAACCCGACGCAGAGATGCGCGCCCGCGGCAAACCGCGTCTCGAGCATCTCTTTGAAGTCGCCTAACATGGCAACTCCTTTCTCGTACCCATTCTCTTTTCAGAGCGGGAGAGAAATGCTTCCCATCTCTCGCAACTCTCATCCGCTCTGAAAACCAAATTGTCAATGTTCTAACTCAAACTTTGTCCACTAGACATTATTATGACAGATATGACAATTTCTCACAAGTACGGTCGTAGGATCGTCAGCCGCCTCAGAGAAATGTAGAATTCCCTTACCCTCTAGTATTTTTCTGTTTCATCTGGTAAAATAGTTTAGATTGTAAATAACAACCTAAGTGAGAAGATATGGCAAAGAAGAATACAAAGCGAAAGTTAGTTGGTTTGGTCAGTGATGACTCTGGCGCTCGTGTGTACTACACCACCAAGAACACGCAGAACACTCCAGACAAGCTAACGCTAAAAAAGTACGATCCTAAACTACGCAAGCACGTTACGTTTACTGAAACCAAGAAAAATCTTGGCCGTAACGAAGTCAAAGCTCGTAAAAGCTAGTTCCTTCGTCCAATTGTCGAAACAGCCCGCCCTAGGGCTGTTTTTTGTTTACCCCTCCGACTAAATTACAGCCCAGCTGATAATGCCGGGCTGTATAGCTGGGTAAACTGAGGTTTACTGCAATGGAATGTTGAACACCGCACCGCCACCCATATAAGTTGGTAACTTACCGTCCCATTTCTCAATGGCTTGCTTTTGCAAATACTCTTGGGTTAGTGTCTCGCTTTGTGCGCGCTGAGCTTCAGCGTCCGTCTTGGCTGCTTCAAGGTTAAACTTGGCGCGTTCTGCGTTCTGCTGGGCTACCTGCTTTTCTTCAATCGCCTTGCTAAAGTTATCACTAAATTGGAAGTCAACGATACTCAGTTCTGAAACTTTGATACCATAACGAGCCAGTCGCTCTGTTAACGCCAGCTGTGCCTTGGTTTTGAGCTCGCTCCGTTCGGTAATCAGCTGCGAAGCAGTGTATTCTGCGGTCGCCGCCTTGAATATCTCATTGATTGCCGGTGTTACTACCTTGTCGACATAGAGAACACCGATCTTCTGATGGACGTCACTGACACTACCGCGTTCGAGGTTATAGTTAAGGACAATTTCACTCGTCACATCCTGAAGGTCCTTACTTGCTGCCGTACTTCGGACTGACTCTTTCTGTACCTTAATGTCATAGATGGCAACCTTCTCAATACCCCATGGCAGAACAAATGACAGCCCTTCGTCTAGTTCACGTCCTGTTACTTTGCCATACATCGTTACCACGCCCACCTGACCCGTGCCAACCATTTTGATTCCCGTAATAAGAGTGATAAACAGAAATACTAAAATGGCCATACCAATCCATATCCGCTTTGACCGCCGAGCATTTGATAATAGTTCTGCCATATTCCTCCTTTAGTTATATGCTTATTCTACTATAGAGACGGCGTAATATATAGCCCGACTGCCTGGATATGCGAGCATTCACCGGCAGTAGTCGCGAATTCTCCGCGTCCAAGAAATAGATCGCAGTCACAGTTATACATGCCATCCTTATCTTTCCGAACAGTATGATTGCCGTGGTTGCCAACAACCACGTGAGCGTCTTCTCCCCCGCTGACCGATTCAGTCGCAACATATTTGATAGCATTCCTTAATAATTTGCGTAGTTGGATGTATTCTTCTTTGTCAGCATACTGTCGCGCCATCTCTGTAACTGCCGCACGCCTAGGGTCACTCAGCCCCATAAAAGACTCGACATTCTGCGCGAGTCCCTCGATAGCTTCGGCTATTATATCGCGATTCTCAGCCGTAAGATGCAGGCGAACGACATCCTCTCGTTCCAACACTTCATGAATATAATCATCCTCATATACATGGCTGATAGTACCGATATACAGTCTAGCCGTGTCCAGATACCCCTTTACCCGTCGTCGAAATGTTTCGGAAAACAACTGCATCTGACCAATCTCGTCTACATATATAGGTCTGCTAGGGTCAAATGGTGGCAACTCATTAAGGAACCTGTCAAGAGCATCCACCTCGACACCATAGCGTGATACACGGACGGGACTCGCTGAATCAACATGAGCCAGCATAGCCATCATACCATCATGTGCTACCAGTCGAAAACCAACTCGCTGTCCGTTGACACGCACCTCCTCTGCCAAGAATCCTTGCATACCAGTGCCAGATTCGATAAACCTCTTGAGGAGCGTTGTCTTTCCCGCTCCTGGTTCACCCGTCAGAAGTAGTCTCATTACTTACTAATCACCTCAATGATTTCATCAGCCACTGCCTCTGCGGTTTTATCAGTGGTATCGATATAATGATAATTCTCAAAATAGAAGGGCTGCGGACTCGTGTAATGAAACTTTGATTCAAGGTAGGCTACACGAGCAGCGTCTGGCGCATGTCGTTTCGTTGCCTTGCGTTCTGCCGTTTCGGCCCGTGCAATACGTATATCCAAGGGGGCTGCTAGCTCGACAAACATTACCTCACCGCCATTTGCTTCGTATATTTCTTTAAAGCTACTCATCCTCTCTTTGCCTTTTTCATTTGCAAAGTCCCACATGTAGGTAAAGATAAGATCCATACCAGCGCTCGCCGCCTCTTTAATAATTTCCGTTCGTATTAGCTTGCTGAGACGGTTCTCTGGAGGTGTTCCAACACCAAACAATTCGATAATGCCATCCATTACCATGTGATTATGAAAGAGTTTAAAGTCTGTCTTGCCTGTAATTATCCTCCCGACCGATGCCTTACCTACAGCCGGTGAACCAATGAGAATAAGAAGTTTCATATCCCTATGATACAACCCTTTTTCTCGGTATACTATATCCATGAAGTACGTTGTCTTACTCCGTGGCGTCAATGTGGGCGGAAATCACCGGGTGCCTAAAAACGAGTTCCAGTCGGTCCTCGAGGAATTCGGATTTAAAGATGTCATTATCTACCTCAATTCAGGAAATGCAGTATTCTCAAGTGACCGCACGCCAACTCGTGCGGAGATACAAGCATCACTCGAAAAACACTTTGGTTTTACCATCCCTACTCTCTTACTGACGGGTGATGCTATACGGGCTATCGCTGCCAGAATTCCATCAGACTGGACGAACGATACACCAAAACCTGACAAATCCGGTCAAAAGTCTGACGTACTCTATCTGTTTAATGACGTTAATACCTCGGACGTTTTAGAAAAGCTTGGGCACAATCCCAAAATTGAAACTATGATCTATGTAGACGGCGCCGTCCTCGCCAACATCACTCGCGCCAACCAAATGAAGGGCAGCTTGCAAAAGCTCGTTGGCAGCAAACTCTACAGCCAAGTAACCGTGCGCAATGTAAATACTGCACGGAAGTTGGCAGAACTGGTACGATAATAGTAATAAAAGGAGAGATTTATGCCACGAAAACTCATCATCCAAGAATTTATTACCCTTGACGGCGTCATGCAAGCGCCAGGTACAAAAGATGAAGATACCCGTGGAGGCTTCAGTCGTGGTGGGTGGCAGATTCCCTACTACGACGAAGCTATCATCGGCATAATGATGGAACGCTACGCTGCGTCTGATGCACTCCTATTTGGCGCACGTACGTACGAAGCCTTCGCTGCGTATTGGCCGAGCGCACCGAGCGACGACCCATTTGCGGGCAAAATGAACCGTCTGAAAAAGTATGTCGTAGCCGACGACACGGTGGACACTACCAAATGGCAAAACTCCGAGCGTATCACTGGCGACGTAGTAGCAGAAATTGCCAAGCTCAAAGAACAGGACGGCAAAGATATCACCGTGATTGGCAGCGGCATGCTGGCGCAAACGCTCATGCAAAACAACCTCGTTGACGAATACATCATCTTCCTCGCACCACTCAAACTTGGTACGGGTACAAAGTTATTCAATGGGGACAGTGTAGAGCAATCACTAGAGCTGTTGGATAGCAAAGTTGCAACGACTGGCGAGCTGGTCTTGCATTATAAAGTGAAGGAGTGAGATATGGATTTTGTTACATCGAAAGACGGCACGAAAATAGCTTATGAACGCCAAGGCAGCGGCCCGACGCTCATCTTGGTCGGTGGCAGCCTAGACGACGGCTCGGAAAACCGCCAGCACATGTCAGAACTAGCAAAGTATTTTACAGTATACGACTACGCCCGACGTGGGCGTGGCGAAAGTGGCGATACCCAGCCCTACGCGCTAGAACGAGAAATTGAAGATATTGAAGCCCTGATTGCCGAGGCTGGCAGCCCGGCGTATCTCTTTGGTGCGTCATCGGGCGGCGCGCTGATGCTAGAGGCGGCTATGGCGGGTGTGAACGCCGACAAGCTGGCGGTCTATGAAGTGCCGTACATGGTTGAGGATTATATGATTACAGGCTGGCAAGACTATCGCAAGCAGCTTGACACTGCACTGGCGAATGACGACCGCGACCAAGCCCTCGCACTATTCATGCGCCTCGCCGGTTCGTCTGAAGAGGACGTCGAGGGAGCGAAGCAGTCTGAATATTGGCCGGGAATGCTGAAAGTAGCACCGACCCTCGCCTACGATGCGGCGTGCCTCGGCGATGGACGCGTGCCGGCAGAGCGCCTTGCTACGATTACGCAGCCGACATTAGTGCTGACGGGCACGGTCATGGCCGAGGAGATGGGTGAATTGCAACCGAGCTTTTTCGCCGACGCCGCCAAACTGATAGCCGAGAGCATACCGCATGCCGAGTATAAGGCGCTTGAGGGGCAGAGTCATATAGTTGACTCTGCTACACTGGCTGTAGCATTGAACGAGTTTTTTAACTAAAGTACGCTATATCTGGCGTACGCACGCTAGATATAGTAGAATAAGCATGAGTAAACCCGCCATAGCATAAGATAGAGCCGGTCGCTACCGCTCGCAAATATCTTGCGGTTTCATCTATCAAGCACCTATATTAAAGTAATATAAGGAGCTAGAAATGGCAGACGTAAAAAAGAAGCAACAATGGGATCAGGAGCAACATGACCTGTGGCGTAGTCTTCGCAAGGAGAACTATCAACACTGGCGCGCCTGGGGCTCATGGTTCAGCTGGGGTTCACCAGTTGGCCTAGGGCTAATCTTTGTTGAATTGGCGATTGCTTTTGCGATAGTCAAATGGGCGCTGAGTCTGTAAACGACCAGCGTCCCTGCAGAGCAAAAACCAATACAAAAACCCACCGTGAAGGTGGGATTTTGTATTGGTGCCGGAGGTAAGACTCGAACTTACGAAGGCTTACGCCGGGAGATTTACAGTCTCCTGTCATTGCCACTAGACGACTCCGGCCTATACATGGAGCCGCTTCACGGATTCGAACCGTGGACCTACTGTTTACAAAACAGTTGCTCTAACCAACTGAGCTAAAGCGGCACGTTTAGAGGACACGACCCTTTGAGGGTACTGATATATGATACATGGACCGACCAAAGATTGCAACCCCTGTGAGGCAGCTACATAACCACTTTTCGCGGCTGACGAATACGTCGAGGCTGGCCTTCTGGAATAATCAATTTGGCGGCCTTTTCTCGCAGTTCGATTGCTAGATCAGACTGCCCCGTCCGATCATAGGCGTCTGCAAGGATATTGAGTGTCTGTGGAATAGGATCTAACTCAACTGCACGCTCTAACGCGTCAATTACCTTCTTTTTATTACCCAGTTTCTCCTGCACCTTTGCGTAGGCAATGTGACGTGAGGCCAGTTCGCCGTCGATCTCGAGTGCTTGCTCGAAGGCAAGCGCCGCCTTGTCGTAATCACCCGTTTCAAAATAGATTAACCCGACATTATGAAGGCTGCTTGCGCTTGGCTCGAGGCTCTGGGCAATCTCAAAGCATTCAATGGCGTCTTTATACTGTTGCTGCTTGACATAGAGAATACCAAGACGATTATAGGCACTGGCATTACGCTCATCGACACGCAAAATCGTCAGGAGCGCCTTTTCTGCTCGTAAGAACTTGTTTTCCTGCAGGGATTCTTGGGCAATCGACCACAACTGATCAAGCTTTTCAGAGATCTTTGAAGGAAGGTCAGTGGCTACTTCGGCAATTGTCTGCTTTTGATAGAGTACCCATACCCCTAAAAGCGCAATTAATAACAGTGCTAACATATACGTTGTATTATATCACAGCTTTCCTTAGGATAGCAGAGCATCCGCCAAGGCAAGACGAACGTTGCCATTCGCTCCAAGCCGCACGATAGCGCCCTCTAGGCGCTCTAGCAGCTGCCTTGTGGTGTCATCTAGCTCTTTTTTTTGCATCACCTCGCGCTTTAACAACTGCACCATATAGGAGACGATCGACAGTGCCGTTGTCCGATCATCCTTTAATTGCTGACACAATACTAATCGCTCGTACTGAGTACCTTGAATCATCGCCCTTGCCTGGCGTAATTTCGTTGCTTCGGCTTCAAATTGCTGGGGATTATTCGCTAACTGTGTCAGAAGACCCGGCTGACCCTCAGCGATAAACAGCAATTGCGCCTTGGTAGTTGGATCACTCACTTTCAATGAGGTCAGTAACGCTTCTGACTGATGTCGATCAATGGGTCGAATCTTTACCTGCTGAACACGTGACAGGACTGTTGGGAGTAGTTTCGCCGGCTGATGACAGACAAGGATAAAAGTAATATGATCACTCGGCTCTTCCAGCAGCTTTAAGAAGGCGTGTTGCGCACCCAGGGTCATTGTATCAGCATGGGAGATGATAAGGCACTGGTGCTTGTTACTCTTGGTGCGTGTTTGTTCGTACAGACGCCGAATAATATCAATCGTGATACTTCCCCGCTCGAGGTTTACCTTCTCCTCATACTCGGGGAGGATGACCATCGCCGTTGCCCCTGCCTCATGGGCCAACCACGCTGCTGCGGTGTCGAGTCCGGCGCCCGACTTGCCGTGCAGTAGCATGCCTTGCGGCAAATGCGCGGCATATGATGTCAATTCTGCCCGTGTTACCGCGTCAAAAAGCGGCCGGACGGTCATGCTGATAAGGCCTTTGTCGTAAAATCATCTGGTACGTCGGCGGTAAAGACTTTGCGCTCGCCACCTGGGATGGTTACTTCTAGTGAGTGCGCATGAAGATACAGTCTCTCCGCTGAATCACCGCCATACACCCTGTCTCCCACGATTGGCGTACCAATATACTGCATGTGTACACGTAACTGATGGGTACGTCCCGTGCGTGGCTGCAACTCCACCAACGAGTAGCGTTCACCCGATAGCGTTACACGATAGGTTGTCTGTGCAGACTTACCAGCTGCATCAACCCGAAAAGTACTCGGCGCGGTTGGATTGCGGCCAATTGGGAGGTCGATCAGCGCCGTCTCCTGTTTTGGATGCCCTGTCACCACGGCCATGTACTGTTTCTTCGTTTTACGATCAGCAAACTGTTTTTGCAGCAATAGAGCCGTTTCTTCGTTGCGGGCCCCAATCATCACCCCGCTAGTGTCGCGGTCAAGACGGTGAACAATACCTGGACGGTTCGTATCAAGGTTATATGTCGCATACCGACGGAAAAACTCAGCCACTGTAAATTCATCATTGAGAGCACCTTTGGCGTGCGTGAGAATACCGACTGGCTTGTTAATCACCACGACATTATCATCTACATAGATAATAGGTAATGATTCACCAGAAAAATCTGTTGGCCGTGGTATAGTAATGGCAATCGTATCATTCTCGGTCACTTCAAACTTAGGAGATTCTTGCACGACCTGATTTACCATCACATGACCGGCCTTGATATGTTTTTGCCAGGTACTTCGGGAGGTGTCGGGATACCGTTCGGCGAGTTCGATATCAAGCCGTTTCTTGTCGGATAACGCCACGAAAAGGTAGACATCCTTACCCTTGAACGGCAATCCATAGGTCATCAGGTGATCGTTTGGGTTGGGCACTACCTCGCCCGTCTCATCTTGTTTGACCGTCCGCACTTGGCTGATAATAGCCGCCTCGTTATCCTCTGCCGTATCATCAAAGACAATGTAATATTTGCGTTTCAAAAAGCGAAAAGACACCATCGTACTCGTCGGCAGTGGATGATAGAATGCCAATTGCTCGATATGGCGCGGCACGTGTTCATCACCAGCCATATCAAACCGTCGCAAAATTGCTAGTGCATCGCTCGAAGTAACTTTCATTTATTTCCTCAAACCAACTGCTTTTTGCACGCGTAGTAATGTTGCATTTGCTACTTCACGGGCGACGTACTCACTTTGTTCTAACTTGGCAAGGACTACCGCGTCATCAACAGCCGCCAAACGTGTTTGGAAATCCGTCAGAAATGCTGCCATCTCATCAGCCACGATCTTCTTGAAATCACCATAGCGCGTCTCACCCTGAAATTCATTAGCAATATTTTGCACCATGTCGCCACGTAATAATGCTAAGATTTGGATCAAGTTACTTATACCTGGCTGCGCTGCTGGCGCGTAGACCACCGTCGCATTATCGTCAGTCGTAGCACTCATGATTTTTTTATGTGCAACCGCTGGATCATCATTGAGGAATATAACGCCACGACCCGTATCATCACTTTTACTCATCTTCTTGGTTGGATCGATCAGATCTTTAATACGTAGTCCTTGCTCTTTGCCGAAAAACTCGTGTTGTTTGGCAACTGGTTCGGGTACTGTAAATAATTCACCGAACCGACCATTCATCCGTTCAGCAATATCGCGTGTAATCTCAAGGTGCTGCGTCTGATCATCGCCCACCGGCACATAACTAGTGTTATAGAGGAGGATATCGGCCGCCATCAGCACCGGATAATCAAACAACCCGACACTAATTTGTCCGTCACCTAACTTGGCCGACTTGTCCTTGAACTGTGTCATACGACTCATCTCGCCAAACCCAGTAAAGTTGTTCAGAAGGATTGTCAGCTCACTATGCGCCGGCACGTAGCTTTGACGATACAAGAGAATGCCGTCGTTATCAAGCGGCAGGCCTGCTGCCGCGTAGACACGTGCGTTATTCATAATACTGTCGAACAACTGATTGTGGTCGATAGGGGTTGTAAAGCTATGAAGATCAGGAATGAACAGATGTACCGCGTACGTATCAGAATGGTTTTTCGCCATGTCAATCAGCGGCAACATCGCACCAAAATAATTGCCTATATGTAGGTCATTATTGGCACGAATGCCCGTCAAAATAGTTTGTTTCGTCATATTACCTCCATTATAACATTAGACGCGTAAAAACCTTTGTGGGCACTGTACGTCCCACCCTTGTGACGATAGATAACTGGATAAAACCCCAGATGACATTTTTCGAAGTTCTTGGCCGATGCATCAAGCGGTGTATCATTTGCAATCGTGCCCTCAACATAAAAGAGCTGGCGCGACTGAGGTGCCTGAATATCCTCGTGCACGAGGTTACTGATAACCTTGGCAAGGCATTCGAGCGTCTGCAACTGAGCCTCGATTGTTCTTGCGACTTCAATCGACAATGCCTGAGGGACGTTGCCAATCAATGAACCTTTTGCGATAGCTGTCGGCATGATGGCAATTCGGTTCATCGAGGTGGCATTAATCATTTGTCGTACGACAGGGCCCAGGTTAGCAGTGATCAAAAACATATCACAATCCGAACGCGAGGTGTGAATATCCAATACATAGTCATAATTGCCGTTGGCAATACGACGTTGTATCTTTGCGGCTCTCTTTTCCTCGTAGGACCGTAGATGATCCACACCGTAGCTTCTGTTGAGGTCCGTTTCCGTGTACCGTATATTCTGCCGATAGGCTCGTGGATTGCCGCACACAAAATCGACATTCGTTGTCATGTTTGTACGTACAAGATACCGATACAGTCGGTGCCCGAGGCGCTCATCCCCATGCTGAGCACCGACAATTAATAGTCGTTTCATAAATTATATATTCCTTTCGGTTGCAACCATAATGATGCCGTTTTCACCATTTGCCTGAATCTCTGGGATGCCAGGAAAGTTTGCACCCGGATCATTACTGCCGTAAAGACCACCCTTGTACCGACCGTAGGTAAACGGCAAATCTTCTGGTGTGACACCTACATGAGTACCGTATACTTCTGTAAAATAGCGAATATCCTCGTCATCTTCGTAAAGATGCAGTGGATGTGCATGACTGATGTCTGGCGACACCTTGTCAAAATAACGGCTCATCAACCGCGGGATTGCCGGGTTACGGGTACACGATGCAGCCGCGACAATCTCTGGCTCAGACACGAGAAGCTCGCGAAGTGCTATTGAACCAAGTCGTCTTCCTTGAAAGTCTTGATGAATCGCCCGCCCTTCAATCGAGACGAGAAGCCCCCTATCGGTCTCTATGCGTTTATATAGCCCAAATCCAACAGGACGATTATCGACACTCATGACCTGACAAAAATCAGCATCATGAAAGCGTTCAGCAACCTGTGCGCCAAAACCAGTAACCTCTTGGGCAAATGCCGATGCGCCAATAGCGTCGAGATGATCGCTATGCCTATTGTAATAATCTGCCGGCTCTAAAACGGTCGTGATATCAATTGATGCGTTGCCAAAGATAGCTCGTAGCGACGTTCTCTGGGCTCCGTCCTCCAGGTTGAGTTTGATGGTGTTGAAAAGTAGATCGTTCGCGCATAGTATTCTCCTTTGCAGCGATAGTTGATATAAAAACGAGACCTGTGGCGGCCTCTTTTATATGCTGGAGAAATCTAGTATACCAAACAAACCGTCACGCTGAGGCAGTGCGGCTCCACCATTTCTGTACTGTTTGATACATAGTGGTCATGCGGTTAAGATACCATCTTAAACTACATGTTGTCAAGCGATCACATCATACAACGTTGTCTTGTGTCCGTAGAACGCCGCCCAGTACGTCTCGCCATACTGATAATGCCACCATTCATACACATTTGGCGCAAAACCAGCAGCCAGCATTGCTTTTAAGAGTACTATTCGATTGTCATACTGCTCTGGCGTCAACAAATCGCTATGAAGAAACGACACTTCACTATCCGTATTTGGTGGACACCCCATATCAATATATTTTCCGGTCCCACGGTGTCTTACATCAACATCAACCGCCCCGCCCGTTACATGCGGAGGACAAACCAGGCGTGGATCTGCAACGAATGTTCGCGCCTGCGCGAGATGCTGTTCATTACTCCAGCTTGGATGGCGAGCGCGGCTTTCGTCCATAAAAGCATGTAATACCGCAATTTGAACTTCGTACGGACGAAATCCTGCCTTGAGAACAATCTGCCACTCATCAGGCAATTTGGTAGCAGCCCGCTTTAGGCGCTCAAACACCCCTACACGCACCGACAACTCAAACCTTGGATGTTTGGTAATATAGGGTGCATAACACTCACCTTCCGTATCACCAGGGGTTTCCCAGAATGGTGCCAAGACAAAACCGGCCCGAGTCAATGCCTCTGCGCCAATCAAAGGTTCTGAAGTATCCTTACGTGCAATTCCCCGTGCAAGAGTTCTAAAATCATACTGCGACCTTGTCAGTGTCTCGAGACCGATCACTTCGGTCGTAGCCTTTGGTATTATCACGGCGACCCTTTACTTTCGCCTAGGCAGGCGTAGGAGTATTACTATTATTAGATTGTAATAGATCTTTTATCAGCGCACCCGCGCCCAAGATGGCAAAAACAAATGCAATAAGGATGTCCGTCGAGTATGATTTCCATAGATCACCATTTGTAATGTTTGCTCCTACGAATGACCAGAAGTCCCCACTCAAAAACTTCGCCTCGTTCCCCATCTCTGCCGCCCATACACTCCAGGCGTCGCTTATCATACCACCAAGAAATGAAACGATCACCCCAATAAGAATAACGACTAACAAGTAGTACGTATCCGCACGAGTAGGCGTCGTTTTAGCCCCAACCTGAAACAGCCACACAGCCCCATACGCAATAACAAACGACACAATCGCCGACATAAAGCCCCAGCTCCATAGCAAGATCCAAAGCGCCATGCCAGCTGGTATGACCAGGAGCGCCAATAACTTTCCACGCGTTGGGTTGGGTGTTGGTGTCGATAGCGGTTGTGCCATAGTAAGGGCTCCTCATTAATGTAATAGTTCTTAGCATACGCCAGGCTACAATAATAAACAACAAACGACCCTGCAATTTGCAGGGTCGTTTGTTGTTCTGTAGAGCAAGCTAACGCTTTGAGAACTGTTCGCGCTTGCGGGCGCTGCGAAGACCGTACTTCTTGCGTTCTTTTTCGCGTGGATCGCGAGACAAGAGGTCTGCCTTCTTCAAAGTTGGACGGAGGTCAGGCGCATCAACCGTAATTGCCTTTGCAATCGCTAGTTTAATCGCATCAACCTGTCCTGATGTCCCACCACCCTTTACGAGGACGGTCACATCAAAGTCTTTTTGCTTTTGCACCGCTGCCAATGGGTCGGTGATCTCTGCGAGATAGGTGGTATTACCATCAAGATATTCCTTAGCAGGCTTGCCGTTGATCGTAATCGTACCCTTGCCCTTGTAAAGACGTGCGGTTGCAGTTGCACTCTTGCGACGACCTAGGCCGTAAACATATTTACCTTCAGCCATACTACTTTACCTCAACTTTCTCTGGTGTCTGTGCGGCGTGTGCATGTTCGCTCCCGGCAAATACACGCAGGCGCGCCATACGCTCTGCCTGCAGCTTGTTCTTTGGCAACATGCCAGCAACTGCTGCTTCGATGATTCGTTCTGGGAACTTCTCACGAACTTCTTTTACCGTTGCATCTTTGATACCACCAGGGAAACCGCTGTGGCGGTAATACTTTTTATCGGTCTCTTTGTCGCCAGTAAATACCGCATCCTTTGCATTGATGACGACAACATAGTCACCAGCATCAATGTGTGGCGTATAGGTTGGCTTGTACTTACCAGTAAGATAGGTTGCGATCTGCGTTGCAATGCGACCAACCGGTGCGTCTGCAGCGTCAATCAATAGCCAGCGGCGTGATATTTCACTTGGTTTCTGAGAATAGGTTTTTGTCATTATGCCTTCTCCTCTTCTACAGGCGCAGCCTTCAGTTCGTCAACGAACTCAATCGTTGCCATTTGCGCACCGTCGCCAACGCGAACACGTGTGCGTGAAACGCGTACGTGGCCACTGGTACGACCGCTTAGCTGTGGAGCGATCTCGTCAACCAGTTTGTAGGCCGCATCAAGCGTGCTGAGTGCCGCGATAACGCGACGACGGTTGGCAAGGTCACCCTTCTTTGCCTTTGTAATTACTTTTTCAATATAGCGCGAAGTCTCTTTGGCCTTTTCAAGCGTCGTCTCAATCTTGCCGTGCATGACAAGACTAGTCGCTAGACCTTTGAGAAGCGCGCGGCGCTGATCGCGTTCGCGACCAAACTTGCGCCCTTTGTATCCGTGTCTATGCATGATTACAGTTCCAATTCCGCTAGTTTATCTTTAACTTCATCAAGCGCCTTTGAACCAAAGCCTTTTAGTTCGCGCAGGTCCTGCTCGCTCAGCGTGACAAGATCATGAACGGTACGAATATCGTTGTTGATCAGTGCGTTTGCTGTGCGGGCAGTCAGGTTCAACTCTTCGATTGAGGTGTTGAGTTCGCTGGTTTCGTCTTCGTCGGTCTGACCAAGCGCAGGCGCAGCCTCCACCGTGGTACTGCCGGCTAGTGCAGTATATTGGTTCACCAAAATAGCTGCAGCTTCCTCGAATGCCTCGCGTGGAGAGATTGAGCCATCAGTCTCAACAATCAGCAGTAGTTTATCAAGGTTTGTCTCTTGACCAACACGGGTTCCGTCAACCTTGTAACGTACACGAAGTACAGGACTAAAGACAGCATCAAGGGCAATGTGGTCACTGTGAATACGTGACTCTGATGATTCTTCGATTGTTCGGTAGCCGCGACCTGACTCAATCACGAGATCGATCGTCACCGCACCCTTAGGATCATCAATAGTTGCAATCACCTGATCGGGGTTGACGACCTCAACATCAGCTGTTGTCTTGATATCAGCAGCGGTAACAACACCGGCACCCTTCTTTTCAAGACGCAGCTCAATTGGCTCGTCAGTGTGAGCAATCAATCGGACATTCTTGAGGTTCAGCATGATATCAACGACATCTTCCTTCACACCAGGAACGGTAGTAAATTCGTGCGTTGCACCAGCAATCTTGAATGATACGATGGCTGCACCACGGATGCTTGAAAGTAGTACACGGCGAAGGCTGTTACCAAGCGTGTTGCCGTAACCAGCCTGCAGTGGCTCGATAACGAACTCTGCGACGTTAGTACCCTGGTCGTTGACGCTTGCGAGTGCTGGGTTGTGAATAACTTTAGACATATATCTATGCTCCTTCTTAGCGTGAGTAGTACTCAACGATTAGTTGTTCGTTAATATCAGCCTCAGCCTCTTCACGCTTTGGTAGACCAGTAATCTCAATCTTGAGCTTCTTCTCATCAACCTTTAACCATGAAAGTGGACCAGCATTTGCGTTTGCAATCACGTCAGCGATATTGGTGAAGTATCCAGACTTCACACTCTTGGTGCGAACCGTAATGACGTCACCAGCCTTCACGCGGATTGATGGAATGTCAACACGACGACCGTTTAGCTCAAAATGTCCGTGACCAACCAACTGGCGCGCAGCACGACGGCTGGTTGCAAGACCCGATCGGTACACAACATTGTCAAGACGACGTTCCAGAAGTTGTAGCAAGTTTTCACCAGCAAGACCTTCTTTCGCGCGGGTTGCCTCGTTCATGAGACGTGCGAATTGCTTTTCCAGGAGGCCGTATGTACGGCGAACCTTCTGCTTTTCGCGTAGCTGCGTAAGGTAGAGGCTTGGCTTGCCAACGCGACCATGTGCGTGCTGACCAGGAATACCACTCTTACGAGCCATGATTTTATGTGCTTTTGGATGAAGCGCGTATCCTTCACGGCGACTTTGCTTCACAATTGGAGAAGTATCTCGTGCCATTACGCCCTCCTTGCCTTTCGTGGACGTACACCACCGTGTGGAACACCGGTAACGTCCTTGATACTATCAACGGTAATATCAAAGGTTCCAAGTGCGCGGATTGCGGCGTCACGGCCAAGGCCAACACCCTTTACGAACACCTCAACTGATGAGAGACCGTAAAGACTCTTTGCCGCCTCGGCAGCCTTTTCAGCTGCAACCTGTGATGCGTATGCAGTACCTTTTTTACTACCACGGAAACCAACTGCCCCAGCGCTTGATGCGGCCAAAGCGTTTCCTTTTTTGTCAGTGAACGTAATAATCGTGTTATTAAACGTTGCCTGAATGTGCAGCTGACCAGCAGGAACTGATCGGCGCTGCTTCTTACGAGTTGTTTTTGCATCTGCCATATCTCTATCGTTCCTTTCTACGTCTTAGACGCTGCCTTCTTTTGTGTGCCACCAACAGCAACAGCTTTACCCTTGCGAGTTCGTGCATTCGTACGAGTACGTTGACCGTTGACTGGTAGACCTGCCTTATGACGAAGACCGCGATATGCGTTCACATCCTTCAGGCGCTTAATGTTGTTAGTTACGAGACGTTGGAGATCGCCTTCAGTGGTATAATCTGCGTCGATTATTTCACGAAGTCGTTGTTCTTCAGCCTCGGTGAGATCTTTCACCCGAGTGGTCGGCTCTATGTTTGCCGCCGCAAGGATGTCCCTGGCAAATTTTGGACCGATGCCGTAAATATACGTCAGTGCGATCTGAACTTGCTTCTCGTTAGGTATAACTACCCCTGAGATTCGAGCCATGCTTAACCCTGCCTTTGCTTGTTCTTAGGTTTTTTCTTGTTGATAACACGAAGGCGGCCTTTACGGCGTACCAACTGGTCATCAGGACTGATTTTCTTTACGCTCGCACGAACTTTCATGAGCTGCTGAAAAATCCTTTCCGTTAAAATTAATCTCGCAGGCGGAAGCTGATTCGTCCCTTCGTGAGATCGTAAGGGGTTAGCTCAACTTCTACCTTATCGCCCGGTACCAAACGGATGTAATGCTTGCGCATCTTGCCGCTGATATGAGCAATAATCGTATGACCATTCTCTAGTTCGACCTTAAATTGCGTATTAGGCAGTGCTTCCACTACCTTTCCTTGCAACTTAATCACTTCCTTTTGACTAGCCATAGATATCAACTGCTGATTATACAGCAAAATGAACGTCAGCACAAGATAAAAAGTAGGCAATTTTCACGTCCATGACAACCGTGAAATCTACCAAGTTATCTACATTGTAACAATTCTGTCATATAGGTCAATAGTTCGCACCTTCCGCCTCGACCAATGTCGAGAATGAAGGTGCGAGGACGGAGAAGCCCGACCTCGCAGTCAGAAGGGATCACGGGATGACGCCGCTGCCGCGGGCATCATAGTACCCAACCTCCCATTCGTGGACAACGTCACTGCCGACGCCATGCTCGCAGGGCTCGTAGCCACACCGTCGCACGACGATACCGGCGATTCCCCTTGGCAGCATGGCATGCACCCGCTGAGGAATCGCATTCACCACAACCACGGCGAGCTGTTCGGGGTCGACAATCTTGAGCCCACGCATCAGCCTGCGTGCATCCCTGGTATTCAACAGCTCCCAGGTACTCATGAAATGGCCCCAGAAGCTGCTACCCTTCTGCCACGGGTCTTGTGCACAGCTATTGGCTCGCTTGTAGTCCGTTTCGACCCGGGATCCCATACCTGAAAGGATCCTCTCTGCTTGGCCTCGCCATTTGTTCTGGCGACGCTTTTTCTTCATGGCTTCTCCGTCCATATTCCACTCTCAAAACACCGCAAACTCGGTGATCGAGCTCTCCGCGGTGGAGTGTGGTTTATTATTTATACCATATATTTGATACTATCGCACCTTTTGGCTCGAATCATTCAAGCTAAAAGGTGCGAGGACGGAGTGGCCGACCTCGCTCTGGAGCCCTTTTGGGGAAGCCAGCTCCTGGGTCAGCCTTGTGGGCCATAATACACCCGCAGGGTGTGTGAGTGATCACCATCATCGTGCGAGCAGTCTGGACCGCTACACAGACGAACACTGATACCCTCACGACCCAGGGGCAACATGTCTGCCACGTCTTTGGTGATGACCTTCGCGATCTCGCGCTGCAATATCGCTGGATCATCAGTCTGCAAACCTTCGATCAGCAGCAATACCTCCTTGTCGCTTAGGAGTGACATGAGCGACATCATAGGCCGCCAGGCATCAGGGGCTGGCATGCTTTGCCCATTGTCGATGGCATCATGGTAGGCCCGCCAATACGCCTCACGGCGATCACCAGCAATGACGATAGATAGGCCACCCAGTAGCTGCTGAGCTTGCTCGGTGATGGTCCAACGACGTTGTCGTAAGGTTGCCACCTTCCTTCCCTCCGTCCATAATCACTACGTTCTCATACACCGCTGCCCGGTGAAGAGGCTCCGCGGCGGAGTGTAGTTGGGACAGTTATATCAGAAAACCCCTCCAAACAAAAGCATAGCTACTATTCGACGAGTACAGCCCGTAACATAATGCGGCGGTCAAACTGCTTGAACCGTGGCACCCATTTACCATCACAAGTAATCAAATTGAGAGCTTCCTTGCCAGGTTCTGCAGATTGCGTCATCATTTTCATACCTGATTCGCGTACTTCTTCTAGCGGCATGCTTTGATTCTCACGCACCTCGTAATGGAACTTTTGCCCATCACCGCGTTCAATTTCAATAATCTCACCCTTACTGAGTGTCCCTAGTTTTGCAAACACCCCATTACGCGTCACGCCGCCGTTATGCGCATTCATTAACACCACACCGCCACTTCCTGGCGTGGCACTCTTGTCATACCACGCAGCATCGCTAATATTTGCTGGCGACAGCAAAGAATTATCCTTACCTACCCCCATGGCGAACACCCTGGTATTCGTAATGCCAAGAGACGGGATAGATACATATCGTGGGTTTGCAGCTGGGACTGTGTGAGTATCGATTTGTTCGGCCGTGACTTCTGTCTCATCAACATCAGGATCAGCTGTCACAAACAATGGAACCGTAATAGGCGGCTCTTCACCCTCCATGTACCAGCGATAGGCATACCAGCACGAGGTTAGGAATACCAAAAATAACAAGATACCGATTGCCCACGCCCAGATAACTCCTGCGCTTCGTCCTGACCGTGTTGTTAATGCCACTCTTGCCACCCCTACTTTCGGTTACTTGTAGTCGTCGTACGTGACCATTAATGCGCGCGAGTTGATCTGACGAAGTGCTTCAATTGCCACCGACACAACGATCAAGAGGCCAGTACCACCGATTGCCAAATTACTATTTGAGACACCAGCGAAGTTATACAGCAAATATTCACCCGCAAACGGCATCACCGCGATAAGACCCAATACAATGGCACCAAAGAGATTCAAGCGATTCACGGTTCGTGACAGATACTTCTCCGTCTGGGCACCAGGGCGCACTCCCTCAACAAAGCCGCCTTGTTTTTGCAGATTCTCTGAGATCTCGTTACTGTTAAATACAATACCCGTATAGAAATAGGTAAATAGAATCACTAACGCAAAGTACACAACCGGGTAAATAAAGGCTTCGATTGTTGTACCGGTGAATTCACCAGGGTTTGGCGCCTGGAACCAGGTAATGAGGTTATTAGCGAGCGCCATGTATGCTTCGTTTCCTGTTGCCTTAATAACCTGACCAATAAAGGCTGGTAGTGACAGGAATGAGACAGCGAAGATGACGGGGATCACACCAGCAGCAATCAACTTGATAGGTAAGATGCTCTTGACGCCGCCGTAATTGCTATTACCTTGCACCCGCTTGGCATAGTTGATTGTCACGACGCGCTGCGCCTCATTCACCTTGACCAGCAGATATAGCACCATCAATGAGATGATTGCCATTGCAACCGTAATCCAGAAAGCAAGCGGATTGACCGGCAACGTAAACCAGCCGAAGATACTCAAACCACCCTGACTCGTATCAACCAATGATGCACCGAGTGTCGAAAGTGTCTGTGGCAGCTGGCTGATAATACCAGCAAAAATCAAGAGGCTGATACCATTACCGATACCTTGCTCGGTAATCAACTCACCCATCCACATCAGAATGATTGAACCTGCAGTCATGGCCGTCACTGCAATCGTCCATTCCGTCCATGTTGCATCGGCAAGAACCGTAGTGTTACCGGCGAGAACCGTCTCACGCAAAATGTAGATAAAGGCAATTGACTGAATGATCGCAAGCGGCACACTGATAATACGCGTCCACTGATTAATCTTGCGACGCCCAGATTCACCATCCTTATGGAGCTCTTCCAACTTTGGAATTGCTTTGGTAAGGAGCTGCGAGATGATGCTTGCCGTAATGAATGGGCTGAGTCCCACCAAAACGATAGAGAAACTCGCCAGCGCACCACCGGAAAGAAGGTTAAGGAATCCACCAAAATCAGTACCGCCAATGACACTATTTACTACTTCTCGTAGCTGCGTTGGCTCCGCGAGCGGCACGGGAATATGTGCCAAAAAACGATACGCTACGATAATACCAAACACCGTCAGAAGGCGTTTTTGCATATCCTTGTTTTTAAACGATTTAAAGATTGTCTTCCAGTTCATAATTCGGTCTTTTCTGCCCTATTCCTTTGCTAATTGTTTACACCTTGCAAACATACTTATACCAGTATACTACACTCATTCGACTTGGCACATATGATTTTAGCGTAATTCAAAAGTACTCCCTCATATGAGGGAGTACTTTTATGACAGTTTCAGACTACTTGTCTGCTGCTTCGGCAGCTTTGCTGCTTTGCTTGATCGGTGTTGCTACCTTCTCGAATGTTCCACCAGCCTTTTTAAGGGCTTCCTGAACACTTGCAGAAGCTGCTTGCACCTTCAAATCAACCTTCTCGGTCAACTCACCACGAGCAATGACCTTGACAGTGTGAAATGGCGTTGCAATCAAGCCAGCCTCAAACAGCGTAAAGTTATCAGCCAATTTACCCTTAAAGGCATTCAGATGATCTGCATACACGATCTGCGCAGGTGTCTTAAGTGATTTAAAGCCACGATTCTTAGGAATCGCCTGGGCAAGTGGTCGCTGACCACCCTGGAACATCGTACGAAGCTTCTTACCAGTACGAGAGTTCTGTCCTTTTGTACCACGACCAGCAGTTTTACCACCGCCGGCAGCGATACCGCGGCCAACACGCTTTTTATCCTTGTTTGCGGCAATCTGGAGTTCATTGTATTTCATTACTTGGCCTCCTTCTTAGGAGCAGCTTTCTTTGGAGCCTTCTTCTCAGCGTTGAGCCACTGATCCTTAGGAACAAGGCTGCGCAGAGCTTCGATAGTTGCATATGCAATGTTTACCTTGTTCGTTGAACCAAGACTCTTTGAAAGCATATTGCGGATACCAGTTACACCAATCACTTGACGAACCACACCACCGGCGATAATACCGGTACCAGGTGCGGCTGGCTTGATCAATACGTGTGCGCCAGTGAATTTTACTTCGGCGTCATGTGGGATCGTCTCGTTCTCAATAGGAAGTGTGATCAAGTGTTTTTTAGCAACATCCGTTGCCTTGGCAACTGCCGTCTGTACGTCAGCACCCTTTGCAACACCGACACCGACCTTGTCTTTTTTGTTACCGACAACGACAAGTGCCTTAAAACGGAAACGACGTCCACCTTTTACTACACGAGCAACGCGGTCGATATTAATAACAATCTCTTCGAACTCTTTTGGCTCGGCAGGTGCCTGGTCGCGACGGTTGTCGCGGCGTGGACCACGCTGAGGGGCGCGAGATTCTCGAGGAGCTGTAGCGTTTTGTTCAGCCATGATTAAAACTCCAATCCTTCCTTACGGGCAGCGTCAGCAAGCGCGCTAAGGCGACCAGCGTACTGGCGGCCATTGCGATCAAACACGACGGTCGTAATCTTTGCCTTCTTAGCTTTCTTTGCAATCTCAGCACCAACAAATGCAGCCAACTCAGTTACTGAACCAGTTTGCTTGGTGCCAACAGTGGTTGCAGCAACCAATGTATGTTGTTTGACGTCGTCAATAATCTGCGCACTGACGTGCTTGTTACTGATCGTCACCGTCAAACGTGGACGGTCAGCGGTGCCGGTAACTTTCGCGCGAACACGGTTCTTACGAAGCGTCTTATTGAGGCTCTTCTTTGAAAGATCACTCATGATTACTTACCAGCCTTTCCTGCCTTGCGAAGGATCACTTCATCAGCATACTTAATACCCTTGCCCTTGTATGGTTCAGGTTTCTTTAGTGCACGGATTTCGGCAGCAACCTGACCAACAGCTTGCTTGTCGATACCGGTGACGACGATCGTCATCTTGTCATTGCTGACGGTAACACCCTCTGGTGCCTTATACTTCACCTCATGGCTAAAGCCGAGGCTCATCGTCAGTTCGTTGTTGCTACTGGCAACACGAAAACCAACACCGTTTACTTCTAGCTTCTTCTCAAAGCCCTTTGTGACACCCTCAACAGCGTTCGCCAGAAGTGCGCGCTGCAAGCCGTGTTGTGCCTTCGCGATACGCTCGTCATCCTTGCGTGTCACGATAGCCTGTGCACCTTCAAGAGTAACGGTCACGTCGCTCAGATGTGGTACTGTCAATTCGCCTTTAGCGCCCTTGACGGTAATTTCATCATCGCCGACCGTGATTGTCACACCTGCAGGTACGTCAATTGGTAGTTTTCCGATTCGACTCATGTCTTACCTTTCGTTACGATGCGGGCGAGTCATGGTCGTCTCGGGCTGAGTGTCCGGTGGACACAGCGCAAAATCTCCGTGATTTCACTCGCAATTTATTATCTCGATAATTGTAGCACATATGGGCGCATCATGCAACCGATAGGTTCGTCTGTTTTGCTATAAGAACAGGACGTCCTTCAAAAGTAATACAAGGAAGGCAATCAATGGTATCCCTGTTATAACACTCGCAATAATAGCGTATGTTCGACGACCTTTTGAGGTGACTTTTGCAATAAGCGTCACGTTACGAATAAAAGCAATGACGACAAATGGAGGGCCCAGAATTCCAACAAATATGCCGAATCCCGCAGACGATTCAGGGAAGATAAGTGCCAAAAGAATCAGCATCAAGAAAAACACGACGATACCATTAAAAATACGAGAACTATTAAGTGCATATTGCTCTGATTCAGGAGTAGTAAACTTTGCCATAATTGTAGTATATATCGTGCCACCGAGATTCGTCTATATCCAGATTGAGTACCAAGGATAGTTAATTAACTTAAGGCTGAACAAGATAGTAAATGATACGACCCCTGTTGGGGGCCGTATCATTTACTGCGGGAGTTAAAGAGTGATACTACTCTGCCTTCTGACCTGTCACCAGGCGAATCACCCAGATTAAGACAACAGCACCCACTACGGCAACAAGGAGGCTCCATATCCAGCTGGCATCACCAAACCCATCGGCGCCAACTAGGCTGAATAACCATCCACCCAAGACTGCGCCCAGGATACCGACAATAATATTCTTTAATAGTCCGCCTTCTTCTTTCATGATTGCTTTGGCAATCATACCAGCCAGACCTCCGATTATAATCCATCCCAACCAAGTCATCGTACACCTCCTTTGACCTAATTATTTGTACCTCTAGTATATCACGCTTGCATGGGCACGCCATAAAATAATCCTTGATTATAATCCAAAATATCGTATAATTTGTCATGAATTCGTCCGAATTCACCACCTCGAAGGAGACATGATGGTTCATCAATCCCTGGGCTCGCACTACGCCATTGCCCGCGTATCCATCACCTGACGATGAGCGAGGCCACCTCGCTGTCGAAGGGTGAAGGCGTCGCAGTCCCAAACATCACCTTCAGCCTGTCACTCGACAAGCTGATAGGACTGATCGGGCTAACTCAGGACGCCTCTGCATCCGCCGCCAAGGTGTAACGAACCGCCAACCGCCGCCCGCCGGGTGTCGAACCCACATCAGGATTCGACACCCGGCGACGAGCAGCAGTTGCGGCTCTTTTTTATTGCCATAGGTATTGACTATTTTTATGTATTAGTGTATAATAAATACAGATTTCGTTGAGTCCCAAAAGCTCCGAAATGGAGCTTCTCAACCCGAGTAGATTGGAAAACAACATGGGTATTCGTGAGCAGCTGGAGGACTTCGTCTGGGAAGCCCAGATAGCCCAGCGGCGCATGACGCCGACCACCCACCAGCAGCAGGTCATCGACACAACCGTGCCGGTCCTCGTGGCGCAGATGCGTGACATGGATTCCACGGACATGCCGACCCACAAGGGCGTCCGTCTTCTCCCCCTCGGAGAGACGAGCTGGCCCACCAGGATCGGCAACGTGTCGTGCACACAGGCACTGTTCCTGGGCGAGAACGGCAAGTTCTATGTCGAGGGTCCGCGCAAGCGGCTCGGCAAGACCGTGATCGACACCCACCCCTACGACCTCACCGACGCTATGGAAGGCGTCTCCATCGGTCAGCTCAGCGACGCGCTGATCACCTACGTCATCTGACGTCATCCGGGGCCGAACCGACAAGACTCGCCAAGAAGAAGCTCACCCCGACCTGGGGCCGTTCATACGGTCCCAGGTCTTCTTCTTTTACTAATAGCCCTATGCTCTACGGCACAATCATCCATACCGAGTCAACATAGTGAAACGTATAGGTTCCTTTCATCCTCATTTCGTCTACGATCGATCGGTCACGAGTCATATAAACCGTGGCCGGCTCAGCTTGACCCGCAAGCAATTGCTGTTTCGCTTGTTGTATCGTCGCCTCAATAGCAGCCCCGGGTGCCCTCGCGAAATATCCGGTATTTAATGTCGTTTTATATTTCAATGCGATCATACCAACATAACGGAACTCTTCTGGCTTCGATAAATTTCCCAGATACACGATGTGAGCTTTACCCTTCATATAGGCACTCCACTCGTCAGACGGTCTCCTGTCCAGCGGATGTGTCGTCTGTTCCCTTATAGCCAATGACCTAGCAGTCTGAGCAGGTGAAAATGCCACGTCAGCTACTTGTATCATGGCCGCAATTGCGAGGGTTGCAAGCGCCAACCTTGATTGACGGCGAATAATGATATAAAGACAGGCCACAACTCCTAGATAATACACAGGCCAAAATAGCCTGCCAGTCGCTCGAAACACCGACCATATTTTTTCAATCACGGCTGGTACAGGATAGGAGAAGAGCTCTATATGACCAACTCGCACCACTGGACCAATGGCAAGAATTATCAATACACAAATGAAAGCAAACACGATAAGGTGTCGTACTGTCAGCGTCCTCACCATACACCTACGCGTACATATAACAATCCACCCAGCCGCTATCATCACCAAGAGCACACCCATGCCAGCATACCCCATTCCCTCAAAATTCGTCCCAAATGAGCGTAGCAGACTGGACCAGTCAGCGGGATCAAACAGCGCATTAAGCGTCAGACCATACTCCCCTAATTCACCGCCACCGATAGACTGCACCATAAACCCACCGATTATCCAAAAAGTAACGAGAGTAGCTAGGCCAACCAGGCTAGCCAGGATGGTCAACGATCTCGCTGAACGTTGCTGCATCACCAGCCACATAGCAAAAATAGCTATGACTCCTACTGCCAGATAAGGATGGATGGCGACAGATAAAACAGCTAATCCCGACCATGTAATCGTTGCAATGCGTAAAGATTTTCCTTTTAGTTCTAGCGCTGCTGCAATAGCCGCAAGAATAATCCATTGACCTGCCAGGGCCGTATGGGCAAACACTCGGCCCAACATGACAGGTGAAAGTGTCACAAGAATAGCAGCAAATAAAGTAACAAATGGATTTTTTGACCAACGTGACACAATGAAGGCTGCCAGTGCTCCCTGAAGCATAAAGGACAGAATACCCCACAAACCAAAGTACTGAAAATCAATCCCAAAAATACTGTAAATTATCTTGGCAGGTATGGCAAAGATTGGTAATGCATCCATAAACACCACTGACATTGGATGTGGGTATGCTAAATCAGCAATACCGCCAAGTGGAAACTGCCATGAAGATTGTCGATAAAATTCCCATCCCAGATAATGCTGTGTCAGGTCACCTCCAGACACTAACCATGCGGTATGAGTTGGATTAATCATAGCAACACCATAGAAAATCACAAAGAATACCAGCCCGACGCTGGCCCCTATGAGTACCAGCCATCGTCGGGCAAGCGAAACTCTCGTAACCCAAGCCAACATTCGTTTTATCATGATGCTCTGCCCTCTATCCTCTCACCATAAGAGGATAGAGAAAAATAAGAAACACCAATATACCGAATAAGAGACCCGTCACTAGACTTGCAAGGACCACATAGATGCGACGGCCTCGAGATGTCACCTTGGTAATAAGTGTAATATTGCGAAAAAAAGCAATCACCACAAACAGTGGCCCTATAATACCTCCGACTAGCATTAATGTCGTCTGGGGGTGGCTGCCTATGAGTGCTCGATACATTTCGGCAGCAACAAGCAATAGTAGATATAACCCCACGATTCCATTAAAAATCAATGAACTATGAAAGGCGTAGTCCTCTGGCGCCGGTGTAAAGAGTTTCGTCATACCGCCCTATCATAACGTAATCTAACCGAAGCGTAAATAACGAATCGGGCCGCCTTGATTCCGAGGACAACTACAAATATTGGGCATTCAGACTCTTCTACGTCACAAAATTACGCTACTATAAGGCGAAACCGGTAGACCAACAAGTGATCTACCGGTAAACGGAGGGTCAGCAGAATCCGGTCGGTATCACCCGGCTCGTTTTCACGACCTCGCCTTGCTTGTCCGCACCTCGCCAAACACGGCACAGATTGACGTCCTTTTTGGTCAGGCCCTTCTTCATCGCCTTCAGAGCCTTCGGGCTAAATCCGTTCCACTGCATATGCATCAGCACTGTGGAACCAGCCCTGGCGTTACCTACTACGTAGGTGACGACCTGAGTGCGAGACTTGCCCTTCCAATCGTTGGTGTCGACGCCCCACAGCCAGATGCGCATGCCGTTGCGATCGTAATTCTTTACGGCCGCATAGGCTTTTTTGACCGTGCTGTTGATGGCACCATACGGCGGCCGACCGTAGTTTGATACAGCAGTGCCGTCGATCTGGTCGATCACCTTCTTCTTGCTGAGCTTGGTCAGATCTGGGTGGCTGTAGCTGTGATTCGCCACCCAATGTCCGCGCTCACGCGCATACTTGACCAAGTCGAACTTCTTCTTCTTGAACTGGCCGATACACTGACCAGTCGGGAAGAGAACCAGTCCGATATCGTGCTTGGTGGCGTAGTTGACGGTGTCCTTGAAGGAGGCCACGGACTTGGGACAGTCGTCATAGGTTAGGACGACCCGCGACCCTGTGTTGGGGCCACGGTACATGCTGTACGAAGGGGCCTTGGCGGCCGCCACGACTGCAGTCGGGGTATTGTGGCTAACCTGATCGACCATCACCGATGTTGCGGCATCAACGCCGCCCGTGGTGATGAAAGTCAAGCCCAAGCCACAGGCGATCAAAAAAGATAAGATGCGTCGCATGAGGACGCTCCTTCCTCTCAGGGACGAAGCAAGGATATGCTCCAACTGATATAATACAACATTTTTAACTATAATGCCAGAAATAGCTCCACATCATACGAAAGTTACAAGCCGAGTGTTGTTCGCATTTTAGTCTATACAAAATACCTCCCCAGAGATGAGGAGGTATTTTGCTATCATAAGGCAATTACTTTAGTATACCTTCAGAAGAACTTCACCACCAAGGCGAGCCTTGTAGGCCTCGGCACCGGTGATAACACCCTTAGAAGTACTGATCAGTACCAAACCACGACCGCTTTTAACGCGTGGGATGTCATTAGCGCTGACGTACACACGACGACCAGGCTTTGATACACGGGTGATTTCGTTAATCACACTGTTTTCACCTGGCTTGTTAATAGTAACAACGAGGGTGTCGCGAGGCGTTCCTGCCTCTACCTTAACGTCTGCCAAGTAATTGTTTTTCTTTAGCTGTTCTGCAACAACCTTCTTCAGCTTGCTTGATGGAACACGAATCTCGTGCTTGCCAACTGCTGCCGCGTTACGAATACGGGTCAGAAGGTCGGCGATTGGGTCAGTTGATTGTAGTGACATATATCTTTCCTTTCCTTCTTACCAACTACTCTTTGTAACACCAGGGATTTCACCCTTTGAGGCTTTTTCGCGGAAGTTGATGCGGTTAAGACCGAACTTGCGCATATAGCCACGTGGGCGACCGGTCAATACATCACGGTTCTTGAAACGAGCTGGGCTGCTGTTGCGTGGAAGCTTTTGGAGACCGTCTTGGTCGCCAAGCTCCTTTAGTTCAGCACGCTTGGCCGCATACTTTGCGATCAGTTTCTTACGCTTTTCGTCACGCGCAATCATAGATTTCTTCGCCATATTATCGGCCTCCCTTCTTTTCAAATGGTATGCCAAACTTCTCCAGTAGTGCACGTGAGTTTTCGGCAGTACCGCCCTTGATGGCGATCGTTACCTGCAGACCGTGAACAACCTGTGTCTCTTCGAACGTTAGTTCTGGGAAGATTGACTGATCGGTGATACCAAGGTTGTAGTTACCACCCTTGTCAAACTTGATACCAACACCATGAAAGTCACGGACGCGTGGCAGGCTAACGTTAACGAGGCGATCAAGGAATTCATACATCCTTGCACCACGAAGTGTTACCATCACACCAACAGGAGCACCCATGCCAGCACGGATCTTAAATCCTGCAATTGATTTCTTTGCCAACTTCTCGACTGGAGCTTGACCAGTGATCTTCGTTAGCGTGTTCTTGACTACTTCAAGATGACGCTTGTCATCTTTGCTTTTACCAGTTCCAACGCTTACTACAATCTTATCGAGTTTTGGTACTTGATTGATATTTTCAAGACCCAATTCGGCTTGCAGTTCCTTAGCATATGTATCGAGATACAAGGCTTTCAAGCGAGGAGCAGTACTAGTAGCTTTTGCCATATTACTTGATCTCCTTATTCTTTAATGCTTTCGCAACACGGATTTTACCACGCTTTCCATCCGAGGCATTTGCCACCAACCCAACACGGCTTGTTTTGCCGGTCTTCTCGTCAACAACGAGAGCAACCTTACTAATGTCGATAGCAACATGAATATCTTTTTTGCCACCACGAGGGTTAAGCTGGCTTGGTTTAACGTGACGGTGACCGACGCCAACACCTTCAACAAGGACGGTGCTGTCTTTAGTGTTCACCTTTACTACCTTACCAGTCGTGCCCTTATTGGCACCGGCGATAATCTTTACCAAATCATCTTTACGAATACGTGGCATATTAGAGTACCTCCGGAGCTAGGCTAATAATCTTGGCATATCCGAGGTCACGCAGTTCACGTGGCACTGGACCGAATACACGAGTAGCTTTAGGCGTCTTGTCATCGTTGATAATAACGCAAGCGTTATCATCAAAGCAGATCGTACTGCCGTCCTTACGCTGGATTTGATCACGCGTACGAACAACCACTGCCTTCTGAACAGACTTCTTCTTGACGTTTCCTGTTGGAGACGCTTGTTTGATGGTGACAACAACGACATCACCCACACGTGCGTATCGTCGTCCCGTACCACCAAGTACACGGATGATCAGGGCTTCTTTAGCGCCGCTGTTATCCGTTACTTTCATGCGAGATTCTTGCTGTAACATGTTACGCCTCCACCTCGTCTTGCTTTAGCTCTACAGAACCACGCGCCTTCTCAACGACAGACGTCAGCGTAAAGCTCTTTGTCTTTGAGATAGGACGAGTTTCGGTAATTACTACTTTGTCGCCTTCACCTGCTTCGTTGTTCGCATCATGAGCCTGGTACTTACGGTTTACAGTATACTGCTTGCCATAAATAGGGTGAGTCTCACGACTAGTAACAGTGACGGTGATGGTCTTGTCGCGCTTGCTTGAAGTCACGATACCGGTCAATGTCTTGGCCATATTACTTACTCTCCTTTACTTGCGCCAGCTCTGCTGCGCGAATTGCTGTCGAGAGACGAGCGATTTCCTTGCGGGTGTTCGTGATAACCCGAGGGTTAACAAGTTCACCTGCAGCATTTGAACGCTTTGCCTCGAGAAGATCTTGACGAACTTCGCTTAGCTTAGCGGTCAGTTGCTCGACCGTCTGCACTTCATCAGCTTTCTTGGTCACTTTTTTGGTTGATTTTGCCTCAGCCATGATTATGCGTCCTCCCTAGTGATGAATTTTGTTTTTACTGGTAGTTTGTGGCCAGCAAGGCGCATTGCCTCGCGAGCAACTTCTTCAGTGACACCCTTCATCTCAAAGAGAACGGTACCAGCCTTTACCTTGGCCACGAAGAATTCTGGGTTACCCTTACCGCCACCCATCTTGAGACCAAGTGGTTTGCGGGTAATTGGCACGTGCGGGAAGATTCGAATCCAAATCTTACCACCACGCTTGATGTAACGGGTCATCGCCTGACGAGCTGACTCGATCTGGCGTGACGTGATGTCGTTGTTGTCTTGTGATTGCAGAGCGAAGTCACCAAAGGCGATGTAATTACCACGAGTGGCGTTGCCATCGTTCTTCCCTTTGCGAACTTTTCGATACTTGGTTTTCTTTGGTAATAACATATCGATTAGCTCCTTTCACCCTTATAGACCCACACCTTAACACCGATGATACCAACGCCTGGTGCATTTGCACGAGCAGCGTGGAAGTCAATATCAGCACGAAGTGTGTGTAGTGGCACCGAGCCTTCGATCAATTTTTCACGGCGAGCCATTTCAGCGTTATTGAGACGACCGGCTACCTGGATACGGACACCTTTTGCACCTGCATTCATAGTATTCTGAGCGGCCATCTTCATAGCGCGGCGGAAATTACCACGACGTTCCAATTGACGAGCAATATTCTCGGCAACTAGTTTAGCGCTAAGTTCTGGGCGCTTGATCTCTTCGATGTTAATACGAACTGGTAGTGTCGCGATCTTTTCGATTTGATTCTTCAGCTCTGTCACACCAGCACCACCACGACCAATCACGACACCAGCCTTGGCAGTATGAATTGTTACCGTCACGAGGTTAGCACTGCGTTCAATCTCGATCTGACCAATGGTCGGACGAGCTTCGAATCGCTTTTCGATCAACTCGCGGATTTTAATGTCCTCGGCAAGCCACGTGGCAAAATCTTTCTTGCCAGCAAACCAGCGTGAATTCCAGTTCTTGTGAACTTGCAGACGGAAGCTAATTGGGTTTACTTTCTGGCCCATTATTTGCTCTCCTTCTTTTCTGCCGTCTTGGCAGTTGTCGCCGCAGGCTTCTTTTTAGGTTTCTCAGTACCTGTCACTTCCACTAAGATATTTGACGTCTTTTTCTGGAAAGGAAGTGCCATACCGCGCATGTGTGGCTTGAATCGCTTGAGGCGGTTGCCGACCGTGACTGACATTGTCGAGATAACCAGCGTCTTGCCATCAAGACCATGGTTATTAGTAGCATTTGCCTTTGCGCTTTCAATTGCCTTCTTGATAGGCAACGCACTGCGACGTGGTACGTGTTCAAGGATCACCAATGCATCAGCAACCGTACGGTTACGCACAAGGCTAGCGACAATGCTGACTTTGCGTGGCGCAAGATCAACACCCTTGATATAAGCGCGAACTTTTTGCGGAGTAGCTGCCATTACTTCTTACCTCCGTGTTTGCGGAACTTACGAGTTGGGCTAAACTCACCGAGCTTGTGACCAACCATGTTTTCCGAAATCAACACTGGAACATGCACACGACCGTTGTGAACAGCGATCGTTCGGCCTACCATCTCTGGGGTAATCGTGCTAGCACGAGCCCAGGTCTTGATGATTGTGCGATCTTCGAGACCAAGCGCCGCCACTTTCTTAGCGAGCTTAGCGTCGACGAATGGGCCTTTTTTGAGTGAACGACTCATGTATTACCTCTTCCTCTTCGCATCATGGCGACTCTTAACGATTAACTTACCGGTATCCTTACGACGACGCGTACGGTATCCAAGTGTCAACTGACCCCATGGAGTACGTGGCGGCTTACCACTACCGTGACGTCCACCGTCACCACCACCGTGTGGGTGATCTGCAGCGTTCATAACCACACCGCGGACAGTTGGGCGAATACCCTTGCGGCGGTTACGACCGGCTGAACCGATTTTAACGTTCTGATGCTGAATGTTGCTCACAACACCAATTGCTGCTGTGGCTTCAAGGCGGAAACGGCGAACCTCACCAGATGGCAAACGCACCTGCGCATAATCGCCTTCTTTGGCCATCAACTGAGCCTTTGTGCCGGCACTTCGTACCATTTGCGCACCACGGCCTGGGTTGATTTCGATTGCGTAGATTTGTGAACCCACAGGAATCTGCGCTAGCGGCATACGGTTTGATGTCTCAATCGGAGCATCTTCACCGCTTGTGATCACCTTACCTTTTGTCATGCTGGTGTCAGCGAGGATGTAGTGATACAGACCATGCTGATCTTTTACTCGAGCGATACGTGCGCTGCGATTTGGATCGTATTCGATCTCTTCAACCGTCACGGTCAGGCCTGCTGCCAACTTGTGGTTTACAAGACGATAGTGTCGCTTGACACCACCACCACGGTGACGAACCGTAATACGACCAGTGTTATTTCGCCCTGCGTTCTGCTTCTTACTCTTTGTAAGACTCTTTAGAGGCTTTTTAGTCGTAATCTGGCTGTAATCTTCAGTCGTCATACCACGACGAGCAGGAGTAGTTGGGTTATATGCTTTTACTGGCATTACTTCTTCTCCTCTTCTGCTGGTACATCAAAGACCTGAATACTGTCACCCTCAGCAAGCGTCACGTAAGCTTTCTTTGAATCCTTACGAGTCGTTGTGCCTGGATAGCGGTTCTTGCCACGGCTATAGCGTACTGCCTTGCCGTTTTGCACCAATGTCTTAATATTTACTACCTTCACATCAAATTGTGACTGCACTGCGTCAATGATTTGCTGCTTGTTTGCATCAAGAGGCACGCTAAATACATACGTATTTGTCGCAAGACTTTGTGCATAGGCTTTCTCAGTTGCGCGTGGGACGATAAGTAACTGTGACATATTACGCCTCCTCCCTAATCAACCAGTCAGTAATGATTGGTAGTGCCTTTGGCGCGATCACGACGTGATCAGCGTTCAAGATATGGTACACGTTAAGGTACGTTGCACTTACCAGCAGAACCTGCTGAATGTTATTAGTTGCGCGAATGATCTCTGGCGTCTTGGCGTCAACGACAACCAATACCTTGCGATCTAGTTTATTATCAGCCAAGAACTTGATGACTTCTGCCGTCTTACCGGTTGTCTTGATATCGCTGACAAGAATCTTCTTTTCGGCGTTAGCCAGCGAAAGTGCTTGCTTGACTGCAACACGCTTGCTGAGCTTGGTAAGTTTCTTTGTGTAGTTTTCGTTACCACGAGGGCCGAAGACAACACCACCACCACGCCAAATTGGGTTACGAGTCGAGCCAAAACGTGCACGACCAGTACCTTTTTGTTTCCATGGCTTCTTACCACCACCACGGACTTCACCGCGCTGCAAGGTTGTTGCACTTGCTTGGCGGCTGTTTGCAAGGAAAGAATCATACGCAAGCTTTAACAGCTCGTGATTCTTTACTTCTACGTTAAATACTTCCTTCGGAAGTGCAGTCTTAGCTGCTGTTGTTTTAGTCTCAGCCATTATGCCTTTCCTCCGATTACTATCAGACCCTTACGAGGACCCGGCACAGCACCCTTGAGGCCAATCAGATTGTTCGTCTGATCAACATAGGCAACCTCAAGGTTCTTGACCGTCACACGATCATGACCCATGCGGCCAGCCATGCGCTTGCCCTTAAAGACCTTTTGTGGGTACATCGAGCCGATCGAACCTGGCTTACGGACGTTACCGTTACCACCGTGGGTCGACTTGCTGGTGTTAAAGTTGTGTCGTTTTACCGTACCGGCAAAACCTTTACCTTTGCTGGTGCCTGTCGCATCAACGACATCGCCCAGTGCAAAAGCACTTACATCGATTTGATCACCGACCTTGAGGTCAGCGGTCGTTTCGATTCGAAATTCCCGAATAAACTTCGGAGATACTTTGGCTGTTTTTGTATGACCAGCCACGGCCTTGCTCAGGTTCTTACCCTCACCATATGCTACCTGTACTGCGTTGTAACCGTCGGTTTCGACAGTCTTTACCTGAGTCACAGTCACAGGGCCAGCCTGAATCAAGGTCACCGGAACGGCGCGCCCATCTTCGCTGATGATTTGGGTCATACCAATTTTGGTACCGAGAAGTGCTTTCATTGCCTTCAAACTCCCATTTAAAATCTCCGGTGACGAGTGGTATCCTTACGGGTTATCCCCCTTCTGGACCTGCTCATTCACGCGGAAACAAGTTGTTATTACGTAATAAGTTACCCAGCTATCATAGCACAGATTACTCCCGTTAGTCAAGGGTTTAAAAGAAGAATACTAGGCTGAGACCATGCGTGTCATACCGTCAATGCTTAACGGTCGCCGAGCGCCATTTTGAGGCGTTCGTGGAGCCGCCTGGACGGCGCGTTGCGGAACGGTCACTGTTGGTTTCGCAGCAGTCGGCACTTGGATATGATGACGGTCTACTCGCGGTGCAGTGATGACAATACCATCAATTGAGCGTCTCGGTCGTTGCGGCTGCATAGGCGCAACAGTCGGCGCTGATTGCTTCTCTGGAGTGATTGACACAACTGGCGTCGCGACTGTCGACTGTGGGGCTATCGCTGGTTTTACTGCTGTGACAGTAGCCGGCTTCGCTGCAGCGGCTTTCTTACGAGTCTGTTTCGCCATAGCCTTGGCAGCCTTACGGTTGGCACGTTTTTCTTGGCGTGCCTCACGATTACCGCGCCAAATGTTCAAACAGATTGCGATCAGCCCAAACTGGTAAATAGCAATAATCGGTACGGCGATGATCGTCTGGTTAACAGGGTCCGGCGTCGGCGTGATAATTGCCGCAAGGATGAAAGCCAAGAGAATAACCCAGCGCTCAAACTTCAAAAGCTTTAGAGGTTTTTGCGGTTTAATCCAATGAGTAATCATCATCACCAGTGGAATCTGGAACATCAATCCTAGCCCTAAGGTATACTTAATAATAAAATCTAGATAGGCGTCGGCTGTCAGAGCAGACACGACAAACTGGTCGGCAAACCCGTAGAGAAAATTTAGTGCCCCAGGAACAGCATAGATATATCCAAATGTTACACCGATTGCCAGCAGGACGGTCGACCATAGCAAAAGCCAACCACCTCTCTTGCGTACACGATCCGACAAAACCGGGCTGAGGAACGCATAGGTTTGCTGCAATAATAATGGGATAGATACCGCAAGCCCAGCAAAGAACACGATACTAAAAATAAACTTGAATCCCCCGCCAGGGGTCAAATACTGTAACTGGCGCCCATCAAGGGGCGCCATAAGTCCAGCAATCAACGGCTCGCGAAAGGCATACGCAACAGAAGCTGCAACAATCAACACTCCTACTACTAAGAAGAATCGATTGCGCAACTCTAATAGATGACTTTTCATCGTCATCGGTTTCTGTGCTGCTCCCCCCGAACGCGCCATTAGGCTACATCCAACTACTTCTTGTTTTTGTCGTCGGTGTTAGCTGTCTTTTTGTCATCAGCGGTCAGCTCTTTGCGTGCATCACGAATGCTACGAGCAAGCTTTGGCAACTGGGTACCACCAAATAGTACCAAGATGATTACTAAAATGACAATTAATTCTGTTGGACCTAATCCAAACATAGTCTCCTCCTATTCATATGACTTATCCTTATCATAAAGTAAAATTCGCATAAGTACAATACTTATGCGAATTTACTTTTTGTACAACCAAAGCAGAGTTTAGCGTCCGTAAGGAGCGCCACCATAGCCATACTGAAAGGCAGTGGTTCCACTCGTAGCTTTTGGCGTTACTGTTGTATTGTCCGACAGCATTTTTAAGGCTGTAGAGGCACCAACAACTGCGACAAAACCAGCAGCGACATGCATAAGAAATGACTTTCGGTCCATTTCTTTGTCTAATAGTTGAGCAACGCGATCCTTGATCATTTTTTCTACCTTTTTTATTTTTACTTTGGTATGTTCAAATTATATATAGAGCATAGCCACTATGTCAACTACTTTTTTATAGAAAAAGCTTGAGTTTTTTTCGCAAGTAATGTTTACTAGTGATATAAGGAGTAATTAGTAAATAAACAATTATGAATGTAGTTCTACTCAATATATTTGCCCAAGCTTACGGAAGCAATAATTATGGTGCGCAAACCTATTCATGCGCAGAAAACCAATCAGCCGCTGAATGTGTGACCACAGAAACACCACGCGATCCAGATGCCGGTGTGGCGGCTCAACAATCAGTCTTCCTGCTTCCAGGTATTGCCCTCTTGGCAGTTATTCTGTACGTCGGAACCCTACTCGTCCTTAAAAAGCGCCGCTCGGCCAAGAAGTAGTCGTTTCTATGGGATTCTTTGACGATTTTATTGCTCCCTTAGCAAGAGAAGCAAAGGTGATTAGTAGTGAATTTGAATCTCTGAAAGGTGATGTGGTTGACGCCGTCACCAGTACTTCGCAAGTCGCTCAAGAGATTAAACAAAATATCACTGAGATTACCACTTCGGTCAAAACCGAGGCCTCTCAAACGGTGTCGTCCGTCAAAGAAGCAATTCTCCCTTCAAATAACTCGACCTCTGACAAATAATGCTAATAAAGGAATCAACTTTCCATGCCTGCACGCAAACCAGCCGCCACTTCTAAAAAGACAACGGTGAAATCAGTTTCCGCCAAGATAAAATCAGCCCCGAGGAAACAGTCGACGACCCGACCCAGGCCAATTACTCACCGATCGTTCCGTCTTAGTTCTGAAACCGAAAAGTTTATCTCTTCGCGCATCACTATTCAGACGGTCTATTGGTTGATCCTCGGCGTGGCTATCCTGGTAATGAGTCTTTTTGTTCTCAAAGCCCAACTGGAAATTCTTGAAACACTGAATCAAATATCCGAAAGCCTCTAGTAGCTTCTTGAAGTGATAACAATCAAAAACCTCCCTGAGCGGGAGGTTTTTTCGATAGATAGTGAAATTACATACGAATTTCTGCATCCACACCAGCAGGAAGGCTGAGGTTTTGCAGGCTGTCGATCGTCTTTGGCGTTGCGTTCGTGATATCAATCAAGCGCTTGTGAATACGCATTTCAAACGCCTCACCACCCATTTTGTAGACGTGCGGACTCTTTACCACCGTATAGGTGCTACGACGAGTTGGCAGTGGTACAGGACCAGCCACACTAGCACCAGTCCGGATAGCCGTGTCAATAATTTGCTTTGCTGATTGGTCGATCACTTTGTGATCATAGGCCTTAAGGCGGATTCGGATTTTCAATCCTTCTTCTTTTTGTGCCATGGGACACTCCTTCTGTTGTTATTCCGTAACCTCTGTTCGCTTCGTATCTTACCTGGTTGCAAGCTTACGGCTGACCGAGTTGTCGGAATCATTGGTATTACTTGGATATTTTAGCAGATTTTTCCGCAGATGTAAATCTCTTCTGTCGTCGTACGTAGCTATACCCTACGACCCCTGCCCCTATCGTAGCCCCAGCCGTATCAATCAAAACGTCTCTTACCTCAGCACTGCGACCAGGAATAAATGATTGATGGAACTCATCAGTCATTGAGAACAGAAAAGCTATCAAAACACTATACCCAACTGCTTTCAGGGTAATCCGTCTATAGCTCGCAAGTGCTCGTACGACTAACCCGCCCAATATCATATACGCAACGACATGTGCCGATTTACGAATGAGAGTCGAGAGTAACCTGGCTGAACCGTCCAATCCGGATGTCTGCAGAATCCCCACTATTGTGTCACTCCGCGCTGAAGATTGATGAGCTGACTCGTGGGAAAGGAGAAAGATAATCACCATCCAAACAAATACTGCCAGCCATGCGATTGCTTGCTTTCTTCGTGATTGTTTAACGTATGCCAACTCTCAATCTACTTTCTACTACTTGGAGGCAATGTCACCTGCGTCATGCATCGTATTATATCACTCCCTAGGCTCAGAAAACGACCAGCTTCATTACAGGTCCTGATATCTACCGATATCAACGAGACATAGTCTTTGCCAAATAAAATCACCCTCGATTAATCAAGGGTGATTGTTATGTAGTGAGACGAGTGTCGACTACTTGGTAATGCTGGTTACCACACCGGCACCAACCGTACGGCCACCTTCGCGGATAGCGAAGTTAAGACCTTGCTCCATAGCGATAGGCGCAAGAAGCTTTACCTTGAAGGTAAGAGTGTCACCAGGCATGACCATTTCTTTGTCAGCTGGGAGTTCTACCTCACCAGTTACGTCCGTAGTACGGAAGTAGAACTGTGGCTTGTAACCCTTTGAGAATGGAGTGTGGCGTCCACCTTCTTCCTTCTTAAGAATGTATACTTCAGCTTCAAACTCGGTGTGAGGAGTGATTGAACCTGGCTTTGCAAGCACCTGACCGCGCTCGATCTGCTCGCGCTCGATACCGCGGAGAAGAAGACCAGCGTTGTCACCGGCTTGACCTTGGTCAAGGTTCTTCTTGAAGGCTTCGATACCAGTCACAACTGATTTCTGAGTAGCCTTGATACCAACGATTTCAACTTCGTCGTTTAGCTTAACAACACCCTGCTCGATACGACCAGTTGCAACCGTACCACGACCCTTGATTGAGAAAACGTCCTCAATAGGCATCAGGAATGGCTTGTCAAGTTCACGTGGTGGTTCTGGAACGTAATCGTCAAGCGCCTTGACTAATTCCATGACTGCATCTTCGTATTCTGTCTTACCTTCAAGAGCACCAGTTGCAGAACCCTTGATGATTGGAGCGTCTTCGTCGAAGCCGTTCTTAGCAAGAAGTTCGCGGATATCCATTTCAACCAATTCAACGAGCTCTGGATCAGCAATGTCCATCTTGTTAAGGAAGACAAGGATCTTTGGCACACCGACTTGCTTGGCAAGAAGTACGTGCTCACGAGTTTGTGGCAATGGTCCGTCAGTTGCAGCAACCACCAAGATAGCGCCGTCGATTTGTGCAGCACCGGTGATCATGTTCTTAACATAGTCAGCGTGTCCTGGCATGTCAACGTGAGCATAGTGACGGTTTTCTGACTCGTATTCCTGGTGCGAAGACGCGATAGTAATACCGCGAGTACGCTCTTCAGGGGCGTTGTCGATATCTTCATAGTTACGTGGCTTGTTTACTTCACTTGGAAGGCGCTTTGAAAGCACGTGAGTGATAGCTGCGGTAAGGCTTGTCTTACCGTGGTCGACGTGGCCCATTGTACCAACGTTGACGTGAGGCTTGGTTCGATCGAAATCTGCCATTTGGATTAATTCTCCTTATTAGTAATATTTTCGCGTGTACGTCTAGAAAAGACTCCACGACGTATGATGACCATTATACATACTTTTAGGCTGTTAGTAAACAGTGTCGTATGCTAACAAAAAGTCACCCACAGGGAGGGTGACTTTTTACGTTTGCCTGAAAGGTTACTTTGAACGCTTTTCGATGATCTCCTGGGCAACATTTGGTGGAACTTCCTCATACTGTGAGAGTTCCATGGTTGAGGCAGCACGTCCTTGGCTCATTGAACGAAGATCGTTCGTGTAGCCAAACATACTGGCAAGCGGCACGAAACCACGAACCAATTTTGCCCCACCAGGGATGTCTTCCATGGCATCAATGCGGCCACGACGAGCGTTTAAGTCACCGATCACATCACCCATGAACTCTTCAGGGGTTGAGACTTCTACCTTCATAACAGGCTCAAGCAACACTGGCTTTGCCTTAGGAATACCTTCCTTCACAGCCAAAACACCGGCAAGGTTAAAGGCAAGTTCAGAAGAGTCAACATCGTGGTAGCTACCATCGTACAATGTCGCCTTGACGTTAATCATTGGATAACCAGCGATTACACCACCAGCCAAGGTATCTTTGATACCCTTTTGGACAGCTGGGCGATATTCCTGAGGTACCACACCACCCTTGATTTCATCGGCGAATTCAAAGATTTCTTCGCTATCTTCAGGAAGTGGTTCGAATCGGATCCAGACGTCACCGTACTGACCACGACCACCTGATTGCTTGGCGTGCTTACCCTGAGCCTCAGCGACGCCACGGATGGTTTCGCGGAAGGCAACTTGTGGTTCACCGACGTTTGCTTCGACATTAAACTCGCGCTTCATGCGGTCAATCAGGATATCAAGGTGTAACTCACCCATACCTGACATGATCGTCTGGCCAGTCTCTTCATCAGTATGAACGCGGAAGGTTGGGTCTTCTTCGGCCAAGCGCTGCAAGGCAATACCCATTTTTTCTTGGTCAGCCTTTGTCTTTGGCTCGACAGCGATCGATACAGGTGGATCTTGGAACTCAATACCTTCTAGCTGGATAGGATGAGCAGGGTCACAGAGCGTGGCACCAGTAAAGGTGTCCTTAAGACCAACCACCGCAGCGATGTCACCAGCACCGACAGCGTCGATATCTTCACGCTTGTCAGCGTGCATTCGAACGATACGTCCAACGCGCTCTTTGTTGCCAGTCGTTGTATTCACAACGTAGCTACCCGCCTTCAATACACCGCTATAGACACGGATAAAGATCAACTTACCAACAAATGGGTCGGTGGCAATCTTAAAGGCAAGTGCAGCCAATGGTTCGCTGTCAGCAGGCTTGCGCTCAACTTCGTCACCCGTCTTAGGGTTCTTACCCCAAATTGCGTCGACATCAAGTGGTGATGGCAGGTAATCGGCCACCAGGTCAAGAACTTTCTCAACAATCACACCGCGGCCGTCACCACCAGTGACAAGGAAGAAGTCACCGGCAAGGACACGCTTGCGCAGTGCTGCCTTTAGTTCTTCAGTTGAGATAGCGTCTTCACCTTCGTCAAGGAACTTCATCATCAGTTCATCGTCAGCTTCGACAGCGTTTTCTACCAAGAGGCTGCGAGCGTTCTTCGCACGCTCTAGCATGTCAGCAGGGATCTCACCAGGAATCAATTCCTTGTCAGCGTAGTCGCTGTAGGTATAGGCTTTCATGTCGATCAGGTCAACAACACCATTGATGTCCTTTTCAAACCCAATTGGGATATGAATAGGAAAAGCTTGCTTGCTCAAACGGTTGTGGATCGATTCAAGGCTCTTCCAGAAGTCACCACCAATTTGGTTGATCTTGTTGATAAAGCAGATACGAGGCACGCCGTACTTGTTGGCCTGGCGCCATACGGTTTCGGTCTGCGCTTCAACGCCCATCTTACCGTCAAATACCGTTACCGCACCGTCAAGAACACGCAGTGAACGCTCAACCTCAGCAGTAAAGTCGATGTGTCCTGGGGTATCGATAATATTAATCTTGTGACCCTTCCAGAAACACGTTACCGCAGCTGAGGTAATGGTAATACCGCGCTCTTTTTCCTGTGCCATCCAGTCAGTCGTCGCACCAGCTGGATCATCACCCTTTACGAGGCCGATCTTATGATTAATACCCGTGCGGTACAAAATACCCTCGGTCGTGGTTGTTTTACCAGCGTCGATGTGCGCGATAATACCAATATTGCGATAGTCCTTTAGTGGGACGTTTTTTGCTGCCATAGCGTTTGTAACTTCCTTATTCGTTAATTGTTTCGAGCTATTTTAAGCCATTAGAAAATAGCGCTTTGCTGCCTATTGTATCATATATTCCTTACTGACACTAGTGGTTATGACAATGAAGGCTTGTCTGTTTCTTGCCAGTCCCTATCCCAGTCAAAGTCACCGTCAACCCTCTCGGCCAGCTGCCGCAAGCCTTCGACCGAATGCCGTCCCTCGTGTATCTGATGAGCTACCATCGTCGCAAGACCGAGGCCACGCCTGAACATAAGGCCTTGTTCATCATCGGGGGCAACCTGCCTTTCCCAACGATTAACTATCATACCGGTGGTCAGACCAACCATGCCGATACCTTGACGCCCCAGATCAATAATCGTAGCATAGTGGCCTACTTGGTCACCGAACACAGATTGCATATCTCCAGCCGTTACGGCTCCTTCGTGTACACGCGCAGCGAGTAATAGACCGGCGCCAGCCCCTCGTACGAACGCCCCGACAGTTGCGTGTCCTCCATATGATAATTCGGTTGCATGATGATAGGCATCTAATTTCTTTCCTAACCTATTCGCACGACCCATATATTGGCGAACTTCTCGCTCGGCAAATGGCAGCCGGTTCAACCCTTTCGTGATGGCTACTTTTAAAGACTCTTCTTCGTCAAATTCAGCATCCAGGGCTTGGGCAGCCTTGGCGTATGTTTGCTCGGTCGGAAGAGGTGGAATTCGATTCATGAAGTGGCGACGTTAACGGTAATTTGTGTACTTTAACACAAAATCAAAATCTTGACCATCGAGTAGGCGCATCGCTGCCTGCAACTCATCCTTACTACTACTGGTTGCTCTCACCAGGTCCCCTTGAATCTGCGTCTTTACCTTTGGCAGCTCTTCACGTAGCAATTTCGCAATACGTTTGGCATTTTCCTGCGAGAGCCCTTGTTTGAAAGGGATGTCTTGGGTTGCCTTGAGGTTGCTTTCGACGACCTCCTTCGTCAGGTCGAGACTTTTCGAACTTTCGCCTCGCGCTGCCAGCTTGCGTCGGATGATATCAATAATAGTATCAATCTGCCATGGTCCGGCACCTATCACCTTAAACCCAGCCTTGTCACCCAGCCATTCAATGGCTGCTGGCGTACCTTTAAAGTCATAGCGGCTGGCTAATTCCTTCTCAACCTGTCCAAAGACGTTATTCATCTCGGCCTTGTTGTATTCCGAGACGATATCAAAACTAAATGTTGCCATAATTGTAGTATACCATGAGTCTGTACACTGAACGAGATATATGGTATAATTTTCTTACTCTCACCCTTTTCTGGGTTGGAGAGTATTTTTTATAATTCGACTCAGCTGCCAGAGGTGTTCCAGTGCTCATAGAAGTGGGTGTATGAATACTGGAGTACCTCTGGCGTGCAATCAGCGCGCCAACTCCTCAGAAAGGACTGTCATGAAGAAGACGAAGACCCCGGGAGACTTCCAGGTTCTCATCGAGGGGCTGAGCAAGACCCTCCCCGCCTCCTACCAAACACCTGCGGCCTGGGCCTTAGGTCTCGCCACGTACACCGGTACAGGGGAGTTCCTCGACGTCAGGTTCCCCGGCGCCGTCAACCGACACAAGCAGAACGCCGGCACTGCCAAGCTGTTGTTCGGGCTGTCGACCGCCATGGCCGACAGCAGCATCAACACGCGACTGCTAGACCTCGATGATCTGGTAGCCGCCACCCGTGCCCTCGCCTTCACCAAGGGCGACGGCAAGGTTCATGAGAACCTGGATGGCATCCGTGCGATCATCAAGGTGCTGGAACGGACCAAGGGCAAGGCGGGCTTCGGCCGCGTCTACGCACCGGTGCTGGCCTGGATCCCCGATCTGGACCACTCGGTCGCACCCGCTGACGCCATCGATGCCCGCCTGCGGTTGGAGATGGTCTCGCGCGGGGCCCTCATGCCCAACGAGGCCAACATGTCCGTGTTCGGCGTCCTGCCGAACGTGGCCTGGACCAGCCACGGCCCCTTCCTGCCCAACCAGGTGGAGAAGGTGCGCTGGAAGCTATTGGGCCGCGGCGAGACGCTGACCGTCATGGGCGTGGACAAGTTCCCGCACATGCTGGACTATGTCATCCCGAACGACGTACGCATCGCCAATGCGTCGCGGGTGCGGCTGGGTGCCTACCTGGCCGAAGGCACGACCGTCATGCACGAAGGGTTCGTCAACTTCAACGCGGGCACGCTGGGCGCGTCCATGGTGGAGGGGCGCATCTCGGCGGGCGTGGTAGTCGGTGACGGTAGTGACATCGGCGGCGGCGCGTCCATCATGGGTACGCTGTCCGGTGGTGGCACCATCAAGGTGTCCATCGGTGACGGCTGCCTGTTGGGGGCCAATTCGGGCATCGGCATCCCGCTGGGTGACAACGTCATCGTCGAGGCCGGCTTGTACCTGACGGCCGGCACCAAGGTGATCGTGCCGGAGGACCTGGGGCTCGAGCAGATCGAGTATCAGGAGTCTGAGTGCGACCGGCCGGTCGTTCGGGCACGGGATCTGGCCGGCATCAGCAACGTCATCTTCCGACGCCACTCCCTGACGGGACGCGTCGAGGTGATTCGCAACGGCGAAGGGGCCGTGGCCCTCAACGCCGTGCTGCACGCCAACGCCAACAGCTGAGTCGATCGCGACCGTGTACCTACCTCGAAAGAGTGAAGGTACACGGTCGCACGATTCGACCTTACCCCCAGAATATACTGGGATATTTTTATATTTTAGGCAGCCTCGCCTCTTACCAAAGGCACCAGGTTGACATGTTTCTTGACATTACGCCCCAACAATCTCACTACTCTATCAGGCTTTTTGGTTGAGATATCAGGGATAATCTCTGGCATATCTACACACTGTCGCAATATCTCATAATCCTCAATCGCCTTACTATAATCACCAAATACTCTCTCGAATGTCGATCGCAGGAAGTCCATGCCGATCGTATCCGCCGGATCAGCCGGGGAGACTCTCCCTTCGGCAACACTCCGTCGTCGTTCGTTAAATAGCTGTCTTGTGCGTATCGTTTTGTCTGCCCGTTTAGATAATCTTTGAAAAGCCCGGACGGCTAATTTATATGCCTCGATGTACTCCTTCATAGCATCGAACTCTGGCATATCGGGCTTATTAGTAAAATCATGCATTGCGTTATGTAACTGGCGAGGTTCTCTACCAATCAACGTGGGTAATTCTCTAAAACGTCGCGGAATTGGCGAACTACCATGCATAGAAGCAGCGTAATCTCGTGCCTCAAAATGAAAATGATGGTCGTCTGGGGCTGTTTGAGGATCACGCGGATCAAAGGGCCAGTCATAGTCCTCCCAGAATAGCTGATCGATGACTTGCAGTGTCGCAGGCTCTGGGAAAAGGAAGCCTCTGTCATCGGTTTCTAGCGTTATTTTAGCGACATCTTTCCTGGCAAGACCGGTTTCGGGATCTACCCATTTGTCATAGTTTTTCCAGGCGTCGGGGGGCGGCAAACGGCGTGAATATGCTTCGCGAGGCATATTCACGGAGTTCATTTAGTCTTGTCGTCCTTTGTTTGTATTTCCCATAGCTACTTATGTTATAGCTTAAGATAAACCAATTGTAAAGTATGTTAATTAAGATTTTTAGGTAGAAGATTTCGCCCTTTAGATCGATAGGTGCTGATCCCGTTTAGCATTTACCCATTTACTGAAACCAGTGTTCGAACAGGCAACTCGCCCGAAATGCGGCAGGGGTGAAGGATGTTCATCAACCACTTCCCCGTCCTTGATAACTACCGTTGATGTAACTGGAATATCCGGACTATACCTAGGCCCCTTACAGTTACGTGTTAGCACAATACCTTGATCATCGGCATCGTCAAAATTAAGTGGACATGCTCCTTCGCATCGAGGAGGAAAATTACTCATAATGAGTCTTATTTAATCATATTTACCAAAGCTTGTACACATCTCCATCGTTGACTAAAACCTATCTGTACCATACGCCACAATTATGACACCGCCCCTCGGCATACTAATTAATGCAGGATGCTCGTACTTTATATTGCACAGGGTCATTCTTGACAGCGAGAAACGTCGGTCTACTAAATAATTTCCGCAGCCACCACTATGATGTATACTACTCTCATGAGACAGCCAAAGTGGTTCGGTAAAAATAAAAAGATTGCCCTCGGTATAGGTATTGTCGTGACATTTGCTACCCTTTTGGTACCATGGCAACCCGTCGATTTCGTCAACACACTCTCTGGACCAAAGTTTCGACTAGGGAGTGTTCAGACAGGTTTGCAGGCGACACAACTTACTGATCTGAGTCCACAAAAACCCTGTCACTATAACATACGCCAGGAAGACGTGATCGCACGCGGCCTCCCCCTTCCGGTTATTACTCATGACAGTACCACAGGGTGTGAAAGGTTATATTTTTACAGTTGGCGGATCATGCCGCTCGGATTTATCATCAATGTGGCGGTATGGTCTTTGCTGGCATTACCAATTGTTCATTTTATTTCTCGCAACAAAAAAACCGCCTAAGTGGCGGTTTTTTGTTGCAATACGGTAATTAGCCGCGGGCAAAGTGCGCAAATGCGCGGTTGGCTTCGGCCATCTTGTGGGTGTCTTCCTTCTTCTTGAAGGCAGCACCAGCTTCGTTGTGTGCATCAACGATTTCCAGCGCAAGACGCTGTGCATATGGCATACCACTACGAGCACGTGCCGACTGAACAAGCCACGTAAAGGCATAGTGCAGCTGGCGGTGACCAGATACTGGGAATGGAATCTGGTAGTTAGCACCACCGACACGGCGGCTTTTTACTTCAAAGTTAGGGCTAACATTCTTGAGTGCTTTTTCAAACACGGCCAGTGGATCCTCAGAATCAAGTTTCTTGGCGGCTGTTTCTAGCGCGATATAGACAGCACGTTCTGCGGTCAGCTTTTTACCGTCCAACATTGATTTGTTGATAAGACGCTGCACCAAGATGCTCTGGTACTTGCGATCAGGCTTTGGGGTACGAACGAGTGATTTGGTAACTTTACGTGGCATTACTTCTTATCCTCCTTCTTGGCGCCGTACTTTGAACGGCCCTGCTGACGCTTTGCAACACCTTGAAGGTCCAAGGCGCCACGGACGATGTGGTAGCGAACACCTGGAAGATCCGGCACACGTCCACCACGAACCAACACAACGGCATGTTCCTGGAGGTTATGACCTTCACCACCGATGTAGGCCCAGACTTCGTGACCATTGGTCAGACGAACACGAGCAACCTTACGAAGGGCCGAGTTAGGCTTTTTTGGTGTCTTAGTGGTTACTTTGATACACACACCACGCTTTAGCGGGGCATCCTGATCGTAGTAACGAGTCTTCAGTGCGTTATGGATACGGCCAAGCGCTGGTGACTTTGACTTCTTGTTCGCAGTCTGGCGTGGCTTACGCACCAATTGATTAATAGTTGGCATATAAAATATGACTCCCTTGATTTACTAATTGCTTTGGCCGTCTGGGCAGCAAACCCATAGACCGGATGTATAGTCGTTCGAAACGTCTTGTACACTCTTTCATTTCGACACTATACGGAAACTCATCTGTGATTATAGCAGTTCTGCTATCGTTTTTCAAGCGGCACGCTGGTTGAGCGGAAAAGGATACGCATCTTTAATCAAGTCGGCCAGCTGCGCCAACTCTCCCTCGCGTGGTGCTAGGCCATCAGCTCCCATCTCAACCGCCAGCCGAGCCATCAAAGCATCACCGGCTAGGGCGGCACGCGTCTCTACTGCCTCGATAACCTCTTCGACTATATCCGACTGCTCCATTTGATCTAATTCATCACGCCCTTGGTACAAATCGGCAACGGAAAAATGCCTGCGTCTATCCTCTGCGTCCATATTGCTGTTTTCGCTATCCGGAGGCGCCGTCGTCCGACTCACCCCATCTGGTTTTAGACTATAGACGTACCCTCCGTTATAGACGCCATCGTCAGTATGTTCGATCACTGACACACCAGCATCTAATAACCCCTCATCGTCCAAATGTCCAAACCCTACGATATGTAGGTATGACCCGTCAGGCATGTCAAGACGATACGAAGCCTCAAACACCGTCACAAAACCAGCCTCCTCAAGCACTTCAAATGACGTTATATTCTCTGGACGATCAAAGACAAGTTGACGCATCATCACTGCAAATTCATCCATACGTGCTTCCCTTTCACTATCTGACGGGTCAGCCTTGGGCGCAAAAACGTCGAATGGTGTAATAAATTTTAGTTTGTCACCTGCTTGCATACTGTGGCAGTATAGTTCAGCCCGGATGATTTGGGCAAGCATAGGCACCTCAACCAAATGAAAAAGGCTCGTGAACCGAAAAGCAATAGCCACCTCGTAATGGGTGGCTATTACCGGAAGATACAGAGAGACTAAATGTCTTCGCTGACGATATCCTCGTCAATCTCCTCAACTTCGCTGACGGCACCGGTACCAACAGGAATCTTGCGACCAATGATCACATTTTCCTTAAGACCGTGCAGACGGTCAGCACGACCGCTGGTGGCAGCGTTGATCAGTACACGCGTTGTGTCCTGGAATGAGGCGGCTGATAGCCAGCTGTCAGACCAGATACTTACCTTGGTAATACCCAAGAGTAATTGGGTGTACTGGACCAGTTCCTTGCCTTCTGCAGCCAATTCGGCATTTGCCTCAACAACAGCAGCCTTTGAGACGATATCACCCGTCACGAAAGCGCTATCGCCTGGATCTTCTACCTGAACACGGCTGAACATCTGACGCACAATGATCTCAAGGTGCTTGTCAGCAACGTCTTGACCCTGTGCAGCATAGATACGCAATACTTCGTTGATGATGTAGCGCTGCGTTGCCTCAGTGCCCTTCAGGCGCATGAGGTCATGCAGATTCAGTGAACCGATCGTCAGGCGATCACCTGCTTCAACGATGTCATTCGGCTTTACCGTCAACTGTGCAGTGCCAGGAATCTCATAACGAACTGGCGCGCTAGCATTGGCAGCCAAGACGACAGTGTCTTCGGCAATTTCAACGACACCATCGAATGGTGCAACTAGAGGCTTTGCCTCGCCTTCGGCCGTTGCCAACACATCACCAACCTTCACTGTACTACCAGCTTTGACGCTAGCGGTGCGACCTTCCAGTGGGATGCGCTCGACATGTCCGGCAACTGGCGTTACCTGAACAACGTATTTCTTACCATCTTCCCAGACGTCAACCGAACCAGCCACCTCAGTAATGTAGGCTTGACCCTTTGGCTGACGGGCCTCAAACAGCTCCTCAACACGTGGCAGACCCTGCGTAATGTCACCACCAGCCACACCAGAGTTGTGGAAGGTACGCAGTGTCAACTGAGTACCAGGTTCACCGACAGACTGGGCAGCGATGACACCGACTGGCTGTGCGTTATCAACCAATTGGCCAGTTGCCATATCGATACCGTAACTCTTACGTGGAATACCACGAAGGTTCTTTGTTGATAGTACTGACTGAATCTTCACGCTTTCGATTGAACTGTCAGCCTCGATAGCATCAGCTACCTCACGAGTGATCAGCTGATCCTTCGCAACATGTCCGGCAACATCCTCGGCAGCATAGCGACCAAACAGACGGTTGCCAAAGTCAATCATCGTTTCAGCAGACTCTGCACGGTAGATTGCGTAGCCTTCATCATCACCCGCCTCATCTTCAACCGTAAAGACGTCTTGTGACACGTCAACCAGACGACGAGTCAGGTATCCTGAGTCAGCCGTCTTAAGTGCGGTGTCAATCAGACCCTTACGTGCACCACGGGTGGCCACGAAGGCTTCCAGTGATGAAAGACCCTTCTTAAATGAGCTTCGGATTGGGAGCTCGATTTCGCGGTTGGTGGCGTCCACCTGGATACCGATCATGGCGCTTGCGAGCTTGACGTTCGAGATATCACCACGAGCACCAGAGTTAACCATCACAGAAATACTGGTGTCCATTTGCTTCAACTGGTTCTGCAAGAAGGTCGTCACTTGATTGTCAACGTTACGCCATGCACCAACCGTCAGGTTGTAGCGCTCTTCTTCCGTGATCAGACCCTGGTCGTACTGTTCAGAGATCAGTGTCGTCTTGGCGTCACCTTCAGCGATGAATTCGCTGATTTCAGCAAAGTGTAGGTAGTCTTCTTTACCAGTCGATACAGCAGCAACCGTTGCAAAACGGAAGGCGAGACCCTTCATACGGTCAGCAGTCTTGGCAGTCTCTTCGGCACCGTAGCGGTTAAAGATACCAGCTAGTACCTTCTTGAGCTGCTTTTTCGTCTGAACATTATTGTCGTAGGCAAAATCAGCAGGCAAAATCTCGTTAAAGAAGACGCGACCGAGGGTTGTCTCACGGATCTTACCCTTTGCCTGTACACGAATTGGGGTTTGCAGTTGGATGACCCCAGCGTCATACGCCATTTCAGCCTCATAGACAGAGCTGTAAGCTTTGACCTCGGCAGTCTGCGCAGCAGGTTTTTCGTAGGTGAGGTAGTAGTTACCCAGCACCACGTCCTGACCGATGTTGAGCACTGGCGCACCATCAGCAGGTTTTAGCAAGTTGTTGGTGGCACTCATCAGCTCCCGAGCTTCGCGCTGTGCATCATCAGACAGAGGCAGGTGAACTGCCATCTGGTCACCATCGTAGTCAGCGTTAAAGCCGTTGGCAACAAGTGGGTGCAGCTGGATTGCCTTACCTTCAACCAATTTCGGCTGGAAGGCCTGGATAGAAAGACGGTGGAGTGACGGTGCGCGGTTCAACAGAACGTACTTACCTTCAATCACGGCGTCCAAGGCATCCCATACCAAGGCATCACCTGATTCGATCAGACGAGTCGCGCTACGGATGTTATGCGCATGCTCGTTACGAATCAGCCAGCTAATAACAAATGGCTTGAATAGTTCGAGGGCCATTTGCTTTGGCAGACCACACTGATTAATCTTCAACTTTGGACCAACCACAATAACCGAACGACCAGAATAGTCAACGCGCTTACCGAGAAGGTTCTGGCGGAAGCGACCTTGCTTACCCTTCAACATGTCGCTGATTGATTTGAGGCGACGACGACCACCGGTTGCATTCACGGCACGGCCACCGCGGGCAGCGCTATTGTCGACAAGTGCGTCAACGGCTTCCTGCAGCATACGCATTTCGTTACGGCGGATGACTTCTGGCGCGTTAAGATCGATCAGTTTTTTCAGACGATTATTACGGTTGATCACACGACGATAAAGGTCGTTAAGATCTGAGGTTGCAAAGCGGCCACCCGTCAGTTGTACCATCGGACGCAAATCCGGAGGAATAACTGGCAGAACCGTGAGCGTCAGGCTACTTGGCTTAATGCCAGCAGCTTGCATGCCCTCAAGTACCTTGAGGCGCTTGAGCAGCTTCTTCTCGCGCTGACCCTTGGCGCTTTCGACCTCTTCAGTCAGCTCAGCAATAAGAGTTGGCAAGTCGATTTCGTCGAGGAGTGCCTTGAGTGCCGTACCACCCATACCAACGCTGATGAGTTCTTCATACTCTTCAGGAAGATTACGGTAATCGACTTCGTTGATCAATGCACCCTTCACAAGGCTATCGAGTTGCGCTTTTTTGACGTTGAATTCGTCATTGAGCTCTTCGACTTCACGAGATTGCTGTTCGGCCAAAGCTTTCACATCAGCACCCTCAGCTTCAGCCTCTTTTTCGTAGCGCAATTTGATTGCGACACGACCAGCCTCAGTTTGCGCCTCAAGATCAGTAAGATACTGGTCACGAGTTGCCTCGTCAACATTCAAAATGACATAGGTTGCAAAGTAGGCAATGCGTTCAAGGTTGCGAACGGTAATACCGAGGAGCAAGCTCATTGCACTTGGCGTACCACGCATAAACCAGATATGTGCGACTGGTGCTGCCAATGAGATGTGACCCATGCGTTCACGACGAACGATTGATTTTGTCACCAATTCGCCATTCTTATCGATGGCTGCCTCGCGGCTACGAACACCTTTTAGTTTATTATCGTGCGGATTGATATCCTTGACTGGACCGAAAATTCGTTCGCAGAACAAACCGTCACGTTCTGGTTTTTGCGTACGATAGTTAATCGTCTCAGGCTTGGTAACCTCACCGTGGCTCCACTTGAGGATATCCTCTGGGCTCGCCACGGCTAGGCGTACTGCATCGAAATCAGCGATGCTGTTACTGACAACAACTCGTGACATATTACGCCTCCTCCTTAATTTCTTCTACTTCATCAATATCTTGAATACTCATACCGTCTTCGATATCACCAAATTCATCAGCTTCATCGAGAACTGTTTCGACGTCATCGTCATCATCACTCACAATCGTTGCAGGAACGGTCTTATCGGCAGGACCGGCTTCGGCAATGACTTCTTCGGCATCAATCACTGCATCTTCAGACTCGTCCAGTAGGTCAACGCGAAGGCCAAGACCTTGCAGTTCCTTAACGAGAACGTTGAATGATTCTGGTAGTTTTGGACCAACAATCTGTTCATCCTTGATGATCGATTCGTAGGCTTTGGCGCGTCCGTAGACATCGTCAGACTTGATCGTCAGCATTTCCTGAAGCGTTGCAGCGGCGCCGTATGCTTCAAGTGCCCACACCTCCATCTCACCAAAGCGCTGACCACCGTTTTGCGCCTTACCACCAAGTGGCTGCTGGGTAACCATGGTGTATGGACCGGTCGAACGAGCGTGGATCTTATCTGACACCATGTGGTGCAGTTTGATGATGTGCATGACACCAACGGTCGTGCGCTCTTCAAATGGTTCACCGGTGCGACCATCAAATAGTTGTGATTTACCATCACGGGCAAACCCAGCTTTTTCTAGCTCATCACTAATCTTTTCGTCTGGCACACCGTTAAATGGTGGCGTTGCAACCTTGTAGCCAAGGGCACGTGCCGCCATACCAAGGTGGGTTTCAAACAGCTGGCCAATATTCATACGTGAAGGCACACCGAGAGGGTTCAAGACCACATCAACTGGTGTTCCGTCTTCCATGAATGGCATGTCTTCGACTGGCAGAATGCGGGCAACTACACCCTTGTTACCGTGACGACCAGCTAACTTGTCACCGACGCTGATCTTGCGCAGTTGGGCGACAAAGATCTGGATCTGCATCAGCACACCAGCCTTCAGCTCGTGACCATTTTCGCGACTAAAGATCTTGACGCCGACGACCTTGCCACCACCAGCGTTGTTCATGCGCTGCGACGTATCGCGAACGTCCTTGGCCTTTTCACCGAAGATAGCGCGAAGCAGTCGCTCTTCTGAAGAAAGCTCCTGCTCACCCTTTGGTGTAATCTTACCAACCAGGACATCACCAGCCTTGACCTCTGATCCCAACTGAACGATACCGTTCTCGTCAAGGTGGCGCAACGATTCTTCAGATACGTTTGGAATATCACGAGTAACAATCTCTGGACCAAGCTTGGTCTCGCGGACCTCGACAGTGTAATCCTTGATGTTAATGCTGGTGAGGCCATCTTCTTTGACCAGGCGGTCAGAAAGAACGATAGCGTCGTCCATGTTGTATCCACCCCATGGCATGAAGGCAACGGTCAAATCGCGACCAAGAGCTAATTCACCATCAGCAATTGACGCACCTTCGATCAGGATATCACCCTTCTTTACCTTGTCGCCACGAGTGACGCGGGTTTTTTGGTTGATCGAACGATCATCGTTGCTCTTGGCAAAGTGGATCAGTTCATAGGTCTTTACCCCGTCCTTATACTTCACTTCGACAACATCACCGTCAGCACGGATCACTTCACCGTCGGCGCTGGCAACCACTAATTGGCTACTGTTACGAGCGATGTGGCCTTCGATACCAGTACCAACCGTTGGTGCTTCTGGCGTCAACAGCGGAACCGCTTGCTTCTGCATGTTTGAACCGGTCAATGATCGGTCAATACGGTTCTTTTCAATGAATGGAACCAATGACGCGGTTGAACCAAGGATCTGCTTGTGTGCAGCGTCCATCAAGGTGACCTCGCTGGCGTCCACTTGCTCTGGCAAAAGACCGTTACGAGCAGAAACGCGCTCGTCCTTGAAGGTGCCGTCCTCGCTTAGCTCAGCACCGGCATCGGCGATCACTTCGTTCAGTTCCTGTGAAGCGTCAAGATAGACAACTTCGTCAGTTACCTTACCGTCCTTGACAACCAAGTATGGCGTCTCGACGAAACCGTATTCGTTGACACGGGCATAGGCAGCAAGATTGAGTACGAGGCCGATGTTGGCGCCTTCTGGTGTTTCCACCGAGCAAAGGCGACCGTAATGCGTTGGGTGGGCGTCACGAACATCAAATCCGGCGCGTTCGCGTGACAAACCACCAGGACCCATCGATGACAAGCGGCGTTTGTGTGACAATTCTGAGAGTGGGTTGACTTCATCGAGGAGCTGAGACAACTGTGAGCTGGCAAAGAACTCACGAACAGCGGCAACGACCGGGCGGGCGTTGATTAGCTGACCAGGAGTCACGGTCTCAAGATCACTCATGCTCATACGGTCCATGGCATTGCGCTGCATACGGAGCATACCAACGCGGAACTGACGAGCGACCAGCTCACCAACAAGCTTCATGCGGCGATTCGACAACGCGTCGATGTCATCAGCAGGTTCTTGCGTGTTATTCAAACGAATAATCTCACGGATAATCGCTAACAGGTCAGATAGCTGGAATACACGATTTTCAGTCGTGTTTGCTACCTCAAGACCAAGACGTTGGTTCAATTTGTAGCGACCAACACGGCTGTAATCAAAGCGTTTGAAATCAAAGAACATGCGCTCGATCATCTGACGAGCGTTATCAACCGTTGCAAGGTCACCTGGGCGAAGACGACGATAGGTCTCGATCAAGGCTTCGTTTGAACCACGAGTGGTGTCTTTTTCGAGAGTTGCCTCAATGTATTTAACGTCACCAGTATCAACGTCAGCAAATAGCGATTTGATTTCACTGGTCTTGCTGTATCCAAGAGCGCGTAGCAATGTCGTCACTGGCAACTTGCGGCGACGATCAATCTTGACGTAAATCGCACCGTTTGAAGCGGTCTCGAACTCTAGCCAGGCACCACGGCCAGGAATCAATTTGGCACCGTAGTAGTTGCGTCCAGCAGCCGTATCAGCCGTAAAGAACACACCAGCACTACGAATCAGCTGGCTCACAACGACGCGTTCGGTACCGTTGACAATAAAGGTACCTCGTTCAGTCATCCATGGATAGTCGCCAAGGTAAATTTCCTGCTCTTTGACTTCACCCGTTACCTTGTTGGTGAGTTCGACACTCGCATGAAGCGGCGCATCAAAGGTAATATTGTTTTCTTTTGCTTCCTTCTCGCTAATCTTCGGGTCCTGGAACGCGTACTGCTTGAAACGCAGTTCGAGTTTTTGACCGGTATAGTCCTCGATTGGGTTGATTTCCGCAAAGATCTCACCAAGACCAGTCTCGACGAATTCTCGCCAACTGTTTTCTTGGTGCTCGATCAAGTTTGGTAGCTCAAGTGCGGTGTCATCACTAGTGAAAAACACACGACTTGAAACTACAGAAGGCTTTGATTTTGCCATCGTTACTCCTCGCATCAGATTGTATTATTTAGTGTTGAATCGGCCCGGAAGATCCTAACCTGGGGTCGCTCTCAGTCTGATGCCATACAGAACCGAAAGCATAATAAACCACAGGTACACTACTTCTTGATACGTACTATACAGGAAATACGCCAAATCATCAAGCACATCCAATGACGAAATCGGCCATGATTGTCACGGACGCGCCTCTGTAGTATCATTGTCACTTGTCCAACCCCGATGAAGAAGGAGGACCTCCGCTATGGCGCGAGGAAGTGCCAATTCTGGCAGTAAGAACCAGAAAGGTCGTAGCCGTTTCACCCATCACAAGGGTGCGCACGGCCGCAACAGAGGGCAGCAACAGAACGCCCGTGCGACGGGCAGGACAACCAAAGGAGGTGGCAAGAAGGGGTCGTAGGACGACCTCCCCCTGACTATCACCACCATGTGGTCCCGGGTGCGTCTTGCACCCGGGACCACACCGACACTTTACTGACTATTATTTTCATTCCATATAAAAACAGCCCCCGGGCATGTGGCTTCGCCATGACGGCGGCAACACATGCCCGAGGGATCCGACGGCGGGATAGGAGAAGAAGGGCCAGGTTCATAGGTCGGAACTCTCTGAGTCAGACCTATTTACAACGCTAACGTCGCTGGTTGATGCGATACGCGATCATCAGATACGCCATGCAGGCGTACAGGGTAATCGCGCTGATGACCCAGCCAGACGCCCACAGATCACCGTAGCTCCGGGTCATCCGGCCCACCACCAGCAAGATGGGCGTCATGATGATGGTCGACGCCAGCACCGCTGTCATCGGAATGACCATCAACACCGTCACCGCAAATAGGCTCCATTTGAAGCCCTTCACGAATCGCTTGTCGCGCCGCTCTTTGGCAGCCTTCTCTCCGTTGATATCCATCGGAGTACTCATCTTACATCACCTCCAGTGTATCGACGGATGAGTATAATTATATTATAGCAGATTTAACTAATTTTTGCAATATGCTTATGGTTTCTTGGTAATGACCTCATCGACGAGACCATAGGCCACGGCTTCTTCGGCGCTCATCCAGAAGTCACGATCAGTATCTTTCTCAATCTTACTGACCTTTTGGCCAGTGTGTTTGGCAAGAATCTCATTAAGTCGCTGTTTGAGGAATAAGCCCTCTTTCAATGAAATCTCTTGATCAGCGATCGTACTCTTGCCTGGCATACTGCTACTTGGTTGGTGCATCATAATACGACTATTAGGCAAGACGAAGCGCTTGCCCTTTGTGCCCGCCGCCAGTAGTACAGCACCAAAACTTGCCTGGATACCAATACCAATCGTCTGCACGTCCGGAGCAATAAACTGGATTGTGTCATAGATCGCCAAACCGTCATAGACACTACCGCCAGGGCTATTGATGTACAGCTTGATATCTTTCTTTGGGTCTTCGTAGGCCAAATGTAACAGTTGCGCCACAACGATGTTTGCCGTGTGCTCATTCACGTCCTCTCCCAAAAAAATGATGCGCTCACTTAAGAGGCGACTATAGATATCAAAGGCACGCTCGCCATCATGTGACTTCTCAATAACAGTAGGAACAAGATAGTTTGACGGTTTGTTCATACAACTAGTATAGCGCGTATTTAGCACTCACGTCAATAGAGTGCTAGTTCATCTATTTTATCTCAATGGAACGGGCCACATCATCGATTAAGGTGACTGTTTCAGTGTCGGGAGTGGTACCGGCCGGCACTGCATAGGCCCAGTGCATCTCAATCAATCTATTGCCTTTGCGAAATACATAATTTTGATAATACCAATCGGATTCTCCCCCGTCGATATTGCCAGGATCAGCCTTTACTGACCATGCTGATCGGGTGCCCTCAGTGCCGTTATTTAACACAAACGTCTCAATCTTACCGCTGTCTTCACGTGGCATAGCGACGACCGAAATCGAGAACCTACTTTCGGAAGGCATTCCTTCGACTGTCTCGACCTTTGGACGCTCGGCAGCGTTGTAGGTTGGCACCGCCCCTTCACCCGTCATTGGCGTCACAAGCGATGAAGGCGAATCTTGCAGACGATAAACCGTCCACCCGTTTGGTATCTTAACGCCGATTGACCCATCGGCCGTACTGACCCAATCACCTTGATATGCTTTCTTTACCGGCTTGTTGTTTGTCTCGTCGGGCGTTTCTGGTTGAAGCGTCTCCGTCTGCCGCGGAGCTTGATTCTGCTGGTCAAGTTGGCGCCACAATACAAAGCCGAGTCCACCGATGAGGATAATAACGATAACGACAGCAGCAATCGTCAGCGCTTCGCCTCGTTGATACTGTGGTTCTCTCTGTGTAATCATTACCACTATCATACCACGTCAGACGAAAAAATATCGCCAGATATGGCGATATTTTTGATCGGCGAGGTTACGCTATTTTTTGTTCAGTTCAACTAATTTTTCGACTGTCTTTTCAGTTAACAGACGATTGGCAATATCACGCTGGACCTCTGGCTGATCAAACTGTGCCAACGCCTCTTTGTTGTTCGCGTACTGTTGTTTATACAGATTAATATGGTCCTCAAGCTCCTTGGTTGAGGCATCAATCTTCAATACCTTGTTGAGCTCGGCTAGGACCAACCCTGCCTTGACGCGGTGCTCTGCTGCTGGACGAACCTGATCTTTGATCCAGGCATCCTTATCGGCAAACCCTTGTGTCTCTAGGTAGCTCTCCATCTGTAGCCCCTGGTAGGCAAGATTTTGCGTGAAATCTTGCTCAATTGAACGTTGCTGGTCAGCCACGAGCACCTCAGGTGCTGGTACTGTGCTCTTTTCCACCAGTTCTTTGACCAGATCATCCTTTAATTTCTCGCTGGCTTCACGCTCGCGCTGCTCGGTCATTTGCGCTAAAACGTCTTCGCGCATTTCCTTGACTGAGGTAAACGGTCCGCATTTGGCAGCAAATTCGTCATCCACCTTAGGTAAAGCACGCTCGTTAACCGTCTTGAGCGTCACCGTAAAGACCACTTTGGCGCCCTTGAGATCCTTAGCGTGATAGTCCTTTGGAAATTCAAGATCAAGATCAAACGTTTCACCCGCCTTGTGGCCCACAACCCCTTCTTCAAACCCAGGAATAAACTGACCCGAGCCCAATTGAAGACTAAAATCGGTTGCCGTCCCGCCATCAAAGGCAACGCCATCTTTCTTGCCAACAAAATCGATCACAACGTCATCGCCAGTTTTAGCAGCGCGCTTGACTTCTTTCTTCTCAGCGAAATTCTCGCGCATGCGAGTAACCAGGTCATCGATATCTTTGTCAGTTGGCTTTTCAACCTTTAGCTTGGCCTTTAACTTCTTGTAGTCGCCTAGTTTGACCGCAGGAACAATCTCCACCTCAGCCGTAAATTCTAGTTCACTACCAGGAACGTATTTCTTTACCTCAACCTCTGGGCGATCCAGTGGCCGTAACTTCTCGGCAGTAAACGCATCGGCAACTGCCTTTGACAGAGCGTCTTCGAGGGTTTGTTGACCGACCAATTGTGGATCGGCGTGTTTTGCTACAACGCTGGCAGGGACTTTACCCTTACGAAAGCCAGGAACCTTGATGTCTTTGGCAAGCTTCGTCAGGGCAACCAGTTCAGCGGCCTTTAGTTCGTCGGGCGTAACATTGATCGTCAGCACAACTTTGGTGTCAGATAGGTGTTTTACGGATGTCTTCATACTCGGACTATTGTACCAGATAGTAAAGTATATTGAGAACCTTAAGCGATTACTCGCTCTTGTCCAGATGCAAGATTCTTCGCCTTGTATGTACCGGTGGTGACTTCGTTATCACCAACAAAGACGATCTCGCGGGCACCTTTTTTCTCGGCCGCCTTCATCAGTTTGTCGAACTTGCGTCCGCTGGTGTCGATTTCTACTGACTTGCCTTCGCTGCGGAGTTTTGCCGCTAGTTGCAAGACGGGTAATACGACATCACCTACCGAAGCAACATAGATATCCACGCCCGAGGGGAGGTCAGGCAGAAGATTGTGTGTACGGATAAACAGTTCGGTCGTGGTCAGTCCCGGGGCAAAGCCAACCGCACTGATGGGCTCTACCCCAAACATCCCGACCAACCCGTCATACCGACCGCCGCCAAATAGCGAACGGTTATTCTCTGGGTTGGTGTCAAATACCTCAAATACCACCCCGGTGTAGTAATCAAGGCCGCGCATCAAGGTGACATCAAATCGTGTCGATACGACGTTTAGCGACCTCAGCAGTGCAAATAGTTCTTTCAGACGAACGACGGCTGGCGTGTCTTTCAGTTCGTCCGGTAGCTCGTCGAGATCGGCAGCATCAAGCAATACTTCAACGCGCCCCGCCTGATCATCTGCCCCCAAGACATCGCGCAATGTTGCCTTAAAAGCATCGGCAGACATTTTGTTTTTGCGATCGATCAGACGGACTAATTGCTTTGCCTTATCCTCGTCCAGCCCAAGATAGCGACGAGTAATCTCGTCAATGAGTTCACGACTGTTGACCTTAATTTCGTACATATCACCCGTGGCACCAAAGGCTTTCATGACCTCATCGGCCAATTGCAACGTTTCTGCCTCGATCGCCACACCATCGGCACCAAATGTATCGACATTTAGTTGCCAGAACTCACGCTCGCGACCACGCTGTGGCCGTTCATAGCGCATAAAATTAGCGATACTGTAAAGCCGCGCTGGATACGCCATCTCCTGCCTGTGCGCCGCTACCATACGACTCACACTCGGGGTCATCTCGGGACGAATCGCCACCGTCCGATCACCACGATCAGTAAATGCATACGTCTGCTCGTTCGCCAGCTCGTCGCCGCTTTTGGCAGCATATACCTCGAGGGGTTCGAGTAGTGGCGCACCATATTCTTTAAACCCAAACTGTTCGACCGTTTTCTTCCAAGTATCAAAAATATAATTCTGCACCGCCTTGTCTTCAGGGTACCAGTCGCGAGTGCCTTTGTAGGGTTGAGGGGATAGTGTCGTCATTGGTAATATTGTATCATTTTTCATTCGTTTTCTCCGTAAGGGTTAATAAAGTAAAACGCCGAATCACGTTCGGCGTCGTTATTCTGTCATAAAAGAAAACTATCCGACCTGATTCGGCGACAGATGCGAATGATGAATCTGATAGTTGCTCATATTTTCATTATATCATACTTATGATAAAAAGTCTATATCTTCCTCTGCAACAAAGCGTGACGTCGCACCCACTCGTACAAAATAATACCGCTTGCCACACCCACATTAACTGAACGCGTGCTACCAAATTGTGGGATTGCCACCATTGTCTGGCTGGCGGCCACCATCTCAGGGCTTAGCCCCGGCCCCTCACCACCGAATACCAGCACTGCACCGACCGGCAGCTCAGCATCATCAAGAGGGATGGCACCGGCTTGGTTGTCAATGGCGATAATTGTCCGACCTGACACTGCCCTAACAAAATCATCCACCGTCGAGTGATGAAAGACATCAAGATAGCGATCCGTCACCATCGCGCCCCGACGATTCCAATGACGGCGACCAATGATGTGCACAGCCGCCGCGTTAAAGGCGTTGGCATTGCGAACAATCGTGCCAATATTCATATCATGTTGCCAGTTTTCGATTGCCACATGAACGTCGTGGCGCTTTCTATCAAGATCGGCTTTGATGGCTTCGACCGTCCAGTACCGATACTTGTCCTCGACGTTCCGTCGATCACCACTGACCAACAATTCCATGTCGTATTGTTCACCCTGCGGCCATGGCTGCGGATGCGGACCAACACCTATTTCTTGATTGCTCATATTGTTTCATTGTACTATCGAATGAATGAAGTTACTATCTGATCAGATTGACGAACGTGAGCTGGCAATTATCCTGCGTGAACTAGAAAAAACATTGACGACGAATGTCGATGGTGATGTGGTTGAATTTGGCTGTTATGTCGGGACAACCAGCGTACCCCTGGGCAAGCGACTCGTGACGACCAACAAAAAGCTATTTGTCTACGACTCGTTTGAAGGTCTGCCCGACAAGACCCGTGAAGATAACAGCCCCGCTGGATTACAGTTTATCAAAGGTGAACTGCTCGCCACTAAGAAGCAGTTGATTAAAAACTTTAAACAAGCCGGTGTGCCGCTACCTGTCATTATTAAAGGCTGGTTTTCCGGTGTGACCCCCGACCAAGTACCAGATACAATTGCCTTTGCCTATCTCGATGGCGATTATTACCTTTCGGTGCGTGATCCCTTGCGACTTATTTGGGGTAGATTAGCGCCAAATGCCATTGTCGTTGTTGACGATTACGCCAACGAGGCACTACCGGGTGCAGCCAAAGCGGTTGACGAGTGGCTGTCTCATCATCCAGCAAAGCTTCGTGTTGAACATTCGCTCGCTATTATCAGCCGCCTTCCTTGAAACAAGTCTCTTCCTACGCTACACTATACATTGCATATACGCAGATGTGGCGGAATTGGTAGACGCGCTAGCTTCAGGTGCTAGTGCCCTTCGGGGCGTGGAGGTTCAAGTCCTCTCATCTGTACCAACGAAAAATGAGACCATTTGGTCTCTTTTTTCTTTGGTTTTGCATAATAGGCTTTAGTTGATCGTCTTCCAGTCCTGATAGATTTCTTCAGGATTAGTCAGTCCACCGCTATAGAGAACTTGGCCATCCGAAAAAACATAGTAATTCCATCCACCTCTGGCTGATTGACCATTCTCAGCCTCTACCCAGTGAAAACTATAAAATATATCGCCTTCGATGTTCATCTCTGACGGTTGGCTGATCTTATACATCTCGTCCGGCTTGAGGTCGGGATTTTCTTCTAAAAACGATGCAAGGTGTTGTGTTGCTGTTTGCCTATCCATGCAACCATTATATCATCACCTACTCTTCAATCGACTGTTGCACAGCCTCATCAGACATCTTTTGCTGGCGTTTGGATTTATAAATGTCAGGTTCGATATAGATGAGGCGCGCGATGGGAAACTCGCGGCGCAGACGCGCCTCCGCTTCGTCAATAGCCGCCGCTACGGTCCTAGCCGAATCACTACCACCCACGATGATTTTCATCGCCACGAATAGTTCACTGGGGCCGGTATAGAGTGTCTTGAGATCGACGATATGGTCGACATCATCCACCGATAGTACGGCATCACGCATTTTTTGTTCGGTCTCGGCATCCACCGACTCACCGATCAACAGTGACTGAATCTCACGAAACAAAAATACCGCCACAAAAATCAGTAATCCACCGATCATCAATGTTGCGACTGCATCCCAGATTGGGTTGCCCGTCACCAATGATACCGTAATACCAATCGTGGCAAATGACAGGCCGACGAGCGCTGCCGAGTCTTCCATGGCCAGCACGACGTGATTGACCGATTTTGTATCCTGCAAGAATCGCCACCAGTTCTGGCCCTCTGGCTTGAACTCACGCGCCTCTCGAATGGCTGCCCTAAGGGCAAACCCTTCTAGCAACATTGCCACAGCGAGTACCGCGTAGGCCACGATAGGTGATTCAATCATCACCGGATGTAGCATTTTATGAATACCTTCATAAATAGCGAAGGCACCTCCTAAGAGAAATAGGACGATCGATATCATAAACGCATAGACAAAGTGTGCCCGACCATAGCCAAACGGATGTTTACGGTTAGGGGCTTTGCGAGATTTTTTGATGCCAACGTATAACAATATCTGATTGTTACTGTCGGCCATTGAATGCACCGCCTCGGCCAGCATCGAACTGGCTCCGGTCAGCATAAACGCGATTAATTTACTGATAGCAATGCCGACATTGGCAATGAAGGCTGCAAGGATGGCGCCTTTGCCCTCATGGGGGCCAGGCTCTTTCGAGGATGATTGAGAAGTTTTCATATAATTAGGTAGTCAACATGTTATACCACATATCATCAGTCTCTGACAAGCAGTTTACTCTGAGCGTAATTGTCGTGCCAGTGTCCGCAAATCTACGGCCTGCTTGACACCAGGATTCAACGTAGCGAATGGATCAAAGATCTTACGAATCGCTGCATTCAAATCAACAACCGCATCTTCTAACTGTGCATATCCTGCAAACGCATTAATACGCCCCTCTGCCTGACTACCAGCAATCGAGCCACCTGCCTTATGCACTAAGGCGGCATATTCAGAGGCAAGTTTAAATATCTTTTGCTTGTCCGAAACCTTTTTTAGGTGTAAGGTTGGACGCACCGATACAATACCAGTTAATGCATTAATCTTTAGCGGCAATGGAGTATGAAGCTTTTCGGCGAGGGCGGCAACTTGGTTAGTGAACTCTTCTAATCGCTCTGTAGGCACATAAGCGCCATCACAAACCCATACCACTGTCTCATCAGCCCGCAAAGGGAGAGCAACCGCCTGTTCGACATCACGAATCGCATAAAGATCATCAAGCCGCTGATCTTCAGAAGTAAAAATGGTCACATTTTGTTTGGCTAGCAGTTTTTGCGCCTTTTTCAGACGACGCAGACGCGCCTTGTCGCCAAAGCCGTCAAAGTTTGCGTACACTAATGCGGCAAACGCCAGATTGTCATCCGTATCACAGATAAACCTTTTACCACGTGCCCGGGCCTCCTGATAATACGCACCGTCAATAACTTCAAGAGTGGTGGGCTCAAATTGACGCAAGGTATCCGTGATATCTCGGGCATCCTCAGCCGATCGACAAACAGCAATAAGAATCGATTCGTCATCACTATAAAAGTTTGTTTCCAGCACAACTTCAGAGATAATCCCTAACGTACCTTGGCTCCCAATGAATAAAGGAGTAAGATCGAACGATCCGTCCTTTTGTTTTACCTTATCAATCCGATAGCCTAGGTTGTCGCGATCCGAAGACAGCGAAGCAATTAATTCGGCATTATCTTCAATCAGCCCGTCAAGCTGACGATAGATCTCGCCCTCAAGAGTCTGTTCGCCCTTTTTACGGCTTACATCACGCTTGCTAATGCGACCCGTTTCCATCAGATCACCATTGGCCAGGACTACTTCCATGCGTTTAATAGCATCTGCCACTGTACCGTATTTACCAGATGTGCGACCCACGACACCAGCAGCAATCGCGCCACCAACGGTCATGTCAGCCACTCCTGGCGCATAGGCACCCAAGGTAATACCATGCCACCGAAGCGCCTCGTGAAGGGTTGTCAGGGCAACACCTGGCTGAACATGCACAATTTTGTGTTTGTCCTTGGTTGAGATGTAGAGAATAGAGTTAAGATGACGTGCCAAATCGATAACAATACCCGAGCCGATCGCACCTCCTGTGGTATCGGTGCCTAAGCCGCGAGGTGTCAAGCCGAGAACATGCCCCTTCTCGGCTAATTGCCAAGAAAAGCGAGCGATTTTTCGAATATCATTCGTTACTTTTGGAAAGGCAACGATTTCTGGTGTGATTTCGAATACACTCTCATCACGCGCATACGAGTCACGTAGCGATACCAGGCTACTCACTTCACCTAGTAAATGTTCATTTAGATATTGTGCTATTTTACTCATCCCTACTCTCTTTAGTTCCCCTCATATCCTGAATGTTACTTATATCATACCACAAGCATCATCGATTAGGGTATGCACCTTTTCAAGATGTCTTCGATCTGCTATAATCACGGTTATAAGCGCGAGTGGTGGCTGCGTGAAACGTAAGTTTTCGTAGACACGCTAGCGTGCATGATAAGCGCGAGTGGTGGAATTGGTAGACACGCTAGCCTTAGGAGCCGTGCATACTACAACATTAACAACATAGTATCGTCAATAGTCGTAACCCCTGTTAAAAACGCCACACACGGCCTTTTAACCGCCAAATACGGCTATGGACTAGCGAGTATATACCCCTTCATTTTACTAGGTATTCATAGACCCTGTAGGAGGCGGTAAAGGAGGCGCTCAGTGAGTCGGTTTTCTCCCAAGAAGCCCTCAACCCATAGCAGTCGCAGTGCTGCGATGTATCGATAGTATGTAAGTATTTCATTAATACAAACAAGATACTACGATAATCAGCAACAATGTGCGTTAACAATTCACACTCTGAATACAACCAAGTGACTGGAAGAAACACCAGCAACTTGGTATACTAACAGAGATACATACTATCTCCACTGGCATACTTACAGTACGCGGATGTGGTGGAATTGGTAGACACGTTAGCCTTAGGAGCTAATGCCTTCGGGCGTGAAGGTTCAAGTCCTTTCATCCGTACCAACAGAGGTGATATTATGAGAAAGACCATCCAATCGGGTGGTCTTTTTGTGTAAGTGCCTCCTTTTATTTTGCAAAGTTTAGGAGTCTATTTTGTATCCCATGAGCATATACTAAGATAGATATATGACTAGCCAGAAAACTGAAATCGAGTCCATCGCAAAAATACTTATAGTCAACACGCAAAACAAGGCTCTCGTTCTGACATTAGGTAAGCATCTTCAGCAGCCCGAGAAGTCATATCTACCTGATTTACCAGGAGGGATCGTTGACGCAGGCGAATCCGAACGAGAAGCCGTCATTCGTGAAGTGAACGAGGAGTGTGGTATTACACTAGACCCGACCGGTATTCGACTTGCCTATAGTGAAACTGCATATTACGAGAAAGAAAACAAATCCGTCACAAAGCTCCTTTATATTGCCTACGTCGACGAGACACCTGCCGTGACGCTGAGCTGGGAGCATAGTGACTATAGATGGGTTGAACTAGATAAGCTTCAAGAGGTCGATATGCGTCCTTTCTTCAATAAGGCTATTCAGTACACGATTGAAAATAATCTTATCTAAAGTAATTAACTACAAAGAGCCGCTCATTAAGAGCGGCTCTTGCATATCTACCTACTGTACTATTTATAAAACGCAGATATCTTCTCAATCGCCTTGCGTTTATCATCGACCGATACGTGCGTATATATCTCGAGCGTCGTTATGATCGATGAGTGTCCGAGGATGGCTTGCGCTTCTTTGGGTGGCACACCGTTGTCCTTAAGCGCAGTAGCCACCGTGTGGCGTATCTCATGGAGTGTGATGGGCTTTAAGTCTGCTTCCCATGCAGATCGCTGGAAGAATTGCAGGAGGCTTCGCCCATCGAGGTGGTTGCCTCGCACACTCACATAAAGAAGCTCATTACCGAATGGTCTACCTCGCCGTTCGTACTCTTTCATGAGCACCTCTTTCAGGTGGTCGGTAAGCGCAAGATCTCGACGGCTCTGCGGTGTTTTGAGCTCGCCAATCTTGTATACGTTCCCGACTGGATATACCTGTTGCCGTACGCGGATTATATTCTGCTCGAAGTCGATATCTTTCCAGCGCAGACCACATGCTTCGCCTCGACGAAGCCCGTATTGGAAGAAGATAAGGAACAGCCCGTACAGCCGATGCTCTCGTATGGAGTTTAAGTAGTGCCGTGCTTCTACGGGTGTCCACGTTCGTCGTACTGTTTTTACATACTTTGGAGGGTCAACAAGGCGAGCTACGTTCCTGTATACATATTCCATCTTCAGAGCCTCCCTGAGCGCAGCAGACAGCACATTGCGTGCAATCTGTTGCTGACGCCTACCCATACCTCGTTTGTCCCATTTATCCATCATTTGACGAACATGGAGAGGCGACAGGTTCTTCAGGAGTACCGTACCTATATCTCCAGCGATAATCTTCACGTGCTTGCGGTTCTGCGCAAGCGTGCTGTCCTTAACCTTTTTGGGATGGATTTCTGTTATCCAGTAGTCAAGCCAACTTGCAACCGTCATGCCATCATGGTTGACGGCTATACCTCGTGATGCGCTTGCCATCTCCTCCCTCATGCGTCGCATCACTTCTTCTTTATCTTTGAGCACTATATGCTGCCGCTTCCGCTCGCCAGTCGGCAGAGTCACGGTAAACCGTGCCATCCACCGACCGTCGTTACGAAGCGTTAGCGACCCCTCGCCAGCCTGTCGTCGCTGCCGCGATGTTTGTGTCTCTTGTGTTTGTTCTGATGATGTTGCGTCAGTAGCCATAGTTTCCATTCACCTCACTTTCTTTCTCACGCTTTGCGATGTATTCCTCGATAGCACGCAGGCTGACCAACCTGCGTCCACCGATTCTGATGCTTACAAGGTCGTTTGTGCGGAGCAGCCGATACAACGCCCAATCGCTGATGCCAAGGATTTCCTTGACTTCTTTGAGATTGTGTAACTGCGGTCGAGCCGTCCGTACATACATCCTCGCATCCATCGCTGTTGTATTAACGCTTCCTTCGGGCGCAAAGTCCAGTGGATAATGGGAGTCTCTGGAGTCGTTTTTATTCATATGACACCTCCCGTAGTTCACCCAATTTACCGTCGGCTATAAGCGCAGGTAGTTCCTGTGGCGTCACCACGATGAATGGCTGCCCAACCGGAAAGTCGGGGAAGTTCTCGGCAATATGCCGTTTTAGAGCATTTCTTCGCTTTATCGTGGGAACGACCCACAGAACGGCTGGAAACTGCCCACAGCACCATCCATCACCGCTATCGATCGTGCACGCCATGTAGTCGAGGTACATATTGCACTTGGCAATAATCCGCACGGGTGCCTCCGTATTGCAATCTACCTCGATGAACCAGTGATGCTTCAGGTGCCCTCGATGTGTCACCGCATACATGTCCGGTCTGAGGCTGGTTGCCACGCCCGCTTGGTTGGTATAGTAGCGCCAGCTCTTCTCCTCGATCAGCGTTTCACCGAGCCTGACATCCTCGTGTGTGTCGGCAATTCGCTTCAGGATGAGCTTCGTGTCGTTAATTGCCATACGGTGTGCTGCGAAGGTATATCTCGGAGCCTTGAATGGTTTCTTCGATTCATTCGTCTCAATACGTCGCAGTTTCTCAAGCACGTCATGTCCCAGTCGTGCCAGATGCCAGATGTTTGGCTCGGCACCGTGGCTCGCGCCACCAACCTGTCCAGCCTGTAATGCTATGAGGTTGAGGGCGTGGAGCCGATTCAGCCGAAGTGTTGCAAGCCGTACGCTCGACTTGAATTGTCGGGTCTCAGTATGGATGAACTTCGCCACCTGCTGCGCGGTCAGGAACTTATGCTCAGCGAGGAGGTATAGCGTCGTCATATCGCTGCCGGTGAGGGCAATACGTTTGCGTCCCAGCTTCACAATAGCCCCTGCCTGATTCTCCATACTATCTGCTGAGTTCGTGGTTGAGATTAGCGTGTCCATGATACACCTCCTGCTGCCGCGCTGGTGGGTTGAGGTACCTCTGTAAGAGGTACAGTCAGCTGGTTTGGTTGCGCTGGTTCGGGGCTGGTTGACCCCTTACTAGCACGAGTGGAACGATTGCCGGTGCGATACTCCTCCATAACGCTTCTGAGCAACATTCTGCCTTTATCTATATCCACGGATTGCTTGGTGTTTTGAGCGGTCTGTGGACGGGGCGGAGCTATGGGTGTTTCTTCGAGCACATTGGCAAACTTCGCTTTCTTGACGACGCTCGCAATGTCGTCATTGACACCCACTGACCTGCGAATTGCTTCATCGATCTGCTCGGCTGGCTGTCCATAGATGCCAAGGCTAAACCGCTTGAACTTCTCCACGTTGTTTCTGACCTTTGGCGCTGGATTGGTCGTGGCACTGAGCCAAACTTTTTGCCCTGCACATAAGGTTTGCACATACACCTGATGTCTCGGCAAGTACTTGAAGTCCTCACTCGAGAGAATACCTGTCATGCCAGCGATAGTGCGGGCGTCTGGGTCGTTCAGGGTAAAGATGACCTTGTTCGCCACGTTCGAGTCGATACCAGCCAGTAGCTCCTTATCCTTGACCTGATCACGGTACTGATGTGCCAGTGTGAAGCCAACTTTGTAGCTTCTGGCTTGGCTGAGCGCGTCAGCTATGTTGATGGGGAGCGCAAGGTAATCTTGCATCTCATCAACATAGACTTTCACAACGGGTCGTCGGCTTTCGGGTATCGCCCCTTGCCCTTGGGTCAATGTCCAAATCTGCGACAGGATGAGTGAGCCGAGGAAGCGAGCACTCGTGTTGCCGAGCTTCGCCTTGTTGAGCGATACCAGCACAATCTTGTTCTTGGTAAATAAGTCACCCAGATTAAAGTTCGGCTCGGGTTGCCCGACGGTGCGCAGCAGCGGCTTTCTCGTTAACACCGTACGAAGCTTGTTCATAAGCGGTGCCGTGATTTCCTGCTGCTTGTTTGGTGTTAAGGCTTCATACTGTTGCCAGAAGGAGCCGAGACCCATCGGGTCATCGGCACTTACCTCTGCGACGAGCTTTTTACGAAAGCTCGGGTTGTAGAGCAAGGCAGGAAGCATCGACAATGTGACATTATCTGTCGTGCGCATCAGGGTCAGTAGCGCGTTAGACAAAATGTCTTCCGTCCGTTGACCCCATGAGCTGGCAAATATCTCTCGTAACACCGCCAGCATCGCATCGGCTGCAAGGTCGGGGTCGCCGCCACCTGCGAGTGGATTGATGCTGACAATATTGTCTGCGGTTGGGTCGATATATACCACATCCTTGGCTCGTCGTGGATTCATGCGAGCCAAAATGTCCGAGTTAAGGTCATCTTTCGGATCGATGACAATGACCCCACGATTCTCTTCGATGTCGTTCAAGATCATGTTGAGCATGGTGGTACTTTTACCGACGCCGGTTGGTCCGAGTAGCAATGTATGCTGCAACGATGCGTATTCCGATATACCGAGTGGCATCTTTTTTGCTGGGTCGTTCGTCGTCGCAAAGCTCCGCTCCGATGCTGGCAAGATTGTCGGTGTCCGCAACACGATTGGGTGCAGCGGTGGCACGGCTGGCAGGTTTTCCTCGCCATACGGGATTCCCATAAGGCAGGATACTTCCTGACTGGAGAGCATATGCGTCCATTTCCGTGGGCGGGTCAGATTTTGCATCTGCTCAAGGCTGTCCTTGTACCGCAACCGAATACTCGCTCCGTGCGCTTCCATCATGGCAAAGCCACCGCGTACTTGTTCGAGCAAGTACTTTCCACGCAGGATGTTTGGAGCAACCGCGCCAATGCGGACTTCCGTGAAGAAGCCGTGCATGCTGTGTCGTCGTTGTAAGCCAGCGTGGATATCTGCTGGCATTGCACGGTAGCCTGTGCTGCCGATGGCAAACGCCGCCCACTGAGACTCTCGTGGATCACGTAGCGTCTTCGGTACAGCATACGGGATAGTGCGTTTACCGAGCATCACCTGTAGCGCCAGCTCCTCACCGCCACGGACATTCGCCATGGCAGTGAGAATACTGCGGGTTATCTGGCTGATCCTGTCGGTATTCAGTGCCATACTAGGATGTCCCATTTCGACCGAGTCTGCCACTTTGAGCGGTGTACGTAAGCTGCGAACATCCTTCGGCAGAATATGCTGCAAGGTCGTTCCTGGTACGATTGACTCGAACAGGTCTTGTAGTTCTCCTGCATAGTGATTCCTCGTGGCGATAAGGAACAGGATTTCCTTGTTGTGGGTTCTCGTTTCAAAGACGATTTCAGCGCCAAGATCGTCGCTGGCTAATCTCTCGAGAAGGGATTGTGTTTGTATTGGGCTAACAGGGCGTTGCCAGTGAATCTGGAACCATACCCAATTATTATCTGTGGTTTTCTTCTTAAACATTCTATTGGTCTCCTACATTACGCGAACTAATATGGATTCCATCTGAGGGTACGGGGTAGCCGAAGTCGGCAAACGATACATCGCTGTCGATTTCGTTACCCCACACGTCGTAGCCGTATGCGCGTCGTCGGGCAAACAACTCAAGTTTCCGATTCGTACCATCTCCCAACTTTCCAGACACTCTCTCGATGATCGAGTAGAGTTCCTCTGGCTTATGGCTGTGGTCTTGCAGTGGAGCGAACATCCATGTCGGTTGCGAGCGGAAGCCCACAGGGGCTTTGCCGCGAGTGCCGAGGATGATATGCTCCGTGCTATTACGCAGGTAGTTGCCGAGCGTAAACCGTGGTTTACACCATGTCAGGATACTTCGGGGCGTATAGCCCCATGCTTCCAGAACATCGTAGCCGTGGCGCAGAGTGGCGTTTGTCACCCAGAGCCAGCAGTGGCTATTGTCGGCAGTCACGCTTTTGATGGCGTCACCCATGTCGTTGATGTCGTCGAGGGTCATCAAGCGGTAATGCTTTTCAGCACCACGCTTTTTACCTTTCTGCTCAACGTCCCACGGTGGGTCGGCAAGCAGGACGTCATACTTCGGACGAGGTTCCTGCGCTACGTGTTTCGTAGCCGTTGTTAGAGTTGGTAGTGTTGTTGGTTGTCGTGACTGTTCTTTCGTTATATTCGTCACATTGATTCCTTTCCGCCAGACATTGGGCGGCAAACCTGCTTTGGTGAGGCGCTCGCCGTGTCTGGCGAGTCCTATTTCACTGTGTTTGACAAGATTCTTTAATGTTTTCTCACATAACGTTGCAAGCCGAAAAGACACGGCTAATAGATGCGATGCGAGCGAAAAACACCCCTTTTGCATACATCTTGAAAAGATGATGTAATTTGGGTAGACTATGCGTCAAACAAGCCATTTTGCATAGCAAAGTGGCTCATGTACAGGCAAGGATGGAACGGGTAACGACAGTCTTGTACGAATTAGGGGAAACTTGCTACAACATACGGTTTCAGATGGAAAGGTATGGAGTTTTGTAGTCATACAAAAAGCTCCTCGATTAAGATGGAGCCTCAGAGATTTATGTTGACCAACGATCACCTTGTCGGTAACAAAGCACGTCAGTGTGAATTAATTCGTGAGCAGGTAACCACTAGTTGTTGTCTACTTCAAAGGCTATATTAGCATAACCTTAATGAAAAAGCAAGAGCAATAGGCAAAAATGCGCTATATGTAGCGGTTTATGTGTATGCCATGCGCTAATTGTAAAGAGAGCACTAGAAAGCTGCCTACTTACGAGTATCTCTGTAAGCGGGTCTTAACCTGTAATGCATGATCTCTTTGATCAGTTCTGTATATACCAATACGTCTCTGCTCTTGACGACTCTGGTCAAGGACGACGGTATTTAGATGTTCAATCTAATGTTCTAAACTTTACGTTCGGCCAGTCCACTCAAATTGGTGCTTGTTTGATTACCGATATGTTTCGCGACCCACACCCTGTCAGCGATTCACAATGTCAATACTGATGACTGCTCAAGCACCTTTGGCGATCTATATTGGAGTGGGCTTCACTCGTACCTTTACGGGGTATATCGCTGGGACATGTCAATCTATTCGCATAATAGCGGAGGAGTGTTTGTGCATGCAAGCATGAGCGCGTATGAAATTTTATTAACAGAGGTCAATATGGCATTAGCCTCAAACAAAAAGCGACACTATATATCGGTGTCGCTTCATTGCTTTTAGCCTATCTCGTGTGTTTCATGAACATTTTCTGTAAATCATACGCATAGAATCTTTGTACTATCACCTCATTGGCAAGAGTATTCTCTGCTTTGATATACCACATTGGGAAGAACCGTCTCGTCAATCGGTTGCTCAGCAATTTGCTGTGACTTGGCGTGTAGATTGCTACAAAGCCGTATGGTGTCGGAAGTGACCAAACCACGTTGAGCGTATCGCCCCAGATATCTACGGTTGGCTCACCGAGTATCGCTACAAGGTCACGGTATGGTCTATGGAAGTGTTCAATACGGCATACCGTTCTTTTCATTGACGGTATGATGCGCTTGATATACTCCTCAAGACGAAACTGTTTCATGTAGTCGCTGTAGTTTAGTGTAATATCTTGGACGACGCTTCGTGGCAAGGATGCTTTTGCTGCGACCTGCTTGAGATCATGCATGTCAGCTTGCACTTTTATGCGTACCTGTTCATACGCGATAAAGTTCTCCTTTGCTATATTCATATAGGATTATTCCTTTCTGAGTTAGACTCCGAATTGTTAATGATCACTTGGTGCGACGAGTGTCGCTCGAAGCTGGGGATATAGTAGCGAGGAATGGAACAAATGTACCGGATTGCGTGCATTATAGTTACTTCCGATGAGATGTGGCCGCATCTGTCGATCGCGTCATATTGATGCATTGTGCATACAAAACAAAAAGCGGCACCATTGCTGATGCCACTTCCTGTTTTTGTCCGATCGCTATCCTCCGATTCGTTCTTTGACGTAGTCATGAAGTGATGTCTGTATTTCTTTAAATACAGTCCTTCCGTGACCGCTGCCACCAATATGCCACTCCTTGATAGCTCGCACATCGAGTCCTTTATCTCCAAGGTAGGCTTTGCCGTCTTTGTAGTTGTAGATCGTTGCTATACCGTGTTCGGTTTCAACAATCCACTGCACATCCATCTTGTTCTCAGGCAGACGCGTGAATGGTTTGCCGTACACTGCCACGATATCTTCATAGCGTGCGAGGATAGAGCCGATGCCGTGCGTACCGCTTATTACTTTCGCCATGTCGGTATACTTTCGCTCATGGAGCCACTTTTTGTAAATACTGTAGTGCTCCATGATGTCCAAGATTACCTCACGAGATAGTCCGCTATACGCTTCGACTGCTCGCACGTCGAACATATTCGTGACACTGCTGATGCGAACATCTTCGTATGCCTCGAAATCTTCTCGGGTTATTTCCATTGTTCATTACTCCTTTTCTAGAGCATAGATAGCTCTCGTTTGTTAATAGTTCACCAATGCGGAACGATAGATGTCGTCCGTAGTGGATAAGGCTATACTAACGAGATAGAGCAAGAATGTGGATGAAAGTATGAGTAACGTCTATAGCCGAAAAGACAGCACCGTATCTGGAGCTGTCTTTGATTTTGGGCTATTTGTCTATGCATTGCGCAGGATGAGCTGTTCGAGGTCTTTATCATACTTGTACTCTGTTATGTCGCCATTTTGCAACATATTCACAGCCTGCTCGATAGCGATGAGCGGCACCGAGTACCATTCGCTTGGCGCATACTCTTGGCCGCTACGGTCTATGATCTTCAGGTCAACTTTCACATCCGCAAAGATTCGATGGATGAAATGCTCAACTTTCTGTGTATTGTAGTCGCCCGTGATGATATAGCTGTCGACAACTTCCACGCCAGCCATGAGATACGTCGGGTCGTTCTCGGCATCTTTGATACGCTCGGCAACAGTCGTAGAAGTAAAGCCAATTTTATGTAGATTCTTGATAGTTGTTATCTTCTCATCTTGGTTGCGTGAGCGAAGTACGTAAATGTGGCCAGCGATTGTATCGGCAGCATCGAGCTGTAGTTCACCGTTATAATCCGATGTCACTACGCAATAACCATCGTAGTAGAGTTGGCTCGAAAGCGAACGAAGATAGAGGTTTGATTCTGTGCCGTTCTCGTAAATCGCTCGGATACGGCTCTTCATGCGGCCATGTACCATCTTTTCTTCACCAATATCAGCGACGTAGAGCATCTGCCCGCCCGCCACAAAGTACGCTCCAGCTTTCAACTGTGTCACGCTCGTGAATCGCACCAGCTTAGCAGTGCGATCTCTCAAGCTTGCCTGCGTATCGGCAAACCCAGCTCGGAATGTATCGAAGTTATCGGCTCGCTTACGGGTTGCAATATCCTCAGGCGAAGCACGCTGCACCACAGGCACATTTTTGACACGCAGAATATCATCACCGACACCATTGAATAGCCCGAATGTATCGTCGCTAAACAGCTCATCGATAGATTCCGGAGCTTCGGGCGTTTCGAGCAAGCCAAGGCTGTCAATAGGCTGCAATGCCTCACTTTTCGCTGCATCTGCACGTATGGAGTTGAGTCGAGCAGCTAGCCCTGCTTCAGAAATATCAACGGCTTCTAGCTCTGGCAATCGGTCGTTCTTCTCGACGAAATCAACAATCTGCTGGAATGATGCCGTGAGCCTATCATCGGCTGTTGCGGCAACCTGCTTTTTAGGCGGCACGAAGAGCTGGCCGTCATCCGACTCAAATAGCTGGACAAGATCGTCGGACATCTCCACTATGTGTTGTCTCTCTCTTTTTCTTGCTGCCATACGGTATAGCGTCGGGTCAGGTATGCTTGTGCATTAGCCAGCAGCTTCTCGTTTTTATCAGTCGCATTCAGTGCAGGGTACTTGCCATTATGAGCGATGACGAACGCCTTAATTTGCGGTACGAGTGCAAGAGCATCTTCATCCGACATATCAATCCGAGAACCAGCAATCGTATCTTGAATAACACGAAACACATCCGCTCCCACTTTCTTAGATATCACCTCAAAGGCGTGTTGGAATGGATTGATAGAATCAATCAGGTCGATACTCAAATCATCAAGGTTCACGAAGCTATTTGCCAGTGTGATGAACTTCTTGTCGCCCTCCTCGGTAATTTTCGTACCAGCAGATTTGAATGCCAAGTTGCTCGCAAGATACTGACGAGTGACCTCGACTTCTTCGTCAGAAAGCCCAGGAAGTTTCTCGCGGATAATCTTTGACTGGAGGTGCTTCATATATTCACCCGAGTGGCCATTGGCGGCAGCACGTTGTATCTGCGTATCTTGCAGCACGGCTGCGGTCAAATCTTCCAGCTCGGTTGCAAGGATTTGCTTGACACGCTCGGTTGGTGGATTCTTGAGACCTTTGACGAACACCTCGCCAGCCTGTGCTTTTTGATCTGGCGAAACACGAGGCTTAAACGTAAAGTTCGGTGCTAGCACTTGCTCCATCAAGAGCGAGGCGGTAATGGCTTTGAGCATATTATTCACCGACACTTGCACGTCCTCGGTCGTGCCATTTGGCTGCACAATGAGATTAGTAAACTGTGCGTGTGATTTGTTGTAGCTATCACGGGTACAGCGGCCAATAATTTGCACGATTTCCGTCAAGCTCGCACGGTAGCCAATCGTCAATGCTTGTTCACACCATGGCCAGTCAAAGCCTTCCTTGGCCATACCAAGTGCCACGATAATATCTACACCATTGATGTCCTCACGAGCGACCTCGCTGAGGTATTTTGTAATCTTCGCACGGTGCAACGGATCATCATCGACGAGGTTAGCTACTTTGCGAGTGACTCCAGTTTCATCAAGAACATACTCGATACCTGTTTCACTATCTTGTGATTGCCATTCACCGATCAAGCTATAAATCTGCTCAACTTCTTCATGTTTGCCAACTCGTGTCGATTCCTTTGAGTTCACATTTGGAATATGTATAATCGTCTTCTTGCTTGGGTCAAGCACGGCATTTAACGCACCGTCATCGAGATAGCTTCCCGTGTAGAAATGGTAGCCAATGCCAAGTGTTTCGAGATACGTATAGCCATTTAGCTGTTCGTAGTACGTGTAGGTAACTTTATCGAACTCGGCTTCATCTTCTGGTGTCAGGATAGGTACGGCATCGCCACGGAAGTACGAACCAGTCATAGCAATAATTTGCACGTTCGTGCTATTCATTACTCTGTGCAACAAGTCACCGAGTCGGCTATCATCACTAACAGACACATGGTGGAACTCGTCGATAGCCAGTACAGCATCATTGAAAAACTCCGCATCAAGTTCTTCGTTTTCAAAGGCAAAACGTAGAGTAGCGTGCGTACATACCAAAATCTTGCTGTCGTCATCTTTCATAAAACGAACAAACGACTTTACTTTGCTTTTATCGTCACCTGTACCGAGGCAAAGGTTATTGCGATCTTCAACCTCCCAGTTAGCAAAGAAGCCATTGTTGGTGAGGTTCGTATTGCCGAATGATGATCCGATAGACTTTTCAGGCACGGCTACGATGATCTTTTTCTTGCCTTGATTGATAAGTTTGTCGAGGCCAATAAACATCAACGCACGAGATTTACCAGATGCCGGAGGTGCTTTAATGAGTAAGTGATTGCTATTTCGCTTGTCGAATACACGACGCTGCATTTCACGCATACCATAACTATCGGTCTTGGTAGATTCGCCGTTCTTTTCGTATTTTACGTCGATGATATTGAGAGTTTCGCTATTCATGATTATTTCTTCTCTTTCTCCGCTGAGGTCATTTGCTCGTATAGGGCGAAGAGGTCGGCAAGACGTTCTTCGTCGGAATTGTATGGTTTTTGGCGATATAGACGATCGACGACTAGGTCTAGTTGCGCGTGAGCTTCTCGCAAGTCTTCAGGCATTTTGTCTGGGTCATACATTTCGGCTAATGTTTTCTCGGAGTGATTTTCACGAACAAAAAGGACATTGCGAGCTTTGGCGGTTAGTTCCTGCTTCTCATGCTCGAGGAGCGGCTTTAGCGGAAAGGTGTTATATACGATAGAGGCTGAATATCTGTAGTCCGTCTTAAGCTTGCCGCCAATAGCTCGCACCCATGTCATGTGCATTTTGCTAGTTACAACACTAAACACCCAAGGTTCAGCATCGTAAACAGCCAGTGCTGCATTTGATATAACAATCGATGAATCCATGTATCCTATAGGTAGGTATGGTCGTCGTTCAGATGAAACAATAGGTATCATGATAGCATCAGTACTTTTATAATTACGCCATGCAAATCTCCATGGTGTATTGGCATTCTTTTGACTATCCTTGCCCTTGCGTCCGGATCGCCACTCTTGAACAGAGTTCAACCGTTCAGCGACTGGCTTTATATCCATCGCATCCTCGACTTCTCTGTCTTCTACCCATAGACAATATTTCATTTTCCCCTGAATAAGTTCTTGCGAACCAAAAAACTTCTTAATGAATTGATTCGCTCTGTTGTCGGCTGTGATAAGTTTTTCCTTGCTTACTTCATCGAGAGTCAGGAATCCGCCATCTAGAGCAAAGCTGCCGTAATCTATTTTTGGCAATTGTGATGAGAGTACCCTGGATCTCCTTGTTACAATCGTGTTAGCACCAGTTGAGAGATATGCATTGATATTATCGACCTGATGACGAACGCCTTCGTCGTACAAGTACTTCGGTGACCTATCTTTATTGCGAATGTTTATGATTGCAACAGTAACTCCAGCGTTAGCTCGTGCAGAGTTTTGCCATTTGAACGAGAGGTGTGCAAATCCGATTTCAAGCGACTCGAGGATAGGTGGCCACAATATGCTCACTTGCTCACCTTGTGTAATCGAGTTTGTGGTTACGAAGCAGAGTCTTGACCTAGTTCCCTCAATGTATCGAGACCCTTTGATAAACCATATCGATATGTAGTCTAGGCTCTTGAAATTCTGTAATTCACCACAAACAATTTTAATGTCTTCTTTCTGGCTTTCGTCCTGTCCACGGCTGCCTTGATACGGTGGATTGCCGATGAGATAAATCTCGTCGAACTCTTCTTTCGCGAGTTCCTGCTGTTCATGCTCATCCTCAAATTCTATAAGTGAGCTTTGCTGACTGGAACTATTTGGCATGCCAACTGCGTGAGGTACATTTGGGCATACTTCATTCCAATCGAGTCGAGCGGCATTACCGTGAATAATATTTGCATTGTCTTTGAGTGGGATAAGCTTGATCTCGCGGCCAAATTGCTTCTCGAAATCAATGTTCATCTGATGCTTTGCAAGGTAGAGAGACAGGATAGCAATCTCGTGCGGAAAGTCGTCAATCTCGATGCCGTAGAAATTGTCGAGTTTAATCTGTGACGAAAGCTTATTTTGGAAGCTTTTCTCTAGAAAGCTACCAACCAACAAGCGTTCGATGATGGCATGCTCAATTTTGCGCAATTCCTTGTAGGCGATAATCAAAAAGTTACCACTACCACAGGCAGGGTCAAAGACTTTAATTTTACTAATTCGCTCCCATAAGCGGATGAGCTTGCTTGGGTTGTCGTAGTTTTTATCAAACTCTTCACGTAACTCATCAATGAACAGTGGCTCGATGGTTTTCATGATGTTGGGTACGCTGGTATAGTGTTGACCGTGAGTGTGTCGCAAATCTTCGTCTACAATACTCTGGAACATAGAGCCAAAGATATCTGGGTTAATCTCTGACCAATTCAAGCTACCGCAGTCGAGAATGAGTTTACGAGCCTGAGCGTTAAACTTCGGGATACCGATGCTGTGTTTTTTAGTATCAAAGATCGTGCCGTTAACGTACGGGAACTTACTAAATGGACTCGTGAAGTTTGTTTTATCTTCGGTGTCGAGCGCTTCAAAAAGTGTCTGTAGGAATGTATTGAGATCACTGCCATCTGTTTGAGTAAAATCCTTGATAGAGCTAGTGAAGATTGATTTTTCATCAGAGCTAAACACTCTCGTATCTTCGGCAAAGAAACAAAACAACAGTCGGCTAAAGAATACATTGAGGTCGTGGCGGAAGTTTGCTTGGGGGTCAGCTAGTCGTTCGGCATTGACTCGCTCGATCTCAGAGTAGAGTTCTTGCATTTTGTCGGCTGCACGACGGTCAGCAACGGCCTCAGTTTTTTCGTCGGTAATTTCATCACCCGTCCAGCCATAGAAGAAGTCAACATCACGGTCGATATCTCGCAGGTTAATATCAAGGCGAGTATCTTTTTTGGTATCAACGGCTACAAGCTTATCGTAGTCGGTCACGATGAGGTAGCGAGGGTTATAGCGAACGACGAGTGGATCCTGCTCTAACCCCTCAAGAGTGGAGCGAAGTTTGCTGGAATCGGCAATGTGTCTAAAATAAACTACGCCACGCTGTAGGATATCATTTTCTTTGTCTTCGGCAAGATTGAGCGAGCCTTGGCGGAGCTTGGTGATAGCCGAGCTTGCACGCCCATATGCAGCGAGCAGCTCGTAGAGGATATCGATACCGTATGACTCTCGATTCGCAAGTTCGGTAACATTTCTCTGAACGTCAGAAAATGCCAATCGCATCAGGAGATACCCTCCACAGATGCGAGATAATAACAAACAGAAACAGACCTGAATAGCGGCATAGTTTTGCGACCTTTCGTTTTCAGTCGCAAACAAAAATGCGACTATTTACTTAGTCGCAAAACTACAATTTATCCATCGAAGAATAAAAGGCGTAAATAGCCGCATATATTGCCTTCGATAGACAAATATAAATTGTAGTTTTGCCTCTTTATTATAGCATCTTTGAGCCTGTATTTGTACGGTGCTGATGGATATTATCTAAAGTTTTACATACGGCCGACACCATCCCTAGGCTCTTGAGGTGAGGTATAATGGAAACAAGGACACCCCTTGGGAATGGATAAGTGATAAAATGCCGATAATCAAGAAAGTAACCAAGCTAAAAAACCTAGGTATCTATACTAGTCTTAACTGGGACGCAAGTCTACAAGAATTAAAGCAATACAACGTCATCTACGGATGGAACGGCACAGGAAAGAGCACCTTTTCTAAGCTACTTGGTGCATTGAATGAAGGCAGCCATCCAGACTTTCCATCTCTCGAGTATCAAATACACGACAGCGATGGGAGCACCCACACTCACGGAACAGCTTTCGGCACCCCAATACGAGTCTTTAATACCGATTTTATTGCGGACAATATAGATTTCGATACCTTAAGCTCGAAGTCTATCACGGTAGTTCTAGGCAAAGAGAATAAGGCGGCACTCAAGGCTATCGAAGAGGACGAAGCCGAGCTAGCCAGAATAAAGGAAGCTATCCGCACAAAAACGAGCGAGAAAGAGGCCAAAGAGAAAGAGCGAGGCCTAGAATTTACCGCTGTCGCCAAAGTTATTGGTGCTGTGAGTCGAGGTGGCGTAGTGCGCACCTACAATAAAACTCACGCAGAGCAAGCCTTTGCAAGATTGTCTGACAAAGAATTGCTCGATGATACTGAGTTAGAAAAGCTAGTGCTGTCGGTTGCACAGCCATCTCTTCCTGAGCAGAAACAGATGTCGTTAGGTGAGGCAAGCACTGACTTGTCAGAAATTATTGACGAAGCCCATACCCTACTAGCTAAGACGGTATCGGCTAGTGTTATTGAGCGACTCAAAGAAAATGCGGATATTTCTGAATGGGTAGAAGCAGGCATCAAGGTACATGCCGATCACGAAAGTAATACATGTGAATTCTGCGGTAATCCATTAGACACAGCAAGGCTGGCAGAGCTAACGGCACATTTCAACGAAGCCGATGCAAAGTTAAAAGTAGAGGTAGATGACCTTGCGAATAGGTTAGTCACCGTATATAACACCATTAAAGATATCAATCCCGTCGATAAAATGAATCTTTATCAAGAGTTTCATGGCGACTACGCAGAAAAAGCGGAAGGCCTGACGAGCGAGCGCGACGCTTTGCTTGAGTCCATAAAGAAATTTGGTGATCTCGTGCGATCCAAGAAGCTTCATACGACCGAAGAGCTTAGTATTGCGGAAACACCCGATCTTACGAAAATCACTACCTCCTTGGGCGAAGTAAATGAAATTATTGCCAATCACAACAAAAAGACAAGCGACTTCGTCAACCAACAAAAGAATGATAGTGCTAAAATCGAAAACCACCACCTTAGCGGCATCTATGACAAGGTTAATGGCCTGAAAGGTCAAATTGAAGTACTGGATACTGAGATAGCCGTCCTGAAGAATGGAGATGAGAAAGTTACCGGCCAAGCCGAGCTACTATCTAGGGTTGCAACAAATAAGAGTAAGGTTTCGTCGGAACATAAGGCCTGCGAACTACTCAATACATCGCTCAAGAAGTTTCTAGGTCACGATGAGATAACGTTTGCACCAAATACTGAAAGCGGTGACGATGCTGGCTATTTACTCCTAAGGCGTGGCGATCCTGCCAAGAGTCTTAGCGAAGGTGAACGAACCGCAATCGCATTCGTATTTTTCGTAACGCAGCTGCAAGACGACAGCTTCGATCCAAAGACTGGGATTATTGTTGTTGACGATCCAGTCTCTAGTCTCGACTCCAATTCACAGTATCAAGCGTTTTCATTTCTGAAAAAGGCCACCGAAGATGCGAGTCAGCTATTTATACTTACCCATAATTTTGATTTCTTGAAACTAGTAACTAACTGGATTAAGCACTCTCGTAAAACGTTTGGTTTATTTATGGTGAAGAATAGCTTCTCTGAAACGGACGGCACACGCACTGCGTACCTAGACAAATTAGATAAAGCACTCGAAGAATTTGAAAGTGAATATCACTACTTATTCAATGTTGCCTACAAATACAAAGATGACGGCACTATAGCGAATGCCTATAAAATGCCCAACATAGCTCGTAAGCTACTCGACAGCTTCTTGATGTTCCGAGTCCCAAAGAATACTAATACATTCAACCGCTTACAGGAAATAAGCTATGACGAAGAGAAAAAAGCATCTATCTATAAGTTCGCCAACGACCAGTCGCATATTACAGGCTCTGGTTTTGACCCCTCTTTGGTACCCGAGGCCAAAAATTGCATAACCGACTTGCTTGACATGATGAAGGCAGTTGACCCCGACCACTTTAGATACCTAGAGGAAACCATATCTTAAGACTACGATCTTAAGCTGGCTTTGTATCTTTTATTACAAAAAGGCTTTGCGAATTACTGGCAATCTTTTGCATATCCCGCATCAAGTGCTTCTTCTGGCGTAGCGAACCGCAGTTTCTCAGGATAGTCGGCTGGATATGGCGTGTAACTCTGTTCGTTGCTAAGGTAGCCAACGAGTACCGTACAATTACTACCATCTGATGTGTGGTAGACAGTTTTTCCGTCATCAAACAACACTACTCCGTCGATCTTGAGGCTGTGCGCTCTTGTCCAATCAAGGATTGCTGCATCTTTCGGCACTCCACAACGTTCAGCGGCTGACGCTTCGACATTGCCTTGCTCTACAAACTCCGATGTAGCAACATCAGAAATGTCGGCAAGCTGACATGATGCCTTTGGTGTGGTGGTTGAGGCAGTATTCTTGGTTGCTGTGCTGCTTGGTCGATTCACGATATAGATACTACCTGCGATACCCGTCAGTAGGATAATCGCGACAACTATACCAATAACTCGCGGATTCTTGATGTTTACATTCATTCCTTATTCTGTCTCTTCCTGTGCTTTTACAAACTGCACTATCGCATCACCGTTCATATTTCCGTATGCTTTTACTCCCTCACCAATCGTTGCTAGATAAATATTTTTTGTATAGTCGCTATACGCCACGACATAACCCGTAGGCTTTTTGAGTAGCTCGACGATCCTGCTCGCAGCATCTTCTTTCACGACAGTGGAGTTGTCAGCGCTCCAGATGATACCGCCATATTCAAGCGTCGCACCTACGTCCATTCTGTTATCTATTCCATTACCACACTCGGTCTTCAGGGTCGCTTTCAGACCTGCCATTGTGGTATACATCTGACTTGGCACGCCATCGTCACCATCGTTGAAATCCGCGCTTGAAAGTGGGGTATCATATAGCCTCATATTCTTTAGTTCCCAGCCAGGACTGTAAAGAGTGTCTATCCCACCAAGAAGCTGTTTCAGCTCTGTGCTAACCGGCTCCGCATAAACGGGCAGTACGGACATATTCACGAGACACGGTGCTTTTTTGCCCGATGTCGTATTTGTGATCTTCACGCTGTAAACAGGCATAGTTGCTTTACTAATTCCTACATACCCCGGCTTGCCTTCGCTAGAATCAATTGTAGCGTCAACATCGCCCACTTCGTACTCTATGTCATAGCTATAGCCACTGACATCTGTAAATGAGAGCTTATCTATCTTTGGCTTCTCATCGAAAGTATCGTCACGAGGTGAGTTTGCTTCGCCATCATAGTACGTTGTCTCGCTTTGGTCTGGTGTCGCTTGGGGCTGCGGTGACGATGGGCTACTCCACGAAATTTGCGTCAGAATAATACCGACCACAGTCGCAATAATTAATCCGGTAGCAACTTGCTTTTTATGTTCTTCTATCCAGATACTGAGTAGTTGTAAATTCATCGTTATACTCCTTTCTTACTATTACTTATGGATACTGCACCAAGAGTAGGAGTAATAAGCCAATATTTATAAGGAAGATGATAAACGTGAGTGGAAAGCCGCCGATATTAAGCGTCCATTTTCCACCTTGGTAGCGATACCATGCGTAGATCGCCGTACCGATAACCCATAGCCATGCAAGAAGCACAATTTGCTGGCTATCTTTTAACTCCCACGCTAGACGACTACTGGCAGGCTTAAATATGAATAACAGCATCAGTGCTGCCGAGACACCGTATACCAGCCATGACGCGTCTGCTTTCTTGTGCGTGCGCGGTGCAGCTGGCTTTTCTTTGTATGCAGTTTCGGCTTTGGTTGCGGTGTGTTTTGTTGCCGCTTTCTGTGATGCTGGATTATCTACGAGCTTGGCTGCTTTGTGGCACGCCGAGGCGATAAAGATGAGGAGGATACCGAACGCAATCGAGACAAACATACCGCCCATTTCACTCGCATAGTAGCCACTTCGCCCGTGAACGTAGGTTGAAACAATGAGCCAACCACCGCCAAGTACAGCAATACCCATGCCTATTTTGAGACCAGTTGACGGGATATTGTAAGTCCTTGCAAGCCCCGCAATGAAGACGGCTAGTTTATGCGATAGGCTATCGAATTTGCCTTTAATAGAATTGTCTAGTTTGTCGATTGAATCATCAATCGTTTCTGCTGTATTTTTCTTCTCGTGTTGTTCGGTCATGCCTTCCTCCGTAAGCATTAAATAGTTGGTAGAGCGGAGATCGGATATAAAAAACGACAACCATTCTAGGTTGTCTAGGCCAAGTAAAACGAGTCAAGCTCATTTAACGTTTCGAATGGTTGCCGTTATCTTAAACTTGACAACCAAAGCTATGATTCTTTGGCGAATCGTTTTACTTTTACCTAGACGTTCTCAGTATACCGTACTATCTGGTAAAAATCACCACATGTGACCGAATATAATTCAGATTATCTGAGGGATAGCTGTAACTAGCGTGCCGAGCGTTATTACGCCACACGAACATGCAAAAACAAAAAAGAGCGCCTCCGCGCTCTATAGCAAGGAAGATTTGTGTTTTCTCGCAGGTGCGTCAAACACAAATCTTCCTGATTTGATTATAGCAAATACTTTTTTGCCCTAATCGACTGTTACGATATTTTTGACTTCATCAAGTGCTTTCTTAAACCCGTCAGCTGAGAGTAGTCTATCTTCAATGCGCACCTGATGATACTTGTCCGCATTCTTCATGTATGCAGTCACGCTCTCATCTACAGCGGAGAAGACACTCTGCTTCTCCATGCCAAGCAGATATTTTTCCGTTGCATCGAACATGACGTTAGACTTCGTAGAGGTTGTTTCATTCTTTATGAAAGAGTCGATGCAGAATGGCAGGCTGTACTTGCCGTACTTCGAGATGAGACGCATGTATGCAAGATATACCCCAAGGTAGGTTTGGTTTGACTGCACGCCACTCGATTGAGGGATGGTGAAGTTTTTGAACTCTACATCATTTACGTTCGAGCCACTCATAATCATAGATAGGTCGTTTACATATTCAGTGTACGAACCTTTCACTTGCTCGATATGCTTCGTGGATGTTTTTTGAAGTTCTCGCAACTCTTTTGATAGCTCTTTAGAGTCAGAATCAAGTTCACCGATCACTTCGTCAAGTCGCTGAATAATTGAGGCAAACTCCTCATGCGTCTTCTTTTTCGATTCCTGTTCGATATATTCGGCAATTGAACGAATATTCTGGTTCTCTTCGACCTGCTCGGCAAGTCGTTTGTATTCAGTATTCGATGTCTCTTCCGTAGCTACAGCATTCTCTAGCCGTTTCTTGAGATCTTCAAGTTCAAGCTTTGTCGTCGAAATGAGATATGACAATTCAAATACATTCGTGCTTATATCCATGCGAGTGCTAATCTGCTCTGGGGTGAGCTCAGACTTACAGTTCTTGCACACAGACTTGATCGTGTCATAGTCTTTATCAAACATGTGCTTGATAGCTTTGTACTCCTCGTACGACTTGAGCTTTTGGTCGTACTCTCTCTGGAGTTTAATTCGCGTCGCCTTCTGCTGGATGTATACTTTATTTGCCTTATCCATGAGTTGAATAAACTGATCGAGGTCATTGCGATTAGACTCAATAGGGTTAATGACGCTTGAAACCTGTCCAGCGGAATTGACTGGCTCTTCCTCTAAATAATCCATGTAAACTTCGTTCACATTAGCCCGTTTGGATGACGCGGTCTTTTTCTTCTTATTTAGTTTAGATATCTTTTCTTTCAACGCCAGCTCGTCGTCGTCAGATATTCTCAATATATATTCAATAATTCGTAGCGGCACATCAGCATACATGCCCATCTCACCGGATGACGAAAAGATTCTACCTGACCAAGAATTGTCTTGGTCGACATAAAATGGAGCGATCAGTGCTGACGGATAGGAAATCGAGGAGGTAATCTTTGTTGCTTTGTTGGTAAGCTTCATATCAACACCTAGTTGAGAAGATAGCCACTTGGTGTAATCATGTATTGTAATTGACCCTGTGCTGTCAGACGTATAGAATAGATCACCCTTTCGAACAATGTAGACATCCTTTTTGGTTTCTTCATTGAACGCATCTATCTTAATTGTCATTTTTGGTGGCTTCCAGCCTTTTGGAAACACCTTAATATCCAGACCTAGCCCATAATATAGTGCTTTCAGCAGGCTTGATTTTCCTTGCGTATTTTCTGGACTGACCAATAGATTCGGGCCAGGAGCGAAGCTATATTCGCCAGATTCACCGTTATCGTGGTCGATGATCAGTATTCGTTTCACTAACATGCTTGGCTCCTTTCGAATATTACTTGACTCAAGGCACTAATGACTACCGCCTCCTTGTCGAGCGTATCGACATTTGCAGTGAATAACACAGTGCTCAGGAGTCGGTCTATGATAGTCTGCTCATTAATGTCGTTAATATCATCCATCTCGTTGATCTTCTGCACTGCAGCATCAATCTGTGAAGAATATATCGCTCCCACCGTAAAATGCTTTTTCATAAGCTCCGTCTTTTTCATTATAGTGCAACCAAGTGCGTTGAGGATATCTTCGTAGTGCTTAGATTTATACGAATGACCAAATATCCTTTGGAGGTCTTTCTGAGTAATCTTCTTATTTTCGTAGTCGTCACTGGTGATGGCTATTATTTCGCTTTTTTGATCAATCCTTAGACCCAGCTCGGCTAATGATGCAGCGCCGTAACTATTGTCGACAGGGATATTCTTATTCGACATAACACCTTTGATGTGGGTCAATGCGTCCGACTGCTTTGCCGGGAAGGATGTTAACACTACACGAGATTCATCTAGCTTGTTTTCTGGCAGGCTCGGTATCTTCTTGCGGAGATTATCTTTTGCGGTCTTAGTGTACGTATATACTTCGGCACCTTCTGTGAATATATCTGCCGTTTTCTTAGTAAGATGCTTATCGTGGCTATTGAACCTAGGTGTTACAAGTTTGTACCGACTACCAGCTTCACTACCGCTCTGTAAGTTCTTTTCGAGAATTGAGTCCTTATCGTCTTTGCGACTGACAATTGACGACAGGGTAAGCTCTGTACTTTTTGATTGGATGTAGGTCGCCCTCTTAGGAGTTTTGACGACAATGTCGTCTTCAGATTCGACGTAGATGTCTGTCTGCTCTTCATCAAGATAGTGAAGCACCGCTATCAAGGCTATAACGGATTTCTGATAATTAAAGCCTTTGATGGCTTGTGCGCCACCATTATTTATAGCTCCCATAGGTGTCGTTATTATAACACCAAAATTATAGTTTGACTATTTTGAAGAGTCACGGATAATAATTCCCCCAAAGAAAAACAGGCTAGTTGTTCGGTACCTTAAACAGGCACCAGTGACACTAGCCCAAGTCACTCGCATTTATTCAAGCAGATTTCTCCGACTTAGGGGTGCGAACCCTGTCGTTGGTTGTTGTCCTACTTCTTCTCGACCTCGATGACGTGGACACCGAGGCGCTCCTTGTGCGAGGGGTAAATCTCGCGTAGGAGCCGGAGGGCGGTCGCTTCGTCGTTGACCTGCGGCACGATCTCGCGCCACGGTTCGGTCGCCAACATGTCAGCGAAGTTGTCGTAGACGCGAATCGACTTGATCCGCACGACACCCGACGTGTGTCCGGTCTCGAGCTGCAACAGCTCACCGGCCGTCAGCCGCTTGATGTTGTCGTACCCGACGCGAACCTCCAGGGTCTTGCGACCCAACATGATCGCGTCGAAATACGGACGCTTGATGCGCAGTTTACGCACGGTTGCTCCTTCCTTGTTGAAGTTCAGTCCCCACTGCTGCACGACGCTGTTCGGTGCGTACCCACCAGGGAATACACCTTCGAGCGTCCAGCCGTGACGTTGGAGACAAGCGACCTGCCACGGCTCAGGAACCAGATGGACATACAGCTTGTGACCGTAGTCCGACAACAGTCCCTGAAGATCGATGACAAGCGCTTCGAACGCAGCCTCCGACTTCGCCACGAGCGGCATCAGCTTGATGGGCTGACCCTTCTTCGGGGTTGCTCCAGCGATGCCGACCACTTCACCACCGCACTCGGCCGTGAAGATGATCTTGAACTTGGCATTCACATCGCCAAGCTCCCTCCGCTTGTAGCCAGCGAACAGGGCGTCAACCCAGTCGTCGTCTACGCCACGGAAGACATCGCTCATCTGCGACAGGATGAGGTCTCGTGCGCCGTTGGCGTGCTTCTCCTCGTCGAAGGGGATCACGGAGACATTGGGCGAGTCGAAACCTGCCTCGTCGACCAGCTGCTTGT
>CAYMOS010000004.1:0-198224 GCA_964392265.1 uncultured Candidatus Saccharibacteria bacterium
GCGGGTATAGCTCAGTTGTTAGAGCGCTTCCTTGCCAAGGAAGAGGCCAGGAGTTAGAGTCTCCTTACCCGCACCAAGTTTATTCGATTCCAATACGGCTCTTTAGCTCAGTTGGTAGAGCAGAGGCCTGAAGAGCCTTGTGTCCCCAGTTCAAGTCTGGGAGGAGCCACCAAATCGGAACAAATACGGAAATTGCCGCCCTCTGGGGCGGTTTTTTCTCTGGCGGCGCGCAGCGCCTGCCAGTGGGGTTTCAGGGGGGAGATTTGAAATTGCTCGGCCGCGAGGCCAACTTTTTTGTTTTCCATTTTCAGGTTCAAGCCAAAGATTTCGACATACAGCGACTTTTTAGCCGCTAGGTCATCGCATTTTGCTATTTCCCAGATAGAAACGGCAGTTTCTATCCATTTTTTCATGGGTTCAAGCCAAGTATTTTGCCCAAGCAAAATACTGCCCATTTTCTCCTCTAGCGTTTTCTTTTCGCTCATAATCTCGGCTTTCTTGGCGAGGTAATCGGCACGCTCAATGTCTTGCTCCAAAAAGCTATCAAGTAAACGCTCCAGCTTTTCAGACAGTCGGGCGATTTGCTCGCGCACATCGCCAGCTTGCCGCGCGCTTGCGCCTGCACTTTCGGCCTCGTCGCGCTCCAGCCACGCCAGTAGTTGGCTCGCCCATTCTTTCGGCATGGCGTAGCCAAGCGCAAGGCTTGCCAATTGCTCATCAAAAAGTTCGCTCCGCACAGCAGGCTCTTTGCATTGCACCGTTTTGCTCTTGCGCGTGCAATGGTAATACACATATGCGCACGAAGTACCATTTTTGTATCGCTTAACTTGCCGCTCGGCAGTAATCATCATGCCGCACGTGCAACGCACCACGCCGCATAGCGGCATTGGTTCATTTTTCACCTTGTGCCGCGTGCGACAGCGTCGCTCTAGCACCGCTTGCACTCGGTCAAATAATTTCTTGGTAATCAAGGCCTCGTGCTTGCCCTCGTGTACCTCGCCGCCATAGCGAAAATGTCCGTAGTACACAGGATTTATCAGCATGAGCTTGACTTTGTCTTTCGGCCACGGCTTGCCGCCCTTGGTTTTAATGCCATTATCATATAAAAACGCGGCAATGTCCTCTAATCGGCTCGCGTCCTTGGCGTACAACTCAAATGCTTGCTTTGCTAGCTTTTTGGTCGATGTATCGACCGCCAGCGTTTTAGTCCTTGGGTGGTTGTAGTAACCAAGCGGCGCAAGCCCAGGAAACTCGCCGCGCCGTACCTTTTGGCGCAGCCCGCGCTTGACGTTTTCGGCGAGATTATCGACGTAGTATTTGCTCTGGCTAAACATAATCGACAGCATAAACTTGCCTTGGCTCGTGTTTTCAAACTGAAACATCGGAAACCGCAAAAAGTTGAGGATGACTTGGTCAAGTAAATAGATGATTTGGCCGCCGTCAATCGAATTACGCGCCAGTCGGTCGGGATGCCACGCCAAAATGCCATTGGCCTCGCCATTTTGTATGCGCGTGAGCATACTATTGAATATCGGTCGGCCAGGAACTTTTGCGGTTTTCTTTTCTATCAGCTCGTCAATCACGACCAGCCCATTATCGCGCGCATACTTGCGTAGCTCGACCATTTGCGCCTCGATACTCAATACTTGTTTGTCCTCCACGTCGGTTGATTTGCGCGCGTAGAGAAAATACTTCTCGTCCATTTCACACCCTCCCTGCACTTAAATAGCCGCCCTGTTGCACACAAACTAGGCAAACCTAACTTGTACAGGACGGCTATTAAAGCCTACAAAAAGAGGTTGCCGTTATTAGTTTGTGTGCTCTTTTATTTTACCACGAAGTGGCGCGGCCTTGGCCGCGAGAAACAAAAAAGCACCCCGACTTGTCGGGGTGGCAATTTCAAATCTCCCCCCTGAAACCCCACTGGCAGGCGCTGCGCGCCGCCAGAGAAAAAACCGCCCCAGAGGGCGGCAATTTCCGTATTTGTTCCGATTTGGTGCGATTTTACAACCAAGTCCGAACTGATTTTGAGCAAAATGACTGAGCCGTGCAGGCTCAGCCCCAACGCCTGCGGGCGCACGCGCCCGCTCGCCCCACCAGAAAAACCCTTTGCTTTATTTTTTGAGATTTCCCCCCGCCGATTTTCTTTTTTAGTTATAAAGGGTGTTTCTGGTGGTGGCGTGTCGCTTTAGCGACTTGGCGTATTTTTCGCGTATTCACTCCGTGAGCACGCGAAAAATGATATAATAAAAGGGTCTAGATTAAAGTAAATTAACAGTAAGCGCGAAAGCTATATTGCTGCACGTTTGAGATATTTCCGTAAATGGGCAACTCATGCGTGTAGGACGTATCTCACGATTCGCGCTTACTTTAGTCTAGACAACCGCACGGGTTGTCCTTTTATTTTGCGACTGCCGCGGTTGTCTGGGCGGAAAGCAAAGCGATATGTCCACACGAAAACAACTAAAAACGAATGTCGTTCTTGAGGGCGACTGCATAGAATTATTAAAAACATTGCCAGACAAGTCGATTGACCTTGTTTTTGCCGACCCGCCGTACAACCTGCAGCTCAAAGGCGACTTGTGGCGACCAAATAATACAAAAGTGTCTGCCGTCGATGACGACTGGGACAAATACGATAGCTTTGCTGTCTACGACGACTTTACGACCAAATGGCTTGCCGAGTGCCGCCGCGCTCTCAAAGACAATGGCTCACTTTGGGTAATCGGTAGCTATCACAATATCTTTCGCGTTGGAAAAATTGTGCAAGACCTCGACTATTGGATTTTGAACGATATTCTCTGGGTCAAGACAAACCCTATGCCAAACTTCAAAGGCACACGCTTTAACAACTCGCACGAAACGCTAATCTGGGCTGGTAAATCTGAAAAATCAAAGCCGACATTTAACTACAAAACCATGAAAGCCCACAACGAAGATAAGCAAATGCGCAGCGATTGGCTTATTCCTATTTGTAGCGGGCAAGAACGAGTGAAAATCAACGGCGAAAAAGCTCACTCGACACAAAAGCCGCTTGCATTGCTCCGCCGAATTATCAACGCAACCACAAAGCCAGGCGATGTCGTGCTTGATCCATTCCTCGGCAGCGGCACAACAGCAGTCGCAGCCAAAGAGCTTGGACGCTCATATGTCGGACTTGAGCGCGACAGTACCTATGTCAAAGTTGCGGAGAAGCGACTTGCTGACACAACACCGCTTGACGAAACATTTGTTACAAGTAAGCTAGAGGCAAAAGCACCGCGCGTTGCATTTGGCTTGCTGGTCGATATTGGACTTATCAAAGCAGGCGCGACACTCACCAGCAAAGACGGTAAGCATTCCGCAGTCGTTACCGCCAACGGCTCGCTCAAGAGTGGCGACATTGAGGGTTCTATTCACAAAGTTGGCGCAGTTCTGCAAGACCAACCGTCATGCAATGGCTGGACATTTTGGCATATCGACGGCGCACTGATTGACGATATTCGCCAAAAGTATTTGGAGCAAAATTATGCTTGAGTATGAGGTATTCAAAGACATTTTCGACGAAAAGATATTTGCAAAGTCGAAGCCTGACCTACTCAAGAAAGTCGCCGAATACCCCGATAGATACGTTGGTCTGTTTCGCCCGACCAAGCCAGAGGCAAAACTATTGCAAAATCTCTTACAGTCAAATGAAATCCGCTTTGGCGACGCTTTTGAGGTAGCAATCAAGCAGTATTTTATCAATGAGGGTTGGCAGCCGTTGCAGCAAAAGATTATTTCCAAAGAGGGCGACGCACTCGACATCGACCAGCTACTCATGAAAGACGACAAAGTGCTATTCATTGAGCAAAAAGTGCGTGACGACCACGATTCAACCAAAAAGCGCGGACAAATTAGCAACTTTGAGAAAAAGCTAGAGGCGTTGGTTGATATTTACGGCGAGAAGGTAACGTGGGGATTTTTCTACTTCATCGACCCAAGCCTCGTAAAGAACAGGAACTTTTACCAGCCAGAGCTAAAGAAGTTGCAAGAATCATGGGGTGTGCATTTGTCGGTATCGTATGGACAAGATATGTTCGACCAACTCGGCTACCCGAATATCTGGCTCGACATCATGGCAAACTTGCAAAAGTGGCGGCACGACATACCCGACCTGCCGAACGTCAATTTTGACACCAACCCCGAAGAATCCGCCGAAGAAATAAAAGACCTACCACTCCGCATATTCCGCAAGTTATTTGATGATGAGCGAATTGTGAGCCAGATATTGCCTGTGTTGTTTCCGACTGGCGCGACGTTGGCGATACTTGAGCCGTATCTTCGATCGCAAGATGTAATAGTAGCGGGCAAAATAGCAAGCTCTATGAGGTTGTATCTGCACTCGTATCGTACCAAGGTGTAACTAGTATCTACCACAAGTTACGCTTATGCTATCATAGGTACATGGGCGCGGTATCTACAAACACAAAGACAAGCGACAAAATAGTTCGCGAAAAACTTATCAAAACACTACTTGAGCAACATGACACATTAGGGGTTATGCAGGAGCTTGAGGTTGCCAGGGGAAGAGTAAGGGCTGATGTCGTTAAGCTTTCTGGCGGCAATATCCATGCATACGAAATAAAAAGTGATCTGGACACGCTACGCCGACTACCAAGGCAGATACGACATTACAATGAAGTCTTCTCAACAGTTACACTCGTTGTTGGTGTCGATCATGTTGTTGAGGCACTCTACCTAATACCTGACTGGTGGGGCGTAATAGTGGCCGAGCTTGATAATACCGAAGTGCGGTTAAGTCCGATACGGCAAGTGCAGCAAAACAGCTATACTGATTACGAGGCAATATCTGATTTACTCCGAAAGCATGAGTTAATGAAAGTGTTAAACACTACTAGTGTTGGCAGTTGCCGTAGCATGTCAAAGCAGAGGCTCGTTCAAGAAGCACGACAGGAACTTAGCAAGGAAACCCTAGTCGAGCAGCTCGCTAGCACTCTTCTTGCGAGAGATGAAAGACTGGTGTCAAGCTTGCATATTGCCCTTTAGTACGACTGTCATATGATGATTAATACTTAGTGCAATCCAGTCGGCTGGGCCGCCTGGTAAGAAACCGTCATATGTTTCAGGGTCAGCTCCGTCGCTGAGGCATTTCTCAAATTGGCTTGCTTTCTCTGCAATAGCTTCATCACCACAACGTGATCCTCAAACACCTCGTGGATATACCCCCTCGTGTCATCTTGGAACCTTACGACCGCATGCACGTTGGCCGGTTGCAAGCCGCGTACCTGGACCATAAACGAGTCAATGCCGATAATCTCACCGACCGGATTACCCGCCTTGACGAGAGCCTCAAACTTCTTAGCGCCCTGCACGGATTGCCTCCAGTTCCTCAACGATCAAATGTCTAGCATCCTTTAGTTGCGCTCTGATACTAAGATCATGAATACGATTTGGCGTCCGAATATAGACGCCACCTATCAAATCGGGTTGCAAGCCTACGGCAATAATCGCTTGAGGATGCACAGATTGACGTACCCACGATACTAGTTGCCCTAAACTGTCATTATCGGCCTCCGAGGCAAAGGTAATATGGACAACCGGCATCGTATCTTTTAGATGCCCCAGTCGTACGATTAACTGACTGCGGACACGATGATCGTCAAGCGTTAAGTGATTCTCTGCAAGAAAACTAGTCATCTGGTCGGACATCCCCACCGTCCCCTGTATTGTCACTCCTACCTTTGTCTTTACTTCGGCTGCCGTCAGAGCACTGTCGATTTGCTCTAGTTCATGGAGCAAACGAGCGACGTCACGCTTGGTCGCAATACTACTAGGTAACACCAGATCCGATTGAGTATGGTCTCCTTGTTCACTCATAACGTAATGTCGTCCATCATTTCTTTTTTATGCTCTTCCATCTGTCGTAAAATACCCGGCAGCTGAGTCCGAACATCCGACTGCTCGCCCAAGGCACCAACGACATAGTGTTCAATGATACGAGCCATATTGTCATTAATGACCGATCCGACCATCGCTTTTTGCTCTGCAGCAACGCGGTCAAGGAATTGCGATAGTTGTTGATGCTTTTCTTCCAACGCCTGAGCACTCGCGGTGAGGTGCTGCAAAGCCTGGGTCTGAGCAGCGCTCGTGGCTTCGACCCGCTTGAGATTTTCACTATACACACTATCAAGTGCAGACTTTTGGCGCTCAATAACTTGTCGTAGCTCACTCTCAAGATGTACTGATTGCTGCTGGGCCGCTTCGGCCGTTTGAGTCAATGCTGCCAATGCACCATCCTGCGAACGTTGAGCTACCGAAAGACGAGTTTTATGATCTTGAAAGACCCCGATCATTGCCACTTCTTGCTGAGCCACTGCTTGTTGCAACGAGTTACTCAGGCGCTGGTAGTTATCCCGAACTTCTTGAGTGTCATGATTGAGCGACCGCACCATTGCTTCGCGTGATTCGGCGGCAATCTTGTCAAACTCCTTAATGCGATCACCCAACTGCTCGGTAATCTCAGTATTAATGCGCGCCACTGTCATATCTAATTGACGCTGCATATGATCACGCAAGTCGCCGGTAATTTGGCGTACCGCCTCATCAACGTCTGTCTTTATACTGGTAGTATTATCAGCAAGAATTTGCTTAAAGTGGTCACGACCGAGCTGACGCAATTCTTCTTGAAACTGTGCGTCAAACGTCTGACGAGCAACTACCTCAGCCTCGGCCTCTGGTAGCTGATCGTCATCCTGCTTTTTATGCGTAAATAATCCCACCCTTAATTCACCTTTTGTTTATCATAACCTTAATAGTAAATATACCGCAAATAGTCCGATAATTAAAATTAAAGCGCCGGTCAAGATAATCTCGAGAAGCGCACGGAAGATTGACTTTTTCGACATCGGATTACGCCCAATCGAGATAACACTGTTACGCACCCCAACCGCTACAACGACAATCGCTGCGATCAAACTGACCGCTGTAATACCCATACTAAGATAAATACGGATAGGACTGACTTCCTTTTCTGCAATTGCCTGACCGACCCGTTCGAGAAATTCAGGCACCTTGGCTTTGGTTGATTTCTCATTCGGATTACTACGGATGTCAATCGTCACTGGTACTGATCCCAGGGTTACTGTCACCATCTCACCAGCCGAGTTTTTGAGTTGGGTTTGACCCAGCGTAACCGCCTTACCATCAAAAGCACTAGCTGCTCGCCCAAAGACCGTCTTTTCTTCAGTGCCAGCCTTCATGACAACGCCATTAATCGAGGAAAGCGTTACATAATCACCGGCTGCAATTGGTCCCCCTTCGGTACTGACAAGTGCATTATAGGTACCCGACACCGCGACATAGGTTTCGTTTTCGACCGATCCAGCCGTCACCTTAAGGGGGAGCTGCTGCTGGTCGACGGTTACGCCAAACATATTCTGTAAATCAGCCTTACTGGCAACTTTCACCCGATCCGAGCCAACACCTGTGAGTTGCACGATCGTACCACTATCAAGCGGCTGATCACTCGCATATCCTTGCACGTGACGAGCACTATTTGTCTCCGCCATGACGGGCATCACTAACCCGACAGTAACCACTGCAAATACTGTGCTAAAGATGGCGACGAGTCGTCTCACTGATTGTTGTGCCCTATTCTTTTAGTCGCTTATTCTTACGTATAATTGTAGCACAATGGCCACTGATTTAACGTTATCTCAAAAGATCCCCGTTATTTTGATTTATAGTTCTGAATAAGCTGTGAGACTTTGCCGTCTGGCTTGAGGTTCTCATAAAACAACAATTGATCACGATTAATAATCATGGCATCTTCGGGGCCATGGACTTCTTCGCCTAGTTTAATCAGTTGCATGTTATTGTCAGTGTTATTTGTTTGCGGATCTTTGCCCTCGTTACCTGTCTCCGAAGATGAGGCATTCGACTGAATATAAAAAACATTGCTTAATTTGAGGTATGAATCGCCTAGTACTTCTAATTTACCGAAATAAACTTGGCCGCCCGCCATAAAGACTGCCTGGTATTTATCCTTCTCAATTGCAGCTTTACCCTGTGTCGATGATGACCTGGACCATAGCATCCAGCCACCACTTACGACTATAATAAGAAGAACGACCATCATAATCACTTGACGCAGACGCCGCGGTCGCCGCTCCTGATAGGAAACGATCGGCTGCGCCTCTGGACTATTATGAGTAGGAGGACGCTCTGTTGTTTGTGACGTCTCCTCTGGTTGACGACGAACAGCTACTGGTCGCTCAGCAGCACTGCGTTCTACCGTTCGAAATTTACGTGACGGTCCCCCATCTAACATAGTTGGCTTTCTCCCTATCACCCCTCTTGTCGTTACTTGCATTTATCATAGCATAACTACCATTCCCGGACAATGGCTTGCTTGGTCAATTCTCGTCCAAGAGAGCCGCTGCCACACCGTTTGTCCAGCCAAATCCATCTTGCAACTGATACTCTCCGCCACCGCCCAGGCCAGATTCACCGACGACGTCATACTTCTCAATCATTTTACCCTCTGCTACGAAAACTTTTTCATTCACCGCCAGCCATCGCCTCTTTATCTCGTCTGCCAAGGCATGATGACCGTAATTACGCAGACCTTGAATTGCTGCCCACTGCAGCGGTGCCCAGCCATTGGGGCTATCCCACTGTTGTCCGTTATCATTCAAGGTGGCGATCAGACCACCCTGATATAAGAAATCTCGTCGTAATCGATCCGCCACCGCTGCGGCCTGTTTGGTCGTGGCAATCTTGGTATATAACGGAAAGACCGCCGCAAGCGAAAGCACATTGGTCGACTTTTTTTGATGAAAATTGTAGTCAACAAAAAACTTTTGATCATCATCCCAGCAATACTCGGCAATTGCCCTTGCCCGGCGTTCCGCATAGAGTGCGTAACGACGACTGGCTGATGTATTCTTTAGTAGTCGATACCCTTCGGCAATCGTTTGTTCAAGATGATACATCAACGAGTTAAGGTCAACCGGAATGATATCGGTAGTATGAATACTCCCGATCTCGCCGGGATGAAGGAACCAACGAGAGCTAAAGTCCCATCCACTTTCCGCCGCCGCTCTTAGGTGGAGAAACAGTCGATCAGGTTCGCGATCCGCCGCACCTTGTGCTGTCAAAATATCCTCGCGTAATGATTCAGGACGGGGTGTCACTTTATTATCATAATATCGATTGAGGGGTATGCCATTTGGCATCTCAACTACGCGTCGGAATGCCTGATGCGACGTCTTCCTCAAGCTAATTTTGCCCCTCATCCAGAACTTATGTTCAGCAACTAGATAGGGCAAATATTCGATAAGAACAAGCCGGCCTTTGTGACGGGCTAGTAGTTTTACCATGTGACTAAAAAACGGCGGCTGCGATCGACTAAGATAATACGTCCGATTTGCCGTTGGGATAAAGCCGAATTTACGAATCATATAGGCATAATTCTTCATCATTCCTTCGATCGTATTCCACCGTTTGTCCGCCGCCAGCCCCAACATGATAAAGTAACTATCCCAGTAAAATTGTTCCTTGAAGCGACCACCCGGCACTACATATTTATGAGGTACTGCAATAAGCGACCCCCGATCAACACGATTACGCCGCTCTAATACCTTCCACAAATCAGTGATATGGTCACGCATATGTGCGCCGAGTTTAGTTGTGTACGTCGATGCTCCTGGATTGAATTCATAGAAATGTCGATTCACGAATTCCCGGAGGTCAAAATGAGGATCTTTCCTCTCTAATAAATACTCTTGTTGAATCTGTCTCGTACGCCGACGCGGCACCAACCCCACAAATGTCATGCCATCATCATAAACCTGCTGCTGTTGCACATCAGTAAACAACTCACCAAGGGCTTCATCTGGACTTTTAGCAACAGGTTTCACATGTCCTGCAGTCTTAACGACCGATGTTTTAGCAAGATCAACACTACGTCTCGCGGTTTTTGCGAGAGACGATCGTGTCACGTCAAGGCTGGTTTTTATTGTTTTTTTCATCATCGACTATTCTTAGTATAGAATAGTTACCACAACCGCGACAACCCCGACCCCTCGCTAAGTTTTGGCAGCGCGCTTGCGTTCGTTCGGGTCAAGATAACGCTTGCGAAGGCGAAGACTCTTTGGCGTTACCTCTAGTAATTCATCGTCTTCGATAAAGTCGATACACTGTTCGAGACTGAGTTCGGTATACGGCGTCAGCTGTACGACACCATCACTACTGCTGGATCGCATATTGGTGAGGTGCTTTGCCTTACAGACGTTAATCTCCATGTCTTCTTGACGGCGGTTCAATCCAATAATCATGCCGGCATAGACAGTCGTTCCCGCACCCACATACAACTCACCGCGAGCTTCGGCAGTTTGCAAGGCATAAGGCGTGGTTGTGCCTGCCTCAAACGCGATCAATACACCATTACGTGACTGGGGCAACTTACCGGTAACTGGCTGATACCCATGCGGCAAGCTATTCATAATCACCGTGCCCTTTGTAGCGGTCAACAGGAGGTTGCGAAGACCAATCAACGCACGGGTTGGCAGAATGTAATCAAGCCGTGCCGTACCACTACTGGTCTGTTCTTGGCCGCGCATTTCAGCCCGACGTACACCTAATTCTTGACTGACGGCACCCACAAACTCTGGACCAACTTCAATATAAAGTTCCTCAACAGGCTCTTTTTCAACCCCATCTTCTATAATCGTCACTACTTGCGGGCGACCAACTTCAAACTCGAACCCTTCGCGGCGCATTGTTTCAATCAGCACCGAGAGGTGTAGTTCCCCGCGGCCCGAAACCGTAAATCCAATACCATTATCTTCAACCCGAAGACTTACGTTCGTCTCCAGCTCTTTTTTCAGGCGATCGCCGATTTGACGCCCCGTCGTGAATTCACCTTCTTTACCCTTTAGCGGACTGGTGTTTGGACCAAGATACATACTAAGAGTCGGTGCTTCGATATCAATCGTCGGCAGCGCCTCAGGCGTTTCCTTGTCGGCAATCGTTTCGCCAATATGTGCATCAGTAATCCCGGTAAGAGCGACGATATCTCCGGCACCCGCCTCGGTGGTCTCTTCTTTCGCAAGACCACGATACCCAAAGATCTTTTCAACTTTGCTGCTGATAATTGAACCATCACGTTTTATCAGCGCGACTGGTCCGCGTTTTACCATACCGCGAGTGACACGACCAATGGCATATTTACCCAGGAAAGAATCGTACGTCAGGCTGGTAACGAGTAGCTGCAAAGGCCCCTCAGCATCAACGGTTGGCGCAGGAATATCCCCAACAATCGCCTCGAAGATCGGTGTTAGATCGGCATGCTCGGACGGATTATCAGGTAATTGTTTCCAGGCTTTGCCTTCGCGGCCAATCGCATAATAAATAGGATAGTGCAATTGGCTATCATCAGTAGCAAGCTCCAAAAAGAGATCGGCTAACTCATCCTCCACCTCATCAATGCGACGCGCTGGCTTGTCGATTTTGTTAATAACGACAACTGGTTTGAGGCCAAGTTCAAGCGCTTTCGTCAGGACAAACTTGGTCTGTGGCATTGGACCTTCCTGGGCGTCAACGATCAGGAGAACACCATCCGCCATATTCAGGGTGCGCTCGACCTCTCCCGAAAAGTCAGCGTGTCCCGGCGTGTCGATAATATTAATCTTGTAATCACCATAGTAAATCGAGGTCTGCTTAGCAGTGATGGTGATACCGCGTTCGTGCTCTTGATCGCCACTATCCATGATCAACTCTTGGCTCATCTCAGCCTGGTTGTCGCGGAACGTATTACTTTGCTTTAAGAGGCCATCTACCATGGTCGTTTTACCATGGTCAACGTGGGCAATGATGGCAATATTGCGAATGTCTTTAGGGTCTTTCATAAAAATAGCGCCTACTTATCGGTAGGCTTCCTTTCTTTTATCATACCATAGATACCCTTGTCGTGCAACCAAAAGCTATTTTCAGCCTCTAGGCGGCTTGTTGATATACTTGCTGCACTTCTTTCAAGGTGGGACGCTCACGTGGGTCAGGGTGTAATGATGCCGTCACGACACTGTCGACGTCCGATGAAATCTCCACGCCAATTTCATGGAGCGACGATCGTGGTCCCTGCGCCACTACCTGGTAATATCCAATTGGATCTCTTTCGGCAGGAGCCGAAAACGCCGATTGGCCTGTCAGAACACTAAACGTTGTTGCCCCAATGGCCCACACATCACTTTGCACCGATAGTTCACCCCGAAACCCTTCCGGAGCCACACTCTGTCCCAGCGTCCCCTGCACAGCGACGGCTCCTGCTGCAATGTCGTCTTCTAATTCTGCTACCCCAAAATCAAGCAACCTTCCTATGCTATCCGAGCCCACCCCAACATTCGCTGGCTTGATGTCACAATGAATAAAATGTATCCCATGGAGCGCACTCAGACCAAGTGCACAATGACTCATTAATCTGATTCGACGCTGTAATTCTTCGCTATCCGGCAACTGTGTACTTTGTTCGGCAACACGGACAATATCAGCAAGCGTTCCATTCTCTTGTAAACGCGTAGCGATGAAAGGCATTCCATCGTCTGCTGCACCTGACCCTACCATTGCAGCCACAAATGACTGCTCCCCCATTAAACGATGTATACGGATTTCACGTCTCAAAAACTCGGCACCCTGGGCTGTTCGCGGAACCTTTAAGGCCACAGCTTCACCCGTCTCTTGGACTGCTGCTTCCGCAATCTCCGAACTTGCCGTTATCGCCATTACATCCCGCACTTGATATCCATCAATAATTAACCCTGATTGCAAAACCCGTGGCTCTAGCCCACGATAATCACGGCAGCCCGGGCGAGGAAATAGCTCTGCAGTCAAAGCGTTGCGGTCATGAGTAATCATACTTTAAACTTATTATATACCGCTTGGTAAATTTGGTGAACTTTGCTATCGCTGTAATCCACCTACATCTAGGAGATCTCATGACCATCTGCTATACTATGATAGTAAAAAGTCCGGCACGCACTGGTGGCGGAATTGGTAGACGCGCTAGCTTGAGGGGCTAGTGATCATTGCGATCGTGGAGGTTCAAGTCCTCTTCAGTGCACCAATGAAGACGTTCCAGACAATACAAGCTTGAAAAGCTCGTTGACCTCTGGAACTTTTTCATTTTCTGGTGTTCCACAATCTATTTCTGCATAGCTTGGCATTTTGTCGAATAATACCCCAAAATAACGTGCTCGAAGTATCGGATTACAGTGGTCAATGAGCAATTCTTTGAGGTGTTCCACAAAGTATTCAATATATTTCAAGATTGTTGGCATATCGACGCCTCCTTGCGTTTCTAGCTCGCCTTTACGAGCGTCTAAATCGTTAATTTGCTGCTCTATTTTGGTTAAGTCCTCCTCCATGTACTTAATTGCCGTCGGTGATGAAACAAGTCTCATTTTGTCCACGATAACGCGCATCTGAGCCTCAAGCTCCTCGCGCTTCTTATCGCGAAGTTCGCCCTCGTCCTGCACACGAACTTGGCGCTGCTCCCACACAGTCTGTACGGCCTTTAGAACCTCGTCAAAACGCGCAGGATCGACGATAACACGCTCGATGAACTGATTTATCTTGTCATCGAACTCGCCTTTAGGAACACGGAAATAGTGACCGTGGTGACTACAGTGATATGCAGGGTAGTATTTGCCCGATTTACCGCGAGAAGCACTCCCAAGCAACGGATTGCTACACTCAGGGCATAGCACTACTTTGCGATACGGGAACTCCTCGTTATATACGTTCTTCTTTGCAAATTTCTCTTGCTTTGGCGCACGGGTAACATTTGGGTGGTCTGGATCGTCAGGATTGAGCGCAATACTAATCTTGCCGCGATTGGCTTTATTCCATAGCTCAATAGACACTAGGCCATCAAACTTACATAGCACCGGCTTATCGCCAGTCCATTTCTCCGTGTTCACGCCTGCGTAGATAGTCTTTGCGACATAGACACGCAGCAGCTTGCCGGTCATTTTCTTGCCGCCGGAGCGTCTCACGATCTTAGTCCGGTCTAACTTATCACGAATTACCTTAATAGGAGTTTGAAAGCCGAGTCGGTTCATTTCGTCAGCTATTTGGTCGTCGCTGTAGACGCCAGAGGCTCGCATATCGTACATCTTGCGAATAATAGGCGCTTGGTCGGTTTGCGGCACAAGAATAGCTCGTTTACCGTTCACGGTTTCAAGCTTGCTCGTCTCGTAGCCATACAGTGCTGCACGCGACCAGTAGCCGATCTGTGTGTAGCGGATTTCAGAGCCAATCATGCGCGTTAGAATATCGCGTACTTCATCTTTGGCGCGTTCGGCCTCAAGTAGCTCTGTTTTGCGTGACGGTGTGGTAACGCTCCACTTATACTCCATACCGAGATGCTCTAGCGTGTTGATCTTTGCATTACTAATCACGCCGTACATGTCTTCAAGATGGACGCCACGCGGTTCAAGCTGTTTTTTGAGCTGCTCGTACACCATCGCACCAGCACGGGTGAAACGGTCAATGGATTTGACAAGGATAACATCGATATCATTGTTTGGGTCGATAGCATAATCAATCACATGCTGCATCGGCTGATTATCACCAGCGGCCGACTCAAGATATGTCAAGATTTTAGTGATATTGATGCCATGTGTAGGAGCATAACGCTTGCCTTGCTCGATTTGAGCTTCTGGCGAGTCGCCATCAATGCTTTGTCCAACAGTCGATACACGAACTGCTAGGACGGCGTTACGCTGTTTGCTGCCTTGAAGCATTGTCTACCTCCTGTATTCTTTTGAGCAGAGGGAAGCCATCGGCCTCGTCTTCGGCAATACGGTCGGCAATCAGATCAGCAATAAACTTGATACGCTCCTCGACAGTGAATTGCACGGTGTCGGGAGTTGCGATTGCTTGCTGATTTTTGCTGCCCTTTGGTCGTGACATGTACCCTCCTTATGTGGAGATTGCCACGCTAACAACTCGGCTAGTAGTTTATTTGTCCCAGGGTCGTCCTGGCTTTGGTCGTTCTTTAAGTTCTTTGCTCACTAAATCTTTGAGCTGTTTGTCGCCTGTTTGAGCAAGTAGCTGTAACACAAGCTCGCTAAGCGTTAGTCCATGCTTCTTAGCAACGGCCTTTGCACGCTCGCGTAGGTCGTCTGTGACACGTATTTGCATGTTGACTATCTTTCTGGACATTGCCTTTATTTTAACATGTAATACTATTTAGCGCTCACATGTAATGCATGTATGCGTATGGTTCACGATAGCTAATAGGTCGTCGTCTGACGTTTCATAAAGCGTATCCGCTAGGTCGTAATACCAGCAGGCGCATACTTCTGCCATTGCCTCCTTTTCAAGTAATTCACGCTCCATCATGTTGCCTCCTTACCTATAACTAGCCGAATTGTTAACGTACAATCTCTATATATAAATAGTATTACTAATTAAAATAAAAAGCAATACTTTTTACATATTTTACCTCTTAAATTATGCCGAATATCGGTATGCGGTATTTATACCCCTATCTACATCTGTTGTTACTTGTATTTTTTCTCTCTTTCTTATATATAAATATATAGAAAAGAAGAAGCAGAGACAGTGAATACGAGATAGTAGCATGGCAGATAAACGATCAGCATTAAAACAAGGTCAAATAGACATATTAGAAGTTCTGTATAAGTACAGGTTTGGTAGTCGTCAGTTAGTAGCAGATAGTCTAGGTATTAAAGCAGGGTCTAGTTTGTACGAAAAATTAAACGTCCTTATTAAGCATGGATTAGTGGCTATGAGGCAAGAGAAGCGGCTCAAGCTACTCGGTGTGCCAGCAGCCTACTATTTGACGCCGAAAGGCCTCAAATCGCTCCAAGCGCTTGATGGTCACGACCACATTACCGAAGCAACCATAAAGGCCAGCTATCGTGATAAAGTCCTAAGCCAAGCATTTGTTTCTCACACCTTAGATGTCTATAGCCTCACGAACGCCCTGAAGCATCAGTACCCAGATTTGAGAGTCTACCTCCGCCGCGATATGAGCCGCTTTAGCTATTTTCCCGATAGCCCGCCTGATGCCTTTCTGTCGCTCAAACTTGGTGACACCCCAAAGCGTTTCTTCTTAGATGTCATTCCTGATAGCCTACCGCGCAACATACTTGACCGCCGGATCACCAGCTATACTGAGTTCTTCGACGAGGGTGGCTGGGAAGCTACGAATAGCGAATTACCCAGCTTACTCCTTGTGGCCGAAAAAGGTGCAACCGAAACTCGTGCGAGACGTGCGGCCAGTGCTGCAATCAACCGTGCAGACATAGACGATGACTTGGCTGTGTATACGACTACTATGAGTGCGCTCAAGGGTGCAGCCGCAAGTGATACTATTTGGACAAGTATTGATGACGCCAACGAACTCTTATCGCTATCTGACTTATAGAGCCTTTTATCGTCTTGCCCAGGACTAATCGCTGGCTATTCTACGCCATCATCAAGCTCATCGGATATGAGGATATCGCCGCGTGAGTCTCGCATACCTTTATGGCCAACTATATCGACAACTTCACCAAACTCGTCAATCCATACTTGAATATAGAATGGTTCAAAGTACCAGCCGAATTTCCTAGCTACTTCTGCCCAGCTTTCTCGACTGTCCTCAATTTTCTGATGTGCTGCTTCGCTTACTGTGATATACATGCTTTTCTCCCTTAGAGTTAAACTTTGTCGGGCGGTTTTAAGTCACGCCCAGGACTAAAAAAGCCGAGGCTAGTATTCCTCGGCCAACATCACCGTTAAGACGCGGTTACAATCCGGACTGAGCGGATCGCACCAACCGGACAACTGCTGGTCGTAGTAGTCTATTTTCCAAAACAGTGTCTCGCCGTCGAGCTTGATTTGTCCAAAATCATGCTCTCCGTATGGGTCGTTGTCTTCGTTAAAGACATCGTAACTCCGTACCATGCTGATGACTCTTTGCAAATCCATCTTTGCAGATACGCCGCGCGTAATCATGTAACGCACTGGATTGCTACGACGATGCGCGTCATTGAGCGCAGCGATCTTTGCTGATGTTTCGTTTGGTATCGTGTCGGTGTCCATAAGACCCTCCTTGCTTTATCGAGAGGGCTTTCTGCCTCTCTGTCAGAGGGCGACGGGCTGCAACGAACTGGGTCAAGGTGGAGCGCCCCTTGACGTTTACCAATGGGACGAACGACCTTGATGCGGTTCGTTCACCCGTATAATGAAGAGACAGAGGGAGGAAGCCTCTTACATGCTGCTATTTAGTTCCGTACAGCATGACAATAGGAGCGGTTTAGCGTCATGCTCAGGACGTCGTTAGCTAGTCGAGATTAGCTTTGATAATCTCTAACCAGTCAACTTGTCGAAAGGCGTGTTGTAGCAAGTCGCGCCACATACATACCTCCTCAATCTCATCGTTTAGCTGCCACTCTAACCGCTCTTTGAGCCAATCAGCTTTATCAACTGCTGGACACTGCATACTCACAGCTTCCATTAGTACGCTATAGCTTGACGATTCGCCTGAGAGCCACAAGTTTACCACCCACGTCTCTCGATTACTCCACCCGTTATACTCGGTGGCTACAATTTGTGTTGCTTCAGCTACGCTCGTCATGACTTCCTCCTTTACTTTACGTAACGGAGTTATCTGACGGGGTCGCATGGCAAAGGTGTCAAGGTGGAGCGCTCCTGACGTTTACCAGAGAACGAACGACCTTGATACGTTTGCTCAACCCGTATAATTGAACAGTACGTGAAGCAAGGGGTTAATAAATAATCAACTTCCTATATAATCGGGGTAAGAAGATTCGTGTTTCACGCTTTGCGAGGAAACAGGAGTCTTCTTTTTAGTTTGAGGCAAACCAGTACAGGCACACTAACTGCTTGCCTTACTTTTTGAAAGCCCTAATACTTCTGTGCTATCATAGGGCATAAGAGATGAACTTTGTACAAACCTCACTCACGCGATACTTTTGGGTGCTGCCTGTTATCTATTTGCTGGCTGCTGTGTTTCTACTACGTAGTCAAGTAGGCTACATTTACTTGGCTGCTGGCGTACTTGTCGCCCTCACGATCGCAGCACAGTACTATAGTCGCAAAAAACCTAAGCCAGATATACGCCTTGCTCGCTGGCTAGCAACGCTTGCAGCGATTGGTATTAGTGCTTCTTTTATTCTATCTATTGAAAAGATTGAGCTGTTGACCGAGCCAAACCACGTCGCAAGTTGTAGCCTTAGTCCTGTCGTTGCTTGCTCGCCAGTCATTGCCAGCCCGCAAGCCAGTGCGTTCGGGTTACCCAATTCGTTTATCGGTATATTTGCTTATACGGCTGTTTTTGCAGCAGCGATGACGGTTGCGGCGGGTGCTATCAAGCTCACACGGGTATGGTGGCGAACACTGCTAGCTGGCGTGGTGTTTGGCACAGGTTTTGCCTCGTGGCTGTTTTATCAAGGAGTGTTTGATATTGGTAAGCTCTGCTTGTACTGCATGCTTGTTTGGCTGGTAACATTTGCTATGCTGTGGCTGACGACGGCTTATTGTATCGAGAAAAAGCATATCAACCTCGGAGTAAGACTCAATAAGCTCCTGAGTCACAAAGCAGAACTTATCGCCATAACCTATGTCATCATTTTTGTCTTACTATTCCAGCGTTGGGCGGACTATTGGGTCAGCCTCCTTTAGTGGTATAATAGATCCTATTATGACCGATATGAGAGTGGGTATGTACTAATCTTGGGTAGCATGCGCTTAAACCCTCGATTGAGCAAGCTATCAACACGTAGCTGTCTATTCATTCTTGCCGTGCTAACAACGCTTATCTGTACATTCGGTGTGCTAATGCCATCGCATCACACCTCGCCCTATGGCTCTACGGCCGCATCATGCACCAGCTCGTGCCAGCCACACGCACAAGCCGAGCTACCTTTTCATCAAAAGACAGTCAGAAAGCTCGAACGAGAGCCAATCCCACCACCATCAACATGGGTAGTTATCGTCGGCTCTCTAGCTGTTTTGTACGTTGCCAGACCAGGCCGCGATCGTAACCGTATCTTTAATAATAGGCTCTATTTAACAACCTCCGTTATGCGCTTCTGAGCCGAGTATCTTTTCTTAGCACAATAAACTAGAAAGGATTACTTTATTATGAATAAAACCGGCTGGATTATTTTTAGCGCTGTTGTCGTAGTCATATTTGGCGGATTGGTTATGCTCAACAAAGCAAACCAAGCAAGTCTACCACAAAGCGACGGCTCAAATAACATCTATGGCAATGTGGATTCCAAGGTAACGCTCACTGAATTTGTGGACTTCCAATGTGAAGCCTGTTACGCCTATTACCCAACAGTGAAAGAGGTGAAAGAAAAATACAAAGATACGGTCAAGTTTCAAGTTCGACACTTCCCGATATCGAACTCTCACAAGTTTGCGCGTATAGCGGCGAGTTACGCCGAGGGTGCGGCCAAGCAAGGTAAGTTCTGGGAAATGCACGACCTGATTTTTGAGGGGCAAAAGACATGGGAGCGAGGCGGAGCGGACACTTACTTTAAGCAATACGCCGAAGACATCGGCCTTGATATGGCAAAGCTAGACACTGACGTACAAGATCAGATGACTACTGCAACAATCAACGCTGACCTCAAGCTTGCTAAAGAACTCGGAGTAAACGCAACGCCAACATTCTTCTTGAACGGCAAAAAAGTTGAACAACCTGAAAATAGTGTCGAGGCATTTTCTAAATTGCTCGATAACGCTCTGAGCGAGGCAGGTAGTGGCGATACGCAAAATTAGTATCGGTATTCTAGTCGTACTAGCGATAGCCGGTTTACTGGCTGGCGTGTGGTGGTTTGTACTAGGCGGCAACAAGCTGTCTAGTACAACGCCAAAGCCAGACGATAGTACCACAACGACAGACAATGCTACTGCACCACCGGCCGACCCCACGAAGCACGACTATTTTGAGGTGAGTACCGCCAAGCAAATGATTATCTATAATCAGCAGGCGGTTGAACTTGCCAATATCGCGCAGCACGGTGAAGCCGATGCGGACATGAAAAAACTCACTGATGAAGTGATCGCTACGCACGGTAAGGCAGCAGAACAATACGCAAAGTGGCTCAATGAGTGGAATGAGTCCTACCTCAGTCTCTCCGACTTCCCACGCGAAGACGGACACGACGCGTACCCTACAAACCCCGGAATGCCCAAGGTTATGGAGCTAGACAAGCTGACAACAATGACAGCAGCGGAGAAAGAAAAAGAGTTTCTTCGCTTACTCTTACAGCTTCATGAGGGCGCTTTAGAATATATCGACATGAGAAGTGGTCAAATCCAATACGGGGAGATGAAAAGCTATGCGGCAAACGATAAAGCCCACTACGAACGAAAAATACAATCAATCAAAAACCTACAAACAACGAAAGGATTTAACTAAGTATGAAGAAAATAAAACTATCTGTTTTCCAAATTATTATGCTGATACTTATAATCATCGCCCTCGTGCTATGGGCATCAATTATCTTCACAGAGCCGGGCGGTGGCTTGATTGGTAACTGAGGCATGGCAGCATAGAGAGGTAAATACACTATCATCGCTAAAATATGATATTATCGGTATATGACGATTCAAACTACAGAACACACCCAACTAACAACACTGGCAAGCCTACTCCATAGCCTGTCAGATAGTACTCGGCTTGCGATCATTCGTAAACTTACCGAGAATGAGGCGCGAGTAGCAGACCTCGTAGACGAGCTTGGACTGGCACAGTCAACAGTTTCAGCGCACATCGCTTGCTTGAAAGACTGCCGACTCGTAGAGGGTCGTATTGAGGGGCGGCAGACCTTTTACCGCCTGACTTCACCAGATATCACGCACTTGCTACACGACGCAGAGAAGATACTAGAACAGACCGATCAAGCAGTCGCTAACTGTCCGATATTTGGGGGCGATCGTGAGTGCTGAGTGCTGCGACCACGACGATAACCATGCAGACAAAGAGTCAAAAGCGGTTATAAAGTTCTGGCAGGTGCGTGAGTTGCAGCTTGCAGGGCTTGCAGCAGTGTTGTGGGTTGTTGCATTTGTCCTAGAGCGCACTGGCAGTGCCGAGTATATCAGTATTAGCCTCGCCCTGCTTGCAACAGCAATCGCTGGCTGGACATTCATACCAGCTAGTATCAAAAAGTTGCGAAAACTAAAGATTGGCGTTGGCACGCTCATGACAATCGCTACCTTTGGCGCGATAGCCCTTGGCAAGTTCGAGGAAGCAGCCATGCTAACCATTCTTTTTTCTATTTCTGAGGGTCTAGAAGAGTTTTCGCTCACTAAAGCGCAACAGAGCCTCAAAGCCTTACTATCGCTTATGCCTGAAACGGCGATTGTCCGCCGCGGCAAAACAGAAGTAGAAGTACCTGCCTCAGAAGTAAAGCGCGGTGATATTTTCATCGTTAAGCCTGGCGCAAAAGTACCAACTGACGGTATGGTGATCGACGGCAAAAGTGCCGTTAATATGGCGGCCATTACTGGCGAGTCTGTACCTGTTGAGATTGCGACGGACGGAGAGGTATTTGCTGGCTCAGTCAACGGCAACGGCGCATTAGAAGTGCGAGCCACCGCTACGACCGCCAACAACTCACTGGCTCGGGTGGTGAAAATTGTCGAAGACGCACAAAAGCAAAAAGGCGATCAGCAGCGTCTCGCCGACAAAATCGCGCAGCCGCTTGTACCGGGTATTATCGTTGTATCGCTTCTTATCGCCGTTATCGGTTCGCTGCTTGGCGACCCTGCAACGTGGATTGAGCGAGCGCTTGTCGTGCTAGTTGCCGCATCTCCATGCGCGTTAGCTATTGCCGTGCCGATCACTGTAGTATCAGCAATCGGTGCAGCTAGTAAGTTTGGCGTTATTATCAAAGGTGGTGCAGCACTTGAGGCGCTTGGCAAGATTAAGAATGTTGCACTTGATAAGACTGGTACGCTGACGCAAAACAAGCCTACTGTTATCAAGGTTGTTACAAATAAAGCGAAAGAGGCAGAAGTGTTGGCGCTTGCATCAGCACTTGAGGCTCGTAGCGAACACCCACTTGCTAGCGCTATACTTGTGGCATCTCCAAACCCAAAGCCTGCTAAAGATGTGGCCGCTGTAACAGGCGCAGGTATCACGGGTGTCGTCGGAGGCAAGGTAATACGGCTTGGCCGTCCAGGGTGGATTGACGCAGGCATACTTGAAGAAGATGTTACTAAACTGCAACAAGAGGGGGCAACGACTGTTCTTGTTGAGCGAGATAATGTTGTTATAGGCGCAATCGCCGTTCGTGATGAATTACGCAAAGAAGCTGGTGTTGTCGTCCAACAGCTAAAAGACAGTGGCCAACAGGTTGTAATGCTCACTGGTGACAACAAAGTGACTGGCGAAGCGATTGCTCATGCTGCTGGTATTTCAGACGTTCGTGCCGATCTACGACCAGAAGACAAGGCTAAGATTATTGCTGATTTAGAGCGCAAGAACAATACCGCAATGGTTGGTGACGGCGTTAATGATGCTCCTGCACTCGCTACCGCAAGCGTGGGTATCGCTATGGGCGCAATGGGTACAGATGTAGCCATAGAGACTGCTGACGTTGCACTTATGGGACAAGATTTACGCGCACTACCGACAGCTCTAAACCACGCCGGTCGCGCAAGAGGTGTCATGATGCAAAACATTGGCTTCTCACTTGCGATCATCACTGCATTACTGCCTCTTTCGCTGTTTGGGGTGCTGGGACTGGCCGCAGTTGTTGCAGTTCATGAGGTTGCCGAGGTAGTAGTGATATTGAATGGACTGCGTATGGCAAAAGCAAAAGTAGGGTTTCATGACCATTCTTTACATAAATAGGTAGTAATACCCTCCGATTTACAGAGCTGCAAAAAGCCTTACCTCAGCCAACACAAAAGGTACCGACCACTACACTCCGCAAGTTAGAGCGTAGTGGCATCGTTGACCGTAGAATATACCCGACCGTACCACCACAAGTAGAATATAAATTGACATCCATTGGCCTCGACCTACTCAAGCTATCTGGCGTTCTGTCTGACTGGGTAAATATTCATGAAGAAGAAATAAAGCGGGCGCAAAAATCATACGATCACCGCAATAAGTCGTAGCCTTATATAGAACTTTGATTTTTCTAACAGAAAAGTCAAAGTCCCGCCAAAACTTGTTTTGGTGGTTTGTAGCTATTTATTGGCAGCGCTGGCTTGTCCACTCATCGACGCTCGATTCTGCGCCAAGGCCGCTCATGCTAGCAGAGAACGCTTGCGAGGGGTCTTGATCTATCTTCTCAAAAATCTGCTTGAGTGTTTTAACGTCTGACTCTATGTCTTGCGGAGCGACAGTTTCTAGTTTGCCGAGGGCGGCCGCGAAATCATGCGGGCTGCTCGAGCCGTGTGTGAATGGGCGGACGCTGTAGGTGTCACCCTGACTCTTGGCAAGTATGGCGTTTTGCTCTTTGTAGGTACTGCAAAAGGCAGCAACCGAACGGGTCGGCCGCGACAGAAGCGAAAGTATCACTACGACAAGAATTACAAGTAGTACCCCAGTAATGACAGTGAAAACCACCACACGGTTCTTAACTATTCTATACTTGATTTGCCCAGCACTCATAATGCAAGTATACCACCGAGTAGCGGCGTGAGGTGACCGGCTTAGAGAAAAGCGAGACTTGCATAATACCCCTGTGGGGTATAACATGAAGCTATGATAGCTGACATTAAGAAGCGGGCGATACACCGCTCAAAGATTATAGAAGGACAATTTAAGGGGCTTGAGAAAGCCATCGAGAACGAGACGTACTGCATGGACATTCTGACGCAGAGCCTTGCTATTCAAAAATCACTCGCTTCGCTCAATAAGCTCATCTTGGAGAACCACCTACGCACCCACATGGCTCACTCGCTGGAGTCGCACAGTCCCGACGAGCAGGATAGGGCCGTCGATGAAATGCTCAGACTATACGAACTAAATAATATACGGGGGAAATAGATGGATCACTCACACCACACCCACACGCAGCCTGATCACGAGCAACATGGCAAAAATACACAGTACGCCTGCCCGATGCATCCCGATGTCACCTCAGACAAACCAGGCATGTGTCCGAAATGTCACATGGCACTCGAAAAAGTAAAACAGTCACCAGAGCAGCACGATCACGACCATGACAAACACGCTGGTCATAGCCCCAATATGTTCAAGCAAAAGTTTTGGTTGAGCCTACTGCTGACCGTGCCGACACTGGTATTTTCGCACACCGTACAAAGTTGGTTTGGCCTTGATTTCATGTTCACCGGCAGCGAGTATATTCCGGCCGTGTTCGGTACGACTATTTTCCTCTATGGCGGTTTGATGTTCCTCAAGAGTGCTAGAGGCGAGCTAGCGGCTCGCCAGCCGGGTATGATGACACTCATCTCGATGGCCATATCTGTCGCGTTCGTCTATAGCCTGCTTGTCACATTCAAAGTAGTCACTGGTATGGATTTCTGGTGGGAGTTAGCGACATTGGTGACGATCATGCTGCTCGGCCACTGGCTTGAAATGGCGTCCGTCCAGAATGCAGAGGGCGCACTCAACGAGCTTGCTAAGCTGCTACCTGACGAGGCAGAGCTAATTGACGGCGATACAACAAAGAAAGTCTTGATTAGTGAACTGAAAGTCGGTGACTTGCTACTAATCCGTCCAGGCGCTGGGGTGCCAGTCGATGGTGTGGTCGTCAAAGGTTCGTCAGAAGTCAATGAATCTATGCTCACCGGCGAATCAAAGCCAGTAGCCAAAAAGCCAAATAGCGAAGTGATTGGTGGCACAATCAACGCCAGTGGCGCACTCACGATCAAAGCCACAAAAGTCGGCAACGATACGGCACTCGCCGGTATTATGAAACTCGTCGAAGAAGCGCAGACCAGCAAGTCAAATACACAGATACTTGCTGACAAAGCCGCGTTTTACTTAACTTTTGTTGCTCTTGGTGCAGCACTAATTACATGGATTGCGTGGTGGATTGCGGGCGCGTCAGCCGGATTTATCTTAGAGCGTATTGTAACGGTGCTAGTAATTGCCTGTCCGCACGCCCTCGGCCTCGCCGTACCACTTGTGACGGCCATTTCGACCACATTGGCCGCCAAAAACGGCCTGCTCGTGCGGCAGCGCATGGCACTTGAAGCAGCACGTAATATTGACGTGGTGCTGTTTGACAAAACCGGCACGCTTACCAAAGGTGAACAAGGCGTCGTTGATGTCGTGGCGAAAGACAAGACCCGCATGTTGAGTCTCGCTGCTGCCCTAGAGCGCGAATCAGAACACCCGATTGCAAAAGCTATTTTCCAGTATGCACGCGGTCAAAATGTGCCGGAAATTCACACCACTGACTTTTCGGCACTTTCTGGCCGTGGTGTGCGAGCAACGATCAACGGCAAGTCTGTCTATATTGGCGGCCCACGAATCCTCGAAGAACGCGCCGTCCGGCTTGATGCCACGCTGCGAGCGGCAACCAAAAAAGCCTCAGACGATGGTAAGACGGTTGTGTATGTCATCGAGGGCAGAAATGTCTTAGGTGCGATCATACTGGCCGATGTGATACGCAAAGAATCAAGAGAAGCCGTGGCAACGCTGCATAGTATGGGCAAGCGCGTCGCTATGCTGACCGGTGATAGTAAGGGTGTGGCCGCATGGGTAGCCAAGGAACTTGGTATCAAAGAATACTTTGCCGAGGTACTACCTGAAAACAAAGCCGAAACCGTCAAGAAATTACAAACAGACGGCAGCCGCGTGGCAATGGTCGGCGATGGCGTCAATGACGCGCCTGCCCTGACGCAAGCCGATATTGGTATTGCGATTGGCGCTGGTACTGATGTTGCTATTGAATCAGCCGGTATCGTACTGGCAAGCAGTGACCCACGCGGGGTTGCTAAAATCGTCACGCTCTCGAAAAAGACGTATAGCAAAATGGTACAGAACCTTGCGTGGGCAACCGGTTACAACGCCCTCGCAATTCCGCTTGCGGCAGGTGTGACATCAGCACTCGGCTTTGTATTGTCACCAGCGTTTGGCGCGGTACTGATGTCGCTATCGACCATCGTTGTTGCTATAAACGCGCAGTTTTTACGAAAAGTACGGTTGTAAAGGAGGGATTATGCACGACCATCACGATCACGAACATCATCACCATCATCATGGCGATGCGCCAGCCGTTGACCCAGCGACGCTCGACGATACGCAGGCGATTTGTCCAGTGACAGGCGATGTCGTCGTCAAAGCCGAGTCAGAGGCGCTTGGTCATAGCCGCCAACATGACGGACAGACCTACTATTTCTGCTGCGCGACGTGCGTACAACTGTTCGATAAAAACCCTGAAAAATACACCCATCAAACCCATAGCACCGATACGCTCACACTGGCTAGCAAGGAAAATCTGGTTGATAATGTCTGGGCGTTTCGATTCGAGGCGGACACACCGATCTCATGGACACCAGGCCAATTCATTCGTATTGAGTTGCCTCATGATAATCCTGATGATGAGGGAACGAAACGCTGGTTTACAATCTCATCGACACCGCATGACGGCTATATTCAGATTACAACTCGCGTTACCGATACCACCTTTAAGCAGGCGCTCGCTGCGCTGCCAATCGGCAGCACGATCAATCTTGTTGAGCAGCCGGATGGTGATTTTGTCTGGCAAGAAAGTGACAAGCCACTTGTCCTTGTTGCTGGCGGTATTGGTATCACGCCGTTTTATAGCATGTTAAAAGCTCGAGGTCATAGCGGGCAGCCGGTATCAGCAACGCTGATCTATAATGGTCGGACTGATGAGCTGCCATTTAAGGCAGAGTTCGAGGAAGCCAGTCAGCGCCATCCAGAGTTTACGGTGCACTACGTTATTGGCGAACTGCTTACTGCCAAGAGACTTGCCGAACTCGTACCCGACATCAATGCATCACAGGTCTATATTTCAGGTCCCGAATCAATGGTAGAAGCACTCGGAAAGCAATTAGAAGAGAATGGGCTTACTAATGATAATCTCCATCAAGACTTCTTCCCTCACTACAACGAAGAGAGCTACTAGAAATATGCTTTTGGGACAAATTACGGTAAAATAGAGATATGAAACGAGTGTTCCAAGGTGCTGTTTACGTGTTCATGGTTTCAGTACTAAGCGTACTGTCCTTAGGTATACATGCAGCTGCCGCACAGACTATGAACATGGGGCACTCAATGGGTGGTGCATCTCATCAAGTAAGTTCATCGAATTGTTTTACTGCTTATACGACGGCAACTCTTCACAAAGACGAGTTCATCAAAGATACCGAGAAAGACGAGGATGACAAGCCGCAGCCTCCATTTTATGTTCAGTTCCAGGCATCACCCCTTTTGGCCCTTGAAGAAAAACATAGTCAAGAGACAAGAGCTGCCGGGGATAGAGAGCCACCCCCTGGTGGCGTACCCGCCTACATTGGTTTGACCGTCTTTCGTGCTTGAGATTTAGCTGTTTACATTTTACTAAATAGCTAAATTAGGAGTACTTTATGAATAAAAAGAATAAACAAATGCTTATTGCGGGGCTTGTCGCCCTTGTGGTTGTGGTAGGTGTTGCGGTTTTCGTGTTCCGTGACCAACTATTCCGAAGCGTTTCAGTCCAGCCGCCATCAGAGACGGCACAAGTCGATACAACGTCAGATACATACAAGCAATATGCTGCCATGACTGGCGAAACCTATGACCGTAATTTCATCGCCAATATGATAGCCCACCACCAAGGTGCTGTTGATATGGCGAAGCTAGCATTAACGAGCGCCAAGCACCAAGAGCTGAAAAATATGGCAAATGACATCATTTCGGCTCAAGAAGGTGAAATTAGCAAAATGCAGTCGTGGCAAAAGGCTTGGGGTTACCCATCGACAAGTGCCGACAACATGATGGATCACAGTGCTATGGGTATGATGGATGATATGGCTGGTATGACCGCTGAGCTTGAGGGTAAAACAGGTGATGACTTTGACAGGGCCTTTATCGAGCAGATGATAATGCATCACCAATCAGCCATCGACATGGCTGCACCTGGCGAGCAGAATGCCAAGCACCAGGAGGTAAAAGACCTCTCAAAAGCAATTGTTTCTGCCCAAACCAAAGAAATCCAGCAGATGAAGCAATGGCAGCAAGAGTGGGGTTATGACAATTAGACCATTTCCTGTTGCATTAGCGACTGTCGTAGTTGGCTTTATAGCGGTTATTATAGTCAGCAAGATAACCGCTCCGCCAGAACCACCACGTCCAGGCGTTGAACAAGCCGATCATGGCCGTGAACACGTGAGCAGCAAGGAGTATGGCGGTGACCAACCGCCTACTTCTGGCTCGCATGCTAATCCCGTTGCATGGGGCGTTTACGATAATGAAGTTCGTGACGACCAAGCGATACACAATATGGAGCATGGCGGAATCTATGTCTCCTACCAACCCGATTTGCCACAAGATCAAATTGAGAAACTTAAGGGTCTTCTATCTGCTCCATTCTCGAATCCAGAGTTTAAGCCAACGAAGATTGTACTTGCAACCCGTCAGGCTAATAAATCTCCCATCGAGCTGAGTTCGTGGCGCAGAAGCGAGTCATTAGCAAGCTATGACCAAAAGAAAATAGAAGAGTATGTCATGAGGAATCTGGGGAAAAGTCCAGAGCCTTTTGCCAGGTAGAACGAGGTCTAGAGATGAAGAAGACATTAGTAATATTGATTTCAGCATCAGTAGTTGGTGCGGTTGTGCTAGGCTGGTTGGTTTTTCAAAACCGATCAGTTTCAGCTCCACCAAAAACAGCGCCGCCTGCAAGCAACAATCGAAATCAACCCGATCCAAGCAAGCATAGTTTTGACGATGTAGACTTCTCTCGAAAAATGATTGTCCACAATCAACAAGCTATCGAAATGACAGAGACTATTTTAGCGACATCAACGAATCAAGCCGTTCGTGATATAGCCTCCGACATACAACAGGAGCAGCAAAGCGCTGAAGAACAGTACAAAAGCTGGCTGGGCGAGTGGAACGAAACATACACGAATCTGTCTGATTTTCCCGAAATGGACGGCCATGATATGTACCCGACGTACCTCGGTCTAGCAAGGGCTACGGACATGGCTATACTCAAAGCCGCAACCGGCAACGATGCAGATAGGCTCTTCATTCGTCTTATGATCGCGCACCACGAGGGCGCAATTCAGGGCGATGGAACAAGTAGCCTGCTTCAATACGGTAAGCTCATCGAATTCAAAAATAAAAGCCTCACCAGCTACAAGAACGATATTAAAAGATTAGAAGACTTACAAAAGGAAGAGTAATGAAAATAACGAAGAACAAGCTGTTTGCCGTTATCATCATCGTGTTGGTGGCTTTTGCGGCCGCCATTTGGTACTTTGGGGTCTTTTCGATTAAACCCGAAAAGACAACATTTAATACCGAAAACACGAAGAGTAGCCAGCAGGCAGCAACTACCGAAAAAACCACAGATAGCAAGTACGCTACTCTTAAGGGTGACGCTTTCGACGAAGCATTTATAGCCGATATGATCGCTCACCATGAAGCAGCGATAAACATGTCGGAGCAGGCGCAGGCTATGACGGCACGTGATGAAATTCGTACCCTTGCCAGTGCGATCATGGAAACGCAAACAACGGAAATGGTACAGATGCGGGAATGGCAACAAGCATGGGGCTTCGAGATTACAAATAGCGGTGGTCACATGAGCCATGGTGGTGGAGGTGCGGAAATGGCGGGTGACATGGTCGAAATGCAAAATAAGTTGAAGGACTTGGAGGGCGAAGCATACGACAAGGAGTTTCTTAAACAAATGATTCTTCATCATGAGCAAGCTGTAGATATGGCAAAATATGTGGCCGACAACGCCAAACGTCAAGAAATAAAAGACCTCGCAAGTAGTATCATTAAAGCTCAAAATGAGGAAATCAGACAGATGAAACAGTGGCAAAAGGCCTGGAGGTATTGATTATTACTTACGAGGTAGCGTCTGAAAGTCACGAATAACTTGCAAAACAAGGCATGGTGCAAGTACAGCACCCAAAGATAGCCACCACATGAAGAAAGTGCTGCTATACATATTTGTCCCAAGGGCTAGACTATGTATAAAAATTGCCACCATTGCCAATGCTTGAAGTAAGCTTACATACGGCCAGAGCCCTTTTGCAGTGAGTTTATGACGGAAGCACTTTAAGATATCGTAGAGCAAAAAGGTTGCTAGTGCGGCAAAAGCTAAAGCTACCGCCCATACGCGCAGCGGGCCAACATAGGTTACGTAGCTCTCTGGGGGCAACAGACCCGTATCGAGAAATCGCTGTACTAAAAAAATACCAGGGTGCATAAGGATCAACAGAAGAATGAAGCGCCCCGTCCATTTAATATACTGTTTGCTAATCCTGGACACACTGATAACACCCATGATGTAATATGTCCACATCGTCGTCCATGCAAGCACTCCTAGTATGGGGAAGAATTGATACATTGACATAACGTCACCCGACAATGTCATGAACCATAGAGCGACGCTAATAATGGATACGTAGCCGAGTAAAATCCAAGCCAGATGTTGTTTTGCAAAGCGATACATTCTAGTTTCATTATAATCGAAGAAAGGATAAATATACTTATCATGAAAAAAAGTACAGTTATATTTTCGGTAGTCATTTTGCTGCTACTAAGTGCTATCGGTGTGGGTGTTTGGGCGACGCTTAATAATCGTCAAACTCAACCATTCCTTAACAAGCAGACCTCCGACCAAGCTAAGACGTATACGCTAAGTGAGGTTGCACGGCACGCATCAAAAGACGACTGCTGGGCAATTATTTCTGATGATGTGTATGATCTGACGGAGTTTATAAATCGCCACCCTGGAGGTGATGAGATTCTTCGGGCGTGCGGTACAGACGCCACGACGCTATTCAACTCTCGGCAGACTCAAGATGGCCAATGGGTAGGTTCGGGAACACCACATAGTCAAGCAGCAATGGAGCAATTAGCAAAACTAAAAATTGGAACAGTAAACAAGAGATAAACGTAATGAAAAATGACCAAACACAACTCATTCTAGATATCCTTAGCAGCAAATGGGCAACTCGAATCGTTAAAGTACTCGATGATGACACAAGGCGATTCAGCGAAATCCAGAAAGCGTTGCCAGATACAAAGCAAAAAGTACTTACTGAAACTTTACGAAAACTAGAACGCAGCGGCATTATTGAGCGTAGAGCATACCCAACCATTCCGCCACAAGTAGAATAAAACTAACACCCATTGGACTCAATTTACTCAAGTTGTCTGGTGTTTTGTCCGAGTGGGTTGATATTCATGCTATCGGAAGCTCGCAAATATAAGCTATTCTTAACGATGGCCGAACAGTCTACCTCGCAGCAGAGCGATCAGCAGATGGTCAGTATCATCATGGCAAACGTCGGCACGGTCATTACTTTCAGGACAGGCAACCCGCAAGATGAGAGGGTGCTGCTACCGCTATTTAGCCCCTACATTGAACAGGGTGAAATAAGCAATCTGCCAGCATTTAATTTTTATGCCAAGTTGTCGGCCGTCAAAGCCCAAGAACCACTATCGGGGCAGACATTACTACTCTCAGACGATGGCGATATCAAGATACGCACTGCTATCATTGAACACTCGCGGTCGGTGTTTGCAAAAAAGCAAGAAGTGATAGAGAAAGAACAAGAGCAGCCAAAACCCAGTAAGCCTAGTGTTGAAAAGAATAAAAAAGGAGGGGCTAAACCAAAGCCCCAACCTACAAGTGAACCAATGATTGACGAACTTTAGCTGTTGTTACGAGACTCGGCAAACTCGTCGTATAGCTGCCTCATCTCATCGTCAGTCAATACTGTGCCGAGCTGATGGAACTTCTCTTGATACTGCGTCAAGAAGTCGATAGCATCTTGAGATGTGGCGTGTTCGGGGTCGATTGTCTTCAAGTAGGCAGCGACCTTATCAATATCTTCTTGGCTTGCTTCGTATTCTTTGAAATCTGTCATTTTATTTACTCCTCGCATATCGGTCAATAGCGATAAACTTACATAGCTGCTTAGCCGCTTTCTCCGATACTATCTTTCTCATTATCTCACAACTGTCATTAAACGATAGAATGTTGAGGCTACCTTCGTAGATTACCTTGCGATCAAGTATTGCTAACTTGCGGTGATGTCCGGCGGTGTAAAGTACTGTGATACCTAATTCTTGCAGCTCATAGATAGCATTGAGTGCTTGGTAATAGTAGTCACCGTCATGCTCAGTCGGATTGCGAGTATTTATAACTACTTGCACATCACGGCTGCGTAATTTAGCAAAGATAGGTAGAAGTGTCCTCATGCGCTTTTCAGTGATGAATGGACTCTCGATAACCACTTCATTTCTACTGTGCAGTAAGTCACGTGTAAACGCCCTGTAAAACGTATCTTGATCGTAGAGAGTGCTTTCATTAAACATGATGCTGGCTCTCCTCTGTTTCAGGCTCGACAATATGGATTTCTCCGTTATAATATACCCAGCCTAGATCAGTTAGTTTTTGATGCATCAAAACTAAACTAGGTTCTAGGGTGTTCCACGACAAGTCGATGTGGCGCACCACACAAAAGACTTTTTTAGAAAAGACCGTCCCCCAAGGACGGTCTTTCACTTATTTTCATCATCAAGGAGTTTTGTAAACCGTCCTATCGCCTACTGTCCAGTACAGCACCCCGTTATAGCGCTGATCTTGCGATACCAACACGTCATTCCGATTAAACCCACGAACACTCTTTGTCATCACAGAATTAACGGTTGACTGGTACAGTCCAATTGCCGGCGCATCATCAAGCCACTGGCGCGCAAAAGCAAGGTGTTTTGCATTTCTCAATGTCGGGCTCTTACTGCTGCGTGCACTGGTTAAAATATCGTCAGAGATTGCATTATTATAGTTCGACAGATTGAGCCCTCGTGCAACCGCCTGAGAAGAGTGCCAATAGGCAAAAACATCTGGATCTCGACCGATTGTCAACCTATAAACTAAAACATCGTAGGATCGGGGCTGCAGAACAGATTGAACAAAGTTCTGCGTAGGATCGGCTGCGTCAATGACATTCTCATTTATCACAATACCCACCTGCCGCCATTGTCCAATCAGTGTTTCGAGCGCCTTCTCATACTCATCATTCTTAATCGTCACCACAGAAAGCTGCAACTTTACCCCATCTTTTTCCCTGACACCACTCTGGTTCAGTTTCCAGCCGGCTTCATCAAGTAACTTGCGAGCCGCCTCGATGTTGAACGCCGGAGCCTTCGGGGCATCACCTGTTAATTGCAGACTCGTATACGGGAGACTAAGTTCTGGCAGGTCGCCACCAACTTTTTCACGAATTTCTCTCGTATTGGTTGCATACTGTAGCGCCTTACGAATCGTTTTATCCGACAGGAATTCACTGTCATTATTCAGAAGAGCATAAACGCCTGCTTGGACCGCTTGGCTCGATACGGTATATCGCTGGTTTGATTCTAACGTTTTTACCGCAGTGGCACTCAGCCCATTCGCGCCGTTCACTTCGTTTAACTTTAATGCATTCATCATTGCTTCTTCGTCTGGCACGGCTAGTATTTGCATCCTAGCGAGTTTTGGGGCGCCTCGATAATACTGCTTGTTTGCCACAAGGTGAACGAAGCGTTTTTGATGTGAGGTTTCGATATCCTGCAATAGGCGGAAAGAAAATGGTCCCGACCCTACTGGTGAGGTACTAAATTTATCCTCCCGAATCGAGTCATGGGCAATACCACCTAAGATATGTTTTGGTAATACCGGGAAGGTCAATGCATTCTCGAATGGCACATAAACGGATTTCAGGGCAAATTCTACCGTATGATCATCTTTCTTTTGCGCCACGATACTATCCCACCCACGAATCTGGGCACGAGTTGAGGCATCTTTCAATAAATCAATCGTAAAGAGAATGTCGTCGGCAGTTAACGCGCGGCCATCGTGCCATTTTACATCTGGTCGCAGCCCAATTGTATAGACAAGTCGATTGTCACTCACCTTGACACTCTTGGCTAAATCGTAACTAAGATTACCCGTCTTGTCATAAGTAAAGATTCTTGAGAAGACCAACTGGCTAACCGCTTCTTCGGCGGGCGTGTCAGCAAAAAGCGGATTAAGTGTATCGATCGGACCAATTGCGGCCTCAGCATACGTACTATCAAGCGCCCCTGTATCCGTACGATATGACTGCTGATCCCACGATAACTGCAAACCAGCAGCAGCAATCAAACAACCGACAGCAGCAGCCCAAAAAATAACAATATGCCGGACGTTGCGCACATTGCGCCAACGCTTGAGGATGAATTTGTGAGCATGACGTACAGAGGTAACCTCAACCTTGCGCATACGTTTGAGGGTTTGCTTTTTATCAAAGCTCAGCTTTTGAAATCGCCGCCATCCCCTCTCTCTTTCCGTATCGCCCGCCATGTCGCGCCTTACCCTACGCTTGGAATCAGAAGACCTGCCAGGATAGAAAGGACGAAAATGCTCGCGAGGACGATCGTTGCATCAAACAAGTTCTTATCAAATCCGCGTCGGGTGGTATATAGTTCGCCTGAACTACCAAAACCAGCACCCAAGGTCGAGCCTCGTTGTTGCAATAGAATTGCAGCTATAGTTAATACGGCCGATCCAACGGTCACAATTTGCAGAAAAGTATCTAGTGTCATGCGGTCTCCTTACTATCTCGACGTATTTTTCTCATCTCAATTGTCGTGCTTACTATATAGTTTATCAAACTTAGGATCATTCCCGCCAGCACCGAGTGCCAAAATGTCATTGTAATACCTGGCGTGAGCTTTAAGGCGATGTAGACCATGAGGCCATTGACAATCACCGTAAACAATCCTAATGTCAGCAAAATCGCCGGCAGGGATAACACAATCACAAGCGGACGTAAAATTGCGTTAACGACCGAAAAGACAAAACCAGCCAACACAAACACCCACAGCCCTGATTGTAGAGACTGATCAGTGTACCCTGTCCCAAAGACACGGACTGTCACCCAAAGACCAAACGAATTAAGAAGGCACCTCAAGAGGAATACGCCAAATTGTTTTCTCATAATTTTCCTTATTGTATCACATATCAAGCGCCAGCGCTTTACTAAGATTTTGATGACCTGAATCGGTGATTAAAATGTCGTCTTCTATTCGAACGCCAATGCCTTCTTCGGGTATATAAATCCCTGGCTCAACCGTCAACACCATACCTGGCTGGAACGTCTCGAAACCACCCAGGCTATCATGTACGTCCACCCCTAATCCATGACTAATGGCATGGGGGAAGTATCGCCAATAATCATCTTTATGATTCATCAGTCCAAGCGAACGTAAAGCTGTTTTCATAATGTCATCAACCTCAGATTGGTACTGCGAAAAACTGAGGCCCGGTGCCAATAGACGAATAATTTGCTTATGTGCAGCCACTACTGCCGCATGCACTGCGGTCTGTCTAGCAGTAGGCACACCAACCACATAGGTTCGCGTGATATCAGCGGGATAATAATCCACCCGTGCACCAATATCAATCAAGACCATATCCGAACCTGTTAATTGATCATTATTAGCTACATAGTGCAAGGTACAGGCGTTATGACCTGTAGCTACAATTGGATCATACGCGTGAGTAGCATTTTGATACCGAAACGCATGCGTAAACTCGGCCTCTATTTGATTTTCGGATTGCAACTCCGAAAGATGTCGTCTCACGTCAGTAAAAGCCGTCGCGGTTATATCGATAGCTCGAGTGATGGCTTCAATCTCGATAGGTTGCTTGATTGCACGCAACCGTGCAAGATCACGACGGATATCGCGTACTTCAGTAAACTGTCTTTTTAACTGACGCCATACTTGACCAGGAGAAGGGTTGGGAACGAAATTAAAATGCTTCTGATGTGGATGCTTGTCAATCCCATATGCCACTGAGTAATTACTGGCAAGCTGGGCCAACAGTGCCCTCGCCTCAGTCTTATTAATCACTTCATCGACACCGCTCATGCGCCGCGCCTCATCGGGTTGCAATCCTCCCTCGAATATCATATGGATATCTGAAATAACCGGGGCTACCAGCCAGCTACGATTACCGGCCATGATCAGTTGCCAATCTGGCTCGTCAATACCCGTCAAATACCAAAAATTTGCCTCTTGCCGAAATGGTGCCGCCATGTCCCCGCTACCTTGAAGGGCACTGTAGGCCGTCATTCTTAAGACGCCATCATGACACTTTTCCATTAAGGCAGCCCTATTGGCTGCAAAAAACGCACTGCTTATCATACCCTTTAGTCTAGCATATTCAGCTTAGAGAGCAGGGCCTGACGAAGTAGAGGCATGAGGATCGCCGCTCCACGACCAGCCGCTCGATGATCCATCTGCATACCCGTGGAGGTCACTACCCTCTGTCAACATGATTGAGTCAACCCAAAACTGCGTATTACCGCTTGGTGTTGTTGCATCATTAAGCGCATAAATCGTAATGGAGCCACCGCTATTTGTCGTAAAGGTTTTATTGATTCGTACCCATTGGTCCTTAACTGTAGTCCGATAATCTGCGTTACTTACCACACTCCCACGACCAGACCCCTGCACTGACAATTGCATATTAACGCTACCCGTCGGTACATAGACATACGCCGAGAATGTATATGTTGTATTAGGGTTCAAGTAGGTAGCAAAAGGGTTTCTCTGATATAGTGTTGCGCCTACTTGGCTCATCGTCACATTTCCAGGCATCGTTACTCGCAGCGACGCCCCTCCCGAATGCGCTCGACTTGCATCCCGCATGACCGTAGAACTATTTGGACCACTAAAACCTGTCGTGCCCGTCTCAACACTAGGATTAGTCGAGAGGTTGGTAACTGTCTGTGATACTGCCCCGCTATGTCCATCACACGCTCCTTCTGCTGGACTATTACCTTGATTAGTGATGTGAAAGGACTTTACGCCAGAACGGTCAGTTATGCCAGATAAGCAATAGCTATTATTAGCTGACTCGTATGTATAGCGATACACAATCGAGTTGCCATCTTTTAGCTTGGTAACCGTTCGCATCTCTGCCTCCGTTGCGGGATACGTTTCATTCATTGCATACTGCACCGCAATCCGTGTTGATGCATCACGAAGGCTTGTTTGTATCGATGATTCGACTGCTCCGTTCTGTATACCCGAATAAGCCACGATCGAAATAACCGCCAAAATGGCAATTACCACAATTACAATAAGGAGTTCCACTATCGTAAAACCGCTAGCTCGTTGCTGCCTCATAAGCATTAGTATATAGATTTGTATATCGTCTGACAATCCTGGCCTATGCCCAAGTGATTAACGATCTCCAAATACTCGCTTGATTCGGCCTGCCCGCTCCTCGCCAACTACCTTTACAAGCTCTTCGGGGGCAGCCTGTGATATGGCGCGCATACTTCCAAAATACTTGATTAGTTTTCGACGTGTCGCGGGACCAATACCTGGAATTTCTTCAAGTGTACTCGCCGTCTGGCGTTGACGCTTTAGTACCGTATGATAACTAATGGCAAATCGATGTGATTCATCGCGAATACGCTGGAAAAGCTTTACCAAATCAGTGAATTGGCTCAGGGTGCCACCGCGCAGGTTCTTAGAGTGCGTCCCGGCATTGCGCTGATCGGGGTGAAGATTAATCACATAATACTCCCCGCTTTGCTCGACATACATGCCCTCCAGCGGCTGTTTGCGCCATGTTTCAAGCTGTGTACTTTTTACACCCGAACGCATACGATGAATGATCACCTCTTCTTCACGCTTGGCAATACTGATAATCGGTACTTTTACCTCTCGTGCTTCAGCCGCCCGAATCGCGGCCTCTAGCTGCCCCTTGCCGCCATCAATCAGTAACAGCCCAGGAAATCCCCAACTCTGCAGATTCTTCGGCGACAGGCGGCGATAGATAATTTCATACATACTGGCATAGTCGTCATTCTGCTGTTTGATTAATTTATATTTACGATAATCACTACGACTCGTGACACCGTTCACAAACACAACCTGGCTAGCTACAACATTTGTACCGCTGGTATGCGAAATATCAAACCCTTCAATACGTGCCGGCACGTCATCAAGCGCCAAAAGGTCACGTAGTTGCGACAATGCTCTGTCTTTACTAATATCCAAAAATTCCTTATCGCCAAACATGATACGACGTTTGAGCTCACGCAGATTCTGCAGACGATTACGAAGATTGGCGGCTTTCTCAAAGTCCTGCAGGCCTGCCGCCGTTTTCATATCACGCTCTAACTCACGCGCCAGCTGGACTCGATTTCCTTTGATATAACTAATCAATTTTCGTAGTTCCGCCTTATACTCATCGCTAGTCATGCCTAACGGCTCAAGACCAATGTGGGCATCGAGGCTAGGGCGTTCGCCTGGTTTAGGCGGCTTGGTATAGTAAGGAAAGGTTTTGCGCAGATACCGCAAGGCTTTCTTTAAGGCATAGCCGTTATAAAACGGCCCGAAGTAATCCGCCTCATCATCGGCGGGATTGCGCGTAAAACTCACATGCGGCCACTCATTCTTCATATCAATCCGCACGTAACTCTGACTCTTGTCGTCACGCAGAAGGATGTTATACCGAGGCATATAGCGCTTGACCATTTCGCTCTCAAAGAATAATGCATCGATTTCACTCTCTGTTTCTACCCAATCAGTATCGTCAATCTCCGCCACGAGCGCCTGAGTTTTGATATCCATATCCCGACTGCTCTGAAAATACTGGCGAACACGATTTTTCAGCACTGCAGCTTTGCCCACATAGATGACCTCACCATTTTTAGCCTTATGAAAATAAACGCCGGGCGAGCGCGGAAGCGTCTTTAGCTTGGTTTCGAGTGCCTTATTCACCTCTTTAGTATACAATAATCTTATGATCAAACCGTTTCTCCTCATTCAGACACGCCCCGAAGACGAGGCCTCAGACAACGAATATCAAGCCTTTCTTCGCTATGGCGGCCTTACACCAGATCAATTAGTGCGCATTCGCCTTGAACAAACAGCTCTCCCTGAGGTGCAGCTTGATGACTATTCAGGCATCATGGTAGGCGGTAGTCCTCTCAACTTCACCACAACCGATAAAGACGATACTCAGAAACGTATCGAGTTCGAACTACATGGCTTGTTAGAGCAAATCGTCGCCAGAGACTTCCCTTTCTTTGGCGCTTGTTACGGTGTCGGACTTCTTACTTCATTCCTCGGTAGCCCCATCAGTACGAAATTTGGAGAACCAGTTGGTGCAACCACTATCACCCTTCTTGCAGAAGACCCTCTCCTCGATGGCGTCGTGTCTCCTTTTGAGGCTTTCCTTGGCCACAAAGAAGCAAGTGACACCCTGCCTCCCGGCGCTACTCATCTCGCCTCATCCGCCACCTGCCCTATTCAGATGTTTCGTGTCGGTGAAAACGTATACGCAACCCAATTCCATCCAGAACTTGACGCCGAGGGTCTTGCCACGCGTATTCGCATCTACCGACATCATGGCTATTTTCAGCCAGAAGAAGCAGACGCACTCATCCAACAAGGTGAATCGGCCATCATCACTGAGCCAATGAAGATCTTACGCAACTTCGTGCAGCGATACCGACAACAACGTTAGCACTCTAAGATGGTACACTAGGTACTATGAACGATTCACAAAAACTCGAAGGAACCAAACTCGCAAACTTTGCCCCAGTCGACAGCGTCACTGAACTACAAATTATTGATTCAGTTGTCGGCACGGGCGACGAAGTACCATCAGGTGCAACAATTACTGCTCACTATACAGGGGCTCTGTGTAAAGATGGCACAATCTTTCAAAGTAGTCACGACTTTGGCGATCCAGTCACCTTCCCGCTAGACCGCGTCATCGCTGGTTGGACCCAAGGTGTGCCCGGCATGAAAGTAGGAGGAACGCGCCGCCTCATCATCCCGTCAGCCATGGCATACGGGTCTGTCCGAGCAGCCGCCAACATCCCGCCTAATAGCGATCTTGTGTTTGATATCGAACTCGTAGCAATTGCTGGCTAGTTCTTAATCTCAACACCAGCCATAACGATATCGCCAACAATGTGGAGTATTGGTGCGGTATGGTCAACCTCTGCAGAAGCCTTATTTTCAACGCCACCCAATATCACCGAGGTGCTGTTTTTGACCACCACATTCTTTGGAACATAGATTTCGACTCCACCCCACAGCGAGAAGATATCTATTGTCGCTTCTTTTTTGATGGTTGCTTCTCGCAAGTCCAAGGTCACCCCACCACACACTGCCGTCACTCGACTGGCCTTAAAGTCACTCGCCTGCACCTTTGTTTCACTACCACTCAACACTGCCGTCACATCCTCACGTTCATTTGCGGCTATATTCTTCCTTGGTACTTTATGACTTACCATGATAGACACGCCAACAACAATGATGACTGCTGGCCAAAATAGCTGCCATGGATTGACATCGATAATATCTAACTGATTTAGCTGAAACACAATACCAAGCGCAATCACCAAGAACGCCCACAGGTAATTCTTTGTATCATTCAAAAGAATCAGGATACCGCCGACAATAACAAATACTGGCCACCAATCTCCGATTGCCACGCTGAACGGCAAAATATTGAGGTTAGTAAAAAGAAACGAGAGCCCAACTGCTACGACGAGCAGTCCTGTGATACTACGTGTAATTGATTTCATACTTCTACTATACTACGACTCAGCATACGACGCCGACAATCGATGATACGACTTCGTCAAAAACGCTAAGGTGGCGGCGATAGCCATAATAATGCCTGCAGCCAAGAATACCAGCGCAATACCCCGCGCCTCCCCTGTACCAAGTAGCGGCGCCAAGGTGGCGGCACCATCTGCCGATTTTGCATATGGGATAATAAAGAACTCTGCAATCGGTGCAATAACAAACGCAGTGACTGGGGCCGCTGCCGACTCAAACGCCTGGGCAAAACCAAAGACGCGACCCTGCCGTTTATAGGGAACGACCTTCTGAATCACCGTCTGTTCAGCGGCTTCTATTGCAGGGATCATCAGCATGTATAGCCATATTCCGATCGCATACAACCACCACCACTCGCGAATCGTAAATAACGCACCCAAAAGTCCCATAATAACTGCCAGTCGCAGTAACGTCTTCAACGGGTTCTTGCCCAGACCAAACTTTGCAATAAGAATGCCACCAACCACAAAGCCTGTGCCGGCTACACCAAAGAGGATCCCCCACATTTCTACCGAAAACAGTGTCAGGCCATACGGATCCATCAGTGCCATATAGACACCACCGATGAAATTATTGAACGTCGAGAAGATGAGGAGTGCAAACAATCCAGGCACTGCTTTGATTGCTGCAATACTACCCTTGATGTCTACTTTCTTATTGGCGAGTTCCGGATCGTGCGCAATGCCTTTTTCAGGAATCTGGACAAAATAAATATGAACAAGTGCCAGTGCTGTCAAAATAATTGCAATCGCCAGCGTCCAGCCCATACCTAACAGCCCGATGGCGAGCCCACTGAACACGCTGGTAATAATAAATCCGATTCCTGTTACCGTCCCTACGAGACCATTTGCGTTCGCCCGCTTATCCTTATCTACTAATAATGTCACTGTCGTTGACAGAGCAATATTGCGCATGTTCTCTACCACCGCACCCGCCAAAATCACGCCAATAAACACCCAGAACAATGGGTTAGCAATATCTAACAGGTTTGCCGTCGGCAGTGCAAGATACATAATGCCGGCAATAGAGAATGCTACCAACGTAAACGTACTTGAAAAGACAAAGACGCTCTTTTTCTTGTGATGGTCAACGATAGTACCAAAAACAATGCTAAATATAGCCACCAGTAACATATACGTACCGCCAATAATGCCCGTCGCTAGCACCGACTTGGTCTCGAGATAGATCCAGAAAATTAATGCAAACCACAAAAAACTTGTCGTCACATTAGCGATAAGCGTATTAACAAGAACCTGGTAAAAGTGTTTCATATATGCCTTATTGTACCCTGCTCACACTAGTAAATACAGTATTTCCCGCCTCTATAGTGGATACTTAACGAGTTTACCGTTAATAACATCCCCTATGGTCCGCATGTCCGCCGGAGGTAGCAGCTGATAGACAGCTTGCGCCATACGGTAAAATCCCGCATGTGCAACGATGAGTGTCGTACCTGTCATCTGACGCACAATTTCTTCGTTTGCACGACCAACCCGAATGGCAAAGTCCTCAAAACTCTCCGCCCCTGCACCTACTACTTCCTCGCTCGTAGCAGCATGCAGCCTACTAAGAGGCTGGCCCTCAAAACTTCCACCATACTTTTCCTTCAGGTCATCCATAAGAATAATGTTCTCAACAGGGAAACCGTTCATTTCCGCAATAATAATCGCTGTGTCATATGCGCGGGACAATGGAGAGGAGATGATTGTATCAAATATCACTCCACTCTCACGAATCATCATCGCTTCATTCTGCGCCTGTTGGATTCCTTTTTCTGTCAGCGGTGAATCAAACTGACCCGCCAGTACGCCATCGGCATTCGCCTGACTCTGGCCGTGACGAATAAAATAGACATCAGCCATTTTTATCGCCCTTTGACTGACCCACAACTCTCTCACGATACTCATCCGCCATCATAAATGTCTTCGTGTCACGAACTTTGTCAACAAATAATATACCGTCCAAATGGTCTGTTTCATGCTGGAAGACATGTGCGATAAACCCATCAAGTTCTTGGTCATGCAACTCATCATGCTCGTCATGCCATGTTGCCTTAATCTGGCGATACCGCAGTGCCTTGCCATACAGTGTATCATCACCCGAGCCACAACTTTGGCACCCTTCCCACATACCAGTGCGACGACCAATTCCTTCGTACGTCGGATTGATAATCACCTGATCAAACGGTTCGAGATCAGGCCTCGTTGGGGTAGGCTTGATACCAATCACGCTGAGGGCGACACCAATGCCGACTTGCGGCGCAGCCAAGCCAACACCATACTGCTTCGTTTGGTTGGTATGACGAATATCAGCAATCAACTGCTGAATCTCATCGTTCGCAATTTCAATTGACGATAGTCGTCGTGCTTGAGCGCGAAGGATTGGATTACGAAAACGCACGAGATGCAAAACACTATTGCTCATTCAACCAAGCCACTGTTTCGTCAAAAAGCCTCATAGTAATTGCATCTTGCTCATCAAAACCGTGACCAGCCCCGTCAATCACCACAAGCTCTTTGGCCACCGAAAGGTATTCTATATATTTTGGGACAAATGGATAGATCACACTTTTATTGCCAGTGATAATTTTCGTCGGACAGCTCATATTCTTTGCATACGAAGAAGTATCGCCAAGCATTTCAAGGCTTCGCTGTAATCGTGTTGGGCGCATACTACCACGACCTTGGGTGGAAATAACAAATTGATCATTCTCAATATTCCAATCACGCTTGGCATCATCATCTTGCCATACCGACCCATGACTTGGATCCCACAAGACCGCACCATCAAGTCGCACATCACTTTTAAGAATCGTCAGACCACCAAAACTATGTCCAACCGCAAAAACCTTAGCGACATTGAGTGTTTGCAGACATGCAACCACTTTCTCAAAATCCTCTACGTGCGTATCAAGCGTGCAATCATACGCATCTCGATACTGGCTACCCACATCGTACATGTAAAGACTGAGTGTCGTATAACCCGAATCTGCGATGAAGCGCGAACCAAGATATGGTAGCAGATTTTTTGGCGTCCCAGGAAAGCCATGCATAATCACAACAACCCGTGATGACGGTGTCATTTCTCCACGCAAAATACCGTGAATCTTCTTACCATCATTAAGATCGATAATCACATCTTGTTCGGTCTCTACATCATAATTCATAGCTTTACTATACCCTTTACCGACCTACAAAGTCACTCGTTGTTTAGTATACTCATCGTAATAACTCTTCAAGCGCTCCAGTCATTGCCGCATCATAGCCGTGCTCAGCACTGTCAAAAAATGGGAGATTGCTGTTGCCAGCCTGTTGCTTGAAATGGATATTATTTTCTTTGAAGAACTTTATGTATGCCTCGATGATTTGTTCCTCACGTCCATTCAACCAATCGTGCGGGTTCTTAGCCATACTTTTTCTAATCACTTGCCCGATTGTATCAGAGCTATTTCCTAGCACAACAGCACGCCATTCACAGTTTAAATCCCCTAGAAACTCTGGCAACACCGCCACCCCTTCAACGGCAATATCCAAGCCATCTTCCATGTTGCTATAGATTATTTGCTTGGTTGCCTCCCAGACAATACGCGACTCCGCACCCTGATCCTTCGCCACCTGGAGAGCATCCGCTAGATAGTTTAACCTATCTTCCAATGGGGCCTTTTCTTCCCTCTCAATTGCCGTAAATAACGCCTTATTCTGGTCAGTCCGAGGCACGACACGGCGTAGCATATATCGAACTGCATCAGTAGATATCGAAAACATGGGGCGCTGGGCGACCAAACGAGTAACGAGTGTCGTTTTGCCAACTCTTGGCGCGCCAGCAACCAAATAGGCTTTAGGCATTAACGGCCGTCCCGACTTTCGCTTCGTGCTTTTCTTTGCACGCTTCGGTGTGGAACAGGAGGTCGGGGTTTTCTTTGCAGGTTTCGCAAATCAGGACGAGGTCATTACATTCTGCATGGGCACAATTTTCGAAATTACTGGTCTTGCCCTGACAATGCGTGCACTCGCCAATTGTTGCCGCATGATCACTAAAATCAACGGTCATGCGGTCATCGAACACACGGAGGCTACCCTCCCACAGACCATCATCGCCATAGGCTTCGCCATACTTCACAATGCCGCCGTCAATTTGGTAGACGTCTTTGAACCCACGTTTTTTCATCATGGCACTGATGACTTCGCAGCGGATACCACCCGTACAGTACGTCACAATCTTTTTGTCTTTGATGTCGTCATATTTATCACTTTCCAGTTCGGCAATAAAGTCACGTGAAGTGTTTGTATTAGGAACGATAGCGTTCTTGAACTTACCGATTTTTGCTTCATGTTCGTTACGACCATCAAAAAAGATGACATCATCACCAAATTGTTCGACAAGTTCGTGTACCTGGCGCGGTTTGATATGCTTGCCGCCACCGATGACACCGTCTCCATCAACGTCATACTCGTCATCACTTGCCTGAAAGCCAACCAATTCGCGTCGATGCTTGACACTCATGCGCGGAAAATCTTCACGACTACCATCGCTCCATTTGAAAACAATATCTTTAAATCCCGGTAGCTGTTTGGTGGCCTTGATATACTTCTTCAAATCGTCCATCTCCCCGCCAACCGTCCCGTTCAGACCATGGCGGCTTACCAAAATTCGCCCCTTCAGATTCAACGAATCACAAAGAGTTTTCTGCCATAATTTCACTGCTTCGGGATCCCCAAGCGGAGTGAATTTGTAATAGAGAAGAATCTTTTGCATGCCTTCTATTGTAGCATAATTCACCTCTGTTGTATAGTAAGGGTAATGACCAGACGAGACGACTACTCACAACATTTTCTACGCAGCCCGCGATTAGTGGCAGAATTAGTTGGACATTCGAACATTCGCAAAAACGATACGGTATATGATCTTGGCGCAGGCAGTGGTGTCATCGCCAGTGTTCTGGCTGGACGGTGCAAAAAAGTAGTTGCCATCGAGGTCGAACCCGAGGCACTCTTCAAACTCCGGCAAAATCTTGGCCATGTCGACAACGTTGAGATTATCGCCCATAGCCTCCTTGATCTTGAACCACCTACCGAACCATATAAGATATTCGCTAACATCCCTTTTCATCTCAGTGCTGCAATCGTTCGAAAGTTTACTGAGACCGACCATCCGCCACGTAGCATGTATCTCATTACCCAAAAACAATTTGCTCGCAAATTAGTACCCGGTGACGATCATTTCACGAGCCAACTATCGGCTGCTATCGCACCCTGGTTCACGGCGCGAATTCGCAAACCACTCCGTAAAACCGACTTCACTCCGCCGCCCGCGGTTGACACTGTTCTACTGGAGCTCAAGCCTCGTGAACAACCATTACTTGATCATCACGCGGCGATATCCTACCGAACGTTTGTTGGCAGATGTTTTGAGGATCAAGTGTATTTTCAAAAGACAAACCGCTCCCTGGCTAATATCTCACCCGAGAAACGTCCTTCCCAATTGAACACTCAAGAATGGCTGCGGCTGTTTGATATAAATGCTAAAGTATGATATAATAGAATCATGAGTAGCTCTGTAAATCAAGAGAAACCCCGCGACCTTATCGATAAGGGATTTGATCTTGATAAACGGGTCAACAAGGTCCTTGCCGTCCTTGGGCTGGGTGTGGCCGCTGTCGGATCAGTCGTTGCTGCCCCGGCCGTCGCCGTCTTTGGCGCTACTGTTGCCGGGGGAAGTGTCGCTGGCCTTGCTGTTACCGAAAACCTAAAGGGTGGCTACGAAAGCATGAAGGCAAAAAGAGCCGCCAAGAAAATGGGCGCAAAGGTCACCCGCGACAACTTCGCACTCGCCGCCTAAGACGTTGCATTCCAGGCAATTATTGTCTACACTAAGAACACTATGATTCGTTAGAATCCTCTATTCGTTCACGTTCGGACGCGCCGAACCACTAACGACACTCTTTTTATTTACATAACAAATCAAAACCAAAGGAGATTATTTTGGCAAAACAAAGAACATATCTACGCGAGACAGCTCGCGCTTACAACCGCGTGATCTTGCGCGGCTGGCGACAGACGCTGCCAATTACGGCTGGCGTTATCCTTGGAACTATCCTTATTTTTTACGTCCCACCACTCGTTATTGCTCGCATCATTGCAAGCCAGCAGATGATTGACTTATCAAACGGCGGTATCTACCTTCTGATCTTTGGTAGTGCATGGTTAGTAGGTGAACTGCTATTTAGGCTGGCCTTCTTTATCATTGCCAAGTTTGAGGCACAAGCCCTCGAAACACTCTATCAACAGGCCTTGCGTGAACTTGTCTATAAAGATATCTCCTTTTTCAATAACCGCTTTGCCGGAAGTATCACCAAGAATATCCTTGCCTACGCGCGTCGATTCGAAGGCTATTATGACACGCTTACCTTTGGCGTCCTCTCCCAGGTAGGTCCAATGATCTTTGGCTTTGTTGTCCTCGGCATGCTATCGCCTATCTTGTCGGCCACCCTGGCTACAATCACATTGCTGGTATTTTTCATGGTTCGGCCGCTTATTAGGCGCCGATCGCAGCTCGTCAAGGCTCGCGAGGACAAGCACGCCGAAATGTCCGGACATGTCTCTGATGTCATTGGCAACATTGCCGCTGTCAAAGCTTTTGGCGCCGAGACCCGCGAACTCCACACCCACGAACAGCACGCTAAAGAATATGCTAAGCGAGCCTTCGAATCATGGCATTTCCATAACACGCGCATCGACATGCTGATCTCGCCATTTTATGTTGCCGCTAACGTCCTCGCCTTGGCGATTATCATGCATACCGGTATTGATGCCTCGACGAAGGCAAGCCTTTTCTTGGCATTCAATTACTTTATGAACATTTCGCGTTTTATGTGGGAATTCAATAGTATCTACCGTCGCATCGAGGATTCTCTCAGTGACGCCTCATTATTCATCGAGTATCAACAGGCACCTTCTCGCATCACTGATGCCACCAATGCAACAGATCTGCGTATTACTGACGGCGAACTACGGCTCAATAATGTCAATTTTGCCCACGGCGAAGAAGGTACAGAAAACCTGTTTCATGATTTCTCCCTGACCGTTCCGGCTGGTCAACGGGTTGGCCTGGTTGGTCATTCGGGTGCCGGCAAGAGCACTCTGGTCTCGTTATTACTGCGGTTCGCTGATGTCGATGCTGGCGCCATTACGTTGGATGGGCAAAATATCAAAGAGGTCACCCAAGAGAGCCTTCATCAATCTGTCGCCTACGTCCCACAAGAACCATTGCTATTCCATCGCAGCCTGCGTGATAACATCGCCTATGGCCGACCAGATGCCACCGATGATGAGATTCTGCGTGCCGCCAAACAAGCTCACGCCCTAGAATTTATCAAGCAACTGCCCGAAGGTTTTGACACGCTGGTTGGCGAACGTGGTGTTAAACTAAGTGGCGGCCAACGTCAGCGCATCGCGATTGCTCGCGCTATTTTGAAGGATGCACCTCTCCTTATCTTGGACGAAGCCACCTCCGCACTCGACTCAGAAAGTGAAAAACTCATTCAGGACAGCCTTGCTACGCTGATGAAGGGTCGCACGAGCATCGTCATTGCCCACCGTCTTTCAACGATTGCCAAACTAGACCGCATTATCGTCCTTGATAGCGGCGCGATTATCGAAGACGGCACCCATGCTGAACTGATTGCACATCAAGGAGTATATGCAACTCTATGGAAACATCAATCTGGCGGATTTATCGATGACTAAACCCACTACAAAGCAAAAACAGCATTCTACTCGAATATTACTCCACCACTGGCATCACGCTATGAAGTGGAGGAAGACAGCGATCGCCAACATGGTCGTGGCGGCCACCAGCCTGGTCATTGATAGATACCTATCACCGCTCGTTATCGCCTATCTTTTGACGACACTGCAAAACGGTACGATCACCCTCGAAACTTCCATTTGGATGATTGCTATTTACTTTGTTCTCATTCTTTCGTCCGAAGTTATTGGGTATCGTATCACACTCTTTTTGATGTGGACTATGCAGGTCAAAGGTGCCTGCAGTATGTACGAAGATGCCTACAATAAAACAACTGCTCATTCATTGCAGTTCTTTAATAATACCTTTGCAGGATCACTGGTGTCACAGACAAACAAACTCGGCAAAGCCTTCATGGACTTTTGGAATCTCGTTATCTACAAGCTCGTCTTTATCTTGACCAGTCTTATAGCAACCCTGATCGGTGTCGGTCTCATATCGTGGCCATACGCTATCGTCCTATTTGTTCTGACCGTTATCTTTGCTGTTGCCACTTATTATGGCAATAGATTCCTGCGACCATATTTTGTCAAACGATCGCGTAACTATTCTAAATTGTCCGCCCAGTTAGCTGATTCATTCAGTAATATGATGACGGTCAAAATCGAAGGTCACGAAGCGCACGAACGCGCCCTCTTTAGCAAAGTCTCATCCTCTGTCCTTGATAGCGAGCTTGCCACACGCAACATGTTCATTAAGACCTCCTCCGTCTACTCAGCGATTACGGCCACTATGAAAATTGCCGCGCTGGTCGTCGCCATTCTCCTGGTTCAACAACATGTTATCAGCGCAGGCCTCGTGTACCTTTGCCTCATCTATACATTTAATCTACTAGAAGAAATCTGGAATATTCACTCCGTCATGCGTGACTACCATCAGATTATTGCCGATTCCGAGGAGATGACTGACATCATGGACCAAGAACCTGATGTAACCAACACGTCACGAAAATCACTACACGTTACAGCAGGCGCAATTGCTATCAATGACCTGTCCTATGCCTACAAGGACGGCTTGCCTCTATTTGATAACTTTTCATTAACGATTCCAGCAAAACAACGTGTTGGCCTCGTGGGTGTCAGTGGATCTGGTAAGACCACGATTACCAAACTGATCATGCGCTTGATGGACACGGACGCTGGCAGCATCACGATTGACGGCACAGCTATCCAGACCGTCTCCCAACGTTCACTCCGCAAACATATTGCGTACGTTCCTCAGGAGCCTCTACTATTCCACCGCAGCTTGCGTGATAATATTCGTTACAGTAAACCTGGCGCCACCGACGACCAAATCATTGCCGCAGCAAAACGAGCCCAAGCATATGATTTTATCAAAAACCTACCCGAAGGCCTCGACACCTTGGTTGGTGAACGCGGTGTCAAACTAAGTGGTGGCCAACGTCAGCGCATCGCGATTGCTCGCGCTATCCTGAAAGATGCACCAATCATCATCCTTGACGAGGCCACCAGCGCCCTCGACAGCGAGAGTGAACACGCCATCCAGATCGCCCTGGGCGAGTTATGGCGGGGCAAAACAACCCTGGTGATCGCCCACCGCTTATCAACTATTGCCAAACTGGACCGGATCATCGTCCTGGACAACGGCGCGATTATCGAAGATGGCACGCATAACCAATTGCTCGCGAACGACAAAACCTACGCGACACTATGGAAACATCAAAGTGGTGGCTTTATTGAGGAATAGTAAAGTTCACTTTACTAGATACTCCTCTCGCAACTTGCTAGGCTGGGAAGCATAAGAAAAAGGAGAATAATAATCATGAGCTACGAACCAGCCATTCACGAAACGCAGATCCTCATCCTTAGGCACCTATTATTTGTGCCCGAAGCCGGATTTGCCGAATTACAAAAACGCACCGGCCTCACGAGCGACCACTTTAACTTCCATATTAAGAAATTGGTCGAGGTAGGATACGTGGCAAAACAAGATAATCGTTACCAGCTAACCCCGCGCGGCAAAGAATATGCTAACCGCATGGACACTGACGAAAATGAGATCGAGAAACAACCAAAAGTCTCCGTCGCACTTATTGTTGAGCGGCAGGTTGATGGTCGTCGCGAGTTTATCGTTCAGCAACGACTAAAACAGCCCTATTATGGATTCTATGGTCGTCTAGGTGGTAAGGTTCGTTGGGGAGAGAGCTTCGAAAGCGCTGCCGCCCGCGAGCTCACCGAAGAAACTGGCCTAGCTGGTGATTTTACTTTTAGTCACATCTTTCACAAGCGTGACTACAAAAAATCTGACGGCAGTTTGCTAGAAGATAAAATATTCGTCATCATGCACTGCGACAATGCTACGGGTGAAATGATGGAGGTGTTTGAGGGTGGCAAAAACTTTTGGATGACCCAGGACGAGCTGGTTGCCCAGGATAAGATATTCGAGAGCGCCCGCGATTTCGTCACCTATCACGATCAAGGTATACCCTACCACGCCCAAGAATATACTTACGACGACACAGAATATTAATGTATCTAAAAACAGCCCCGCCAATCTGGCGGGGCTGTTTAGGTGCGAAAGGGAGCCTATGCTGCTTTTTCAGCAACCGGTGCATCTTCGCCATTATCAGCTGGGACGTCTTCGGCGCTCGCCTCGTCGGCATCGCCACCCGCAGCATCATTGGCAGCCTGCAGAGCAGCTGGTTCGTAGACGTTTGCTACAACCAGTTCAAGATCTTGTTCAGCATCAGCAAACTCGACGCCCTTTGGTAGAACAATATCAGCCAAAGTTAGCTTGTCTTCGTCGCTCGCAAGCTTTTCGATTGATACTTGGAGTGCCTCAGGCAGGTCAGCTGGCTTTGCTTTTACCTCGATGTTCTCAATTGCCTGAAGAACGACCAAGCCCGCTTTCTCCGCTTCGCTTTCCCCAACACCAAGCAAATGGATAGGGACTTCGGCAGTAACGACGTCACTTGCCTTGACGGCATGAAATGACACGTGGCGAATACGCATTTTTACCGGATCACGATCAATATCCTTAATCAGGGTAATTTTCTTTTTACCGTCGATCGTGACATGTACCGGGGTGTGCTTGCCTGCCTCGCGCACTGCTTTCTCTAGCACGTTGTAGGGCGATTGCACCAAGACAGGATCGAGGTCATGCCCATAGACCACCCCTGGTACTATCCCTTCTTTGCGTAGCTGCGCCACTTTTTTACCCTGCTGGGTACGTACGTCAAGCGTTAAGTTAATTTTATCTCCCATGTCTCTCCTCCTTTTCGTTCGGATACCTTTACGGAAATAGTTTGTACTGTCTATTATAGCAGAACTGTCTCGCAAGTCCGAATCATGCTACAATTATAGGGATGATTGATATACTTTTACCCCACCTGTTCACCTTCGCCTCTCTCCCTGGATTTGACCTTGTTGATCTAATCATTGGCCTAGGAATTTTTGCCATCCTCTTTGTGATCTTTGCCGAATCAGGCCTTTTAATTGGGTTCTTCCTCCCTGGTGATAGCCTGCTATTTACCGCCGGAGTTCTTTACCATACAGGCATTCTGCCAGGCAATCTCCCAATTCCTTTTTGGCTATTTCTCATATTGTTATTTGTTGCCGCCGTCTTAGGCGATACAGTCGGGTACTGGTTTGGTCGTAAAACAGGGCCGCATATCTTCAAAAAGCCGGATGCCAAATTGTTCAAACAAGGGCATATCCAAAAAGCACAAGCGTTTTACGAAAAACACGGTGGTAAAACCATCATCATCGCTCGCTTTGTGCCGATTGTGCGCACCTTTGCTCCTATCGTAGCCGGCACGGCTAAGATGCAGTACAAGCGTTTTCTTGCCTTTAACCTCATTGGTGGTTTTCTCTGGACAGTTGGTGTTACTTCCTTAGGGTATTTTGTTGGAGCAGTGTTCCAGGCGGCCGGGCTTGATATTGATCACGTACTTCTCCCGATCATTCTGCTCATTATCCTTATCTCTGTCTTACCTCCAGCCATCCATATTCTCAAAGACAAGAAAAATCGCGTCGCCCTATGGGAAGGGACCAAGCGTGAGATTCGCTCGATCTTTGGTAAAAAATAATTACTCTCTAGCCTCGGAAATTATAGCAACGGCCTGAGATACTGGCCGGTAAATGAGGCGGCTACCTTGACGATTTCTTCCGGCGTACCCTCAGCAACAACCTGTCCACCACCCAAACCACCTTCGGGACCCATATCAATAATGTAATCTGCCGTCTTGATGACATCAAGGTTGTGTTCGATAATCACCATGCTGTTTCCGCCTTCAACGAGTTGCTGCAAGATCGAAAGAAGTTTTTTCACATCCGCACTATGCAATCCCGTTGTTGGTTCGTCCAAAATATAGAGTGTCTTACCTGTACTGCGACGACTTAGTTCAGTTGCGAGTTTTATACGCTGCGCCTCACCACCACTAAAGGTCGTTGCTGGCTGTCCCAGGCGGATATACCCTAGACCTACCTCCACTAACGTATCCAGCTTGCGTGCAATGGCAGGAACATTTGCAAAGAATTCTGCTGCTTGCTCGACCGTCATTTCCAAAATATCAGCGATCGTGACGCCCTTGTATTTGATCTCGAGGGCCTCACGGTTGTAGCGTTTACCTTTACAGACATCACACGTCACGTAAACATCTGGCAAGAAATGCATTTCGATCTTGATCATGCCATCACCCTGACAGTTCTCACAGCGGCCACCCTTGACGTTAAAGCTAAATCGGCCAGCCTTATAACCTCGGATATTTGCCTCAGGTGTCCCGGCAAATAATTCGCGGATTGGTGTGAAGATGCCCGTATAGGTTGCGGGATTAGAACGTGGCGTCCGCCCGATTGCCGATTGATCAATGATAATTGCCTTGTCCAGTTGCTTGATACCTTCGATATTTTCATGCGCCCCCGGCACGGTTTGTGCACGGTGAAGGCGAGCCGACAATTCCTTCGCCAAGATATCATTCACCAGGGTAGACTTACCACTGCCCGAGACACCCGAGACGACCGTTATAACACCGAGAGGGAATGCAACATCGATATTCTTCAGGTTATTTTCTTTAGCCCCACGAATGACGAGCTTGCGGTCTTTTTCAACTGGGCGACGTTTCTTGGGGACATCAATTTTCTCAGTCCCACTAAGGTATCGCCCGGTAATACTGTCTTTGTTCGCTGCGACTTCACCAGGCGTACCAGCAGCGACTACCTGTCCACCATGAATACCAGCGCCAGGCCCGATATCTAATAGATAATCTGCCTCACGAATGGTGTCCTCGTCATGCTCGACCACAAGCACTGTATTGCCAAGATCACGCAGACTTTTTAGCGTGGCAATCAGACGATCGTTGTCGCGCTGATGAAGACCGATCGATGGTTCGTCAAGGACATACAACACGCCCTGCAGACCCGCGCCAATCTGGGTCGCCAAACGAATACGTTGCGCCTCACCACCACTGAGGGTATTGGCTGCTCGCCCTAGTTCAAGGTAGTTCAAACCGACATTACTCATAAATCCTAGACGCGCGGTAATCTCCTTAAAGATTTGCTTGGCGATAAATTGCTCTTGTTCAGTTAGCTGCATTTGCTCAAACATATCAAGCGCCGCATCAATGCCTAACCCACAAATGTCCATAATATTGAGCCCGTGAACGGTTACTGCCAAGACAACCGGTTTTAGCCTTGCCCCCTGACACGCATGGCATTTGCGCTGGCGCATAAACCGTTCGATATCTTTGCGCATAAATTCGCTATCGGTCTCTTTGTGACGGCGCTCAAGATTAGGAATCACCCCTTCGTAGGTTGAGTCATAACTACGGCCACTGCCGACATCTACCGTGTACTTTTGGTTGCCCGTTCCGTACAGTACTTTTTGCAGAGAATCTTCCGATAATTCTCGAACCGGCACATGGACACTAAAACCGTGCGCTTCGGCCACCCGTGCCAGCTTTTTCATATACCAGGCGTCGCTATTCACACGATTGTACGGACGAATCGCACCTTCAGCGATTGTGAGGTTTGGATTGAACACCAAATCAGGATCGACCTCGAGGCGACTCCCTAGGCCAGTACACACGGGGCAGGCACCTTGCGGCGAATTAAAGCTAAAGAGGCGCGGTTCTAGTTCGGGGATATCCTCTGCGGGATGATCAACACAAGCATACCGTTGGCTATACGTTGTCAGTTCATCAGTATCAGCATCAAGTAGCTCCACGACACCATCAGCGGCCTCAAGTGCCTGTTCAACTGACTGGGTAACACGGCTGATCATTTCGGGACCAAGGGCAATGCGATCAACGACAATCTCGATATCGTGTTTGTAACTTTTTTGCAGTTCCGGGAACTCATCTAAGGCATACACGACGCCATCAACACGGGCACGAGCGAACCCGGCCTTTTGATATTGCTCGGGAACATGGGCAAATTCACCCTTCTTTTGTTTGACGATAGGGGCAAGAATCATTACGCGAGTACCGACAGGCCGCTTGATAATTTCATCAATAATATCCTGTGGCGTTCGCCGTGCTACCTCTTTGCCGCATATCGGACAGTGTGGCACGCCGATACGCGCATACAAGAGACGCAAATAATCATAGATCTCTGTCACTGTCGCAACGGTACTGCGAGGATTGCGGCTGGTTGACTTTTGGTCAATCGAGATCGCCGGAGACAGACCATCAATACTGTCCACATCAGGCTTGTCCATAATACCTAGGAACTGCCTAGCATAGCTAGAGAGGCTTTCGACATAACGGCGCTGGCCTTCGGCATAGATCGTATCAAACGCCAGGCTGGATTTTCCTGATCCACTGAGGCCAGTGATGACCACTAATTTATCGCGTGGAATCTCAACATCCACGTTTTTTAGATTATGTTCGCGTGCACCACGTACTCGAATTACCTCTGACATATCCTACTAATTATACGCCAATTGGGTCTTTTTTTCTACCCGATAGTCTTGAGTAACGGCCTTTACTCTGCAGGTGGGATAGCGATTTGAATTGCCGTACTATTGTTTGCTTGTGCATTTGGATAAGTAACCGTCATTGACTTTGCCGCGCCGACCGCTGCTTGCTCGTCATACCCGATAGCAATAGTCTGGATTCTATCCGAGTTGGGTTGTGGAATCCACACCCATGGCGTTACCCCTGTTAAGGAAGTATAGTTAGCCTCGCTCGCAGCGGTACGTTCGGTAGCGATAGACAGCACCAGTGAGTTGGCAGTAGTCGTCGTCAGAGGCTGCGTCACTGTCGTTGTCGAGGTTCCATGTGGGTTACGATCACTAAAACTACCTACCGTCCACGTATTTACCGCACCGCCGCCGCTTCCCCATACAAGGACGCCGCTCGAGGTATTAACACCAGTGTTACTAAATAACTGCTGGGCAGCGTCACCCGCCTGCTTGATCTTGCCATACAAACAAGTTCTTAATGTCCCCGTGCCATTATTGCACGTACCAAGCAGCGTCCAGCCTGCTGGTGGCACCGGATTACCAGAATGATTATGAGCAAACACAACCACCATCCAAGATCCTGTACTAATCGACCCAACATCGACAACAATATTCACCCCTACCATGCTCTGGGTAATATTAGTAAAACCACCGCGCTCTGGAACATGCGAGCCGCCGGGTCCTCCAAGGCCTGCAATATGTCCACTACATACTCCCTCGGCAAGCCCTGAACTACTCGATATATGCCAATCATTCACCCCAGATCGATTTGACGTCGCACTCAAACAGTATGTTGCCCCATCAGAATCATACTGATATCTTGTGCCTGCACTTTTTGCCAATGCGGCATCAGAATCAGGATAGACACCGCTCTCAGCATAGGCTATACCAAGTTGGGTGGCCGCATTACGTAAATCCGATTTCAATGCAACCTCGGCTGCGCTGTTTTGAATCCCATTGTATGCAACAATTGAAATCGTTGCCAATATTGCAATCACTATGATCACGATTAATAGTTCTATGATTGTAAAGCCATAAGCTTTTCTCTTCATGATCAATAGTATATAGTTTTCTCCCCTCATAGTCTAGCGCCAGCCTATACGCCCCATCGTTTTACAACATAATTTGGCTATGCTTGCAATGTTACCCTCACCTCTTTATACTCATTCGAAATGAAACAGTTCTACGTCGCCCTCATTATCATCGCCGTTGTCGCATTCGTGACATGGTTTGATGCGGCGATTGTCTTTTTACTGTCAGGATTCATCCCGGGCATCAATGTCACACTGCCACCTTCAACCATGATCGCCGTGATGATTGCCAGCACCATTCTTGTGTTTGCCCTCCGCAAACGACGTATCGTGTATCAGGCGTGCCTAACGTTTTATGACGAACTATTTGGCATTGGCAAAAAAGATGCGCCAACCGAAGACAAAAAACCCGCTCGACCTCGCCGTCGCTACCAAGAGCTTTAGTCCTCGTTAATCGGCATGATGCTCTCTGCCCATAGCTGTAATTCCTGCAGAATGAACTGCTGATCATCTGTCGCGTTCTGTGATAACTTGGCGAGAGACTTCATAAACCCAGGCAGGGTGCTCTGAATACGGCCAGCCCGCCATGTTTCCCACTCTGCCACCTCACCTTCAGAAAGTGAAGCAGGATAATTGCGCGCCTTGTAATGTAACAGTAGCGGTACTAATCGTTCGTCATCAAAACTTGGGTGAAAATCAGCGAGTTCACGTTCGCTTGCATTCCGGACTGTCTCAATACGAATCTTGTCCCGATCACCGACAAACCCATCATACAATTGTGCCTCAGGGTCAGGCGACTTCTTGAATTCGGGACGACCCTCTATGACCGTTCGAATATTCTCAGCAAAATGAGGCGCTTCCAATAATATTTTCTTATGCGCCTCAATGGTCGCCACCTCAAGATGAATCCGTTTCCAGCCTTCGGCCTGCTCTAATACCCCCAAAGGGGCAACCGCTGGCGCACGATTATATTGCAACTCCTTGACGGGAAGTTTTTGGAACCCTTCTGCCTGGCGGTCCTGCCAACTGGCAAACAACACATCCGCCAACTGTTTCCGGTCCATACTGATGAACGGCGTTGGATCATACCTCAAATCATAGACGACAACATTGCCATTGCGTCCCGCCGTCAATGGAAACGCCACTGTGGTCTTGTCGTGCTCGGCGTCATAGCGACCACTGGTGTACACAAACGGTTTTTTATCATCAAGATTGACGAGTTTCATCACTTCACGCTTATCACGCAACTTGAGAAGATAATCAAATAACTGCGGCTGCCGCGCATGAATCAGTTTTGCGACTTCAATCGTCGCAATCACATCACTAAGAGCATCGTGCGCCTTATAGTGATCAACGCCATTTAGTTTCGTCAGGAGTTCTAGCCGATTCGTCGCCTTGCCATCTTCGGTCACCGGCCATTCGATACCATCAGGCCGAAGGGCGCGTGTCATACGAACAACGTCGAGGATATCCCAGCGTGACCGACCGTCTTTCCAGCTCCATTCATATGGGTCGTAAAAGTTACGCCATAGAAAATGACGCACAAACTCATCGTCAAACCGAATACTATTAAACCCAACGGCAATCGTATCGGGCGTAAAAATCTCTTCCGTCAACATCTTGGCAAACTCTGCTTCGGTGTAGCCGTCAGCTGCCGTCTGCTGGGGGGTAATACCCGTCACAAACAATGCCTCTGGGCTGGGTAAGGTATCGTCACTCAGGCGAACCAGGGCGTTCACCGGATCGCCAATTGGAGTAAAATCCTTGTCAGTGCGTTGACCAGCAAACTGCATGATCCGATCATCGCGTGCGCTGAGACCAGAAGTCTCAAGGTCATAAAAGAAAAACGTTTGGGCCATATCTCTAGCATAACAAAAAAACACCCGAGTTGGGTGTGTTCAGTTATTCATTGAAAAGTGACAGGTGGATATAGGCATGAAAAGGTAGGGGGTGACGGAACCGAGGAGGCGGGGCCTCTGTTGTCGGGCGCGGAAGCGCTTCCTCGGTCCCGTCCGGGTGGATGAGTGTACAGCAGCGAGCCCCAAGGGGCTAGGGTCTTCGTTTCACGACGTTCTCCTCTCGAAAAAAACAGACGACTGTCTCGATGGTTGCCGCTAGATGCGGCTCACGGCGGTGAACGATTCACCGTGTACTCCTTCCTTTCGTTCCGTCTTGGAACGAAGTCGATTCGCCGTTACCCCATGCGGATGTCGGGGGTCTCGGACGGCGAATGCCGGGTAGTCGGTAGGCTCGAGGTGAACCTCACGGGGGTGAACGGCTCATGCCGCTCCTTTCGGATCAAGTCCATTATCATTTGCGCCTGTCGATGTCGGTGGCGCCGCCAAATAATAACAGACAACGAACATTGTCAGCCTACGGTCTCTCTTGCCGCAGGTGGCAACCTATCAACTGTGATAAGCTCTCATCTGCGTCAAAATGACCGGATTTCTTCTCTATATCCAACCTGTCAAAGTGCGGTTCGGGGGCAATGCCTCACCCGACCGTATGTGAATTATAGCATACTAATGCAATAATGTCAATACTATTATATCAAGATTATTGTTCGATCAATGTAAATAACTGGCTATCACCAATCTGGATCCAGCTTTCACCAACAGCACCCTTGCGTGTCAGTTCATGACTGATACCAAACTTTTTCATGATATCACGGAGGCGATTCAACCCCTCAAAGTTGTCAAAGTTAGTGCGACGAGCAAACTTTTCGATTTTGTCACCTGATACGAGATAGATCATCTCGCCCTCTTCATCCTCGGTCACCTCGATCGTCCAGGCACTTTCGCGCTGTGCATCGGTCAAACCAATCACCGGGAGGTCTTCGGCTTCCTGATCTGGCTCATCGGTCACCGTTCGTACTGTCGTTACCGCCCTACGGAGCGCCCGCAAGACTTCCTTCAGCCCCTTGTGTGCCGTCGCTGAAATGGCGAATAGCTCTACCCCTTCACCAGCAACTGCGCGGATAGCCTGCATCTGCATCGTAATAATTTCTTCGTCCAACCCTTCAGTTTTGGTCAGAGCGACCACTTCTGGGCGGTCGAGGAGTGATGGACTATACAGTTTCAACTCATTACGGATGGTCGTATAGGCCGTGGCGATATCATCGGTATACGCATCGATGAGGTGCAATAAGACCGACGTACGCTCGACATGACGCAAGAAGGCGTCACCGAGGCCCTTGCCGTCGCTAGCACCTTCAATCAACCCTGGAATGTCTGCAATCAATAGTGAGCCATCGTCGATATCTGCCACACCAAGGTTTGGCGTTAACGTCGTAAAGGCATAATCGGCAATTTCTGGACGAGCATTTGACACCACACTAAGAAAGGTTGATTTGCCAGCGTTTGGAAACCCAACAAGCCCGACATCAGCCAATAATTTCAGCTCCAACTCTGCCTCAAACGCGTCACCAGGCTCGCCCACCTCTGCAATCCGTGGCGTCTGACGCACTGATGACTTGAAATGCGCGTTACCAAAGCCACCGTCACCCCCCATTGCCACCACAATCTGTTGATCATGATAGGTCAGATCGGCAATCACCTTATCAGCCTTCTTTACGACTGTTCCTACCGGCACCTTGACGATAAGATCAACACCAGAACGACCTTGGCGTTTTGCTTTGCTACCGTTGACACCATTCTCGGCCTTTAGTTCTGGTTTATAGCGAAAGTCAATTAAGGTATTGAGGTTATTGGTCGCCTGAAATATAACATCACCACCCTTGCCACCGTTACCCCCGTCAGGTCCACCCTTGTCGACATAAATCTCATGACGAAAACTGACCGCGCCATCACCGCCGCGGCCCGCCTGAATCAGTACTTTTGCTGTATCGACAAACATATCAATTTATTATATCATAATCACCCCTGAAAATACAGGGGTGATTTAAAACAGATCTTTCATGCGGGTGTGGTGAAGTGGGACGGCACCCGTGCAGATGAGGTATATCGCTCGTTAGTAGATAAACGTCCAGCGTGATTGTGCATCAGCAATCGAGATAGTACCGCCGCCGATGCGGTTCCAGCCAGCGCCACCGTTCATATCAGAATACGTTACGGTACCATTTGCCTCATCAACGCTATCGATAATACCGACATGTCCGTACCCACCACCGCCGTATGATGTCTGGAAGACGGCACCAGCCACTGGCGTGCGTGAAACCGTATAACCTTGGGCGCGTGCAGCAGCGGCCCAAGTATTGGCATTACCCCAGAAACTTCCGACAGGACGTCCCATTGAGGCACGGCGTTCATAAGCATACCAGGTACAATACCCATAGGCATATTTATTGCCAACCGAACCACTCATAAAGTTATTGCTGCGATACGTGCTCGCAGAGCCATTCGATGATTGGCTATACTCATACGTGCGTGGCGCAACATAACCTGGGCGTTCTGTCTCTGGTAACTCACCGGCCGGGATGATAATCTTTTGATCCTTCGTGAGGCCCTGAATTTCCAGGTCATTAAAGGCAACAATACGTTCTTGATTCGCCTTGTACTTCTCGGCTAACTTTTCAACCGTATCACCCTCTTTTACCGTGTAGACAACTCCGTCGACGGGAGGAATAACGAGCTCCTTCCCCTCATCAAGCGCGTCCGAGGTAAGATTATTTGCCCACTTTACCGTATCTTTTGAGACGCCATACTGCATAGCAACAGCATCAACCGTATCGCCTGACTTTGCCACATACGTCGCTAACTCGCGGCGATCAGAGGTAGGCTGAACGATTTGTTGCTTGCTGATACTCACACTACTAGAAGGTGTCACTTCGTTCTTTGCAGCCAAAGAAACTGAAAGATTGGCAACATTTGTCGCAACAGGAAGATTGGTTGCCTCGGCAACGCTGGCGGCAATCGAAGTAGCAACAACTTCATTGACAGAGGTGTCAGAAGTACTAGACTGGCTCGATGAAGTATTACCTATACTGGCAGTAACAGTAGCTGATTGTGGTGTCTTATAGCTTGCGCCAACAACCACAATAGCTGCGATAAATACACTTGCATAAATAGCAACCGCCGACGGCTTGATTGCCGGTTTTTTGCGTCTTGCTGTACGCCTAGCGGCCACGTTCAGCGATGATGAAACCGCCTGACGTTGGGTTTGGGTACTAATTATCGTTCTCCTGTCACTCGTATTGCTACAAGGACGGCTACCTTACTTTGTCTTTCTTCTCGCATAAGAACAGAATACATGTCGACCTATTTCATTAAATAATATTTGCTTCGATAGTTTGCTGTATTCGTTTCGACATTTGTCGGTAGGCCCTTTTGCTTCGCTTCAGTCTGCCCACGATCTGTTCTTACATAACAGATGTCGACGAAGCAGCAAAAGTGCTAATATTTAGTATAGCAACTGTTGTATTTTGTGTCAATTTATTTTGTAATTATATAATTTGACACTTTTTCTGACAATGATTGCGGATATTTGCCTCATGTTCGGCCTCAGTCCTGGCAAAATATGTCTTATCGTCGTCACCGCTCAGGAAGTAAAGGTAATCACCCTCGGCAGGCGCGGCAACCGCCTTGAGAGCCGTCACCCCTGGTGAGGCAATCGGACCAGGCGGCAATCCTGGATAGCGACGAGTATTATAAGGATTATCAAGATTAACATCACGAGCCACGCCCAACTTGTCGGCGATATATTGATAGGTAACATCCGATCCTAGCTGAATACCTTTTTGCAATCGCAAGAGGAATACTTGGGCAATCTGTGATTCATCACCACCGCCCGATTCACGTTGGACAATAGAGGCGAGTGTAATACCCTCAAACAGTGTCAGCCCCTGCTGGTTGAATCCGGCAATCAAATTATTATCTTTGATCACCTGGTAATAGTCATCAAAGAAGCGTGTTAATACCTCTTTTACCGAAGTACCCCTCACAAAACGGTGTGTCTCGCCAAAGATATACCCTTCAAGGTCAGCATCAGCTGGCTTTCCTTCAAGTAGCGGATGGCCGTACTGCACCGAAAAAGCCTTATCTACCTCGGCCTCGCTAAACCCTACCTCTATCAAACGACGTCGGCTATCGGCGAGAGTCGCTCCCGGAAGAAAAGTAACCTCAAATTCATCGATATTTGGACCTTTGGTGAGCATGCTTACTATCTCCTGTGTTGACTGCTGGCGTGTAAATGTGTAGGTGCCTGCTTGCAATTTGTTTCTGACCCCACTGATGCGGGTATATACCATAAAAGCTGTTTCATGGCGAATCAGGTTCGCCTGATAAAGCTTGTGGCCTATTTCATCAGGTGTCATGCCGGTAACAATCTCAACTGTCTGGATAGAGGTATCTTGCGGATCAACGGGCCGTAGATTTTGCAGGTAAAACGCAAGTCCAGCAAGCAATAAGAGAATCAGCAGACTAACACCAGCAACGATAAGTTTGAAGACAGGAAACTTCTTTTTTCCTGCCGGATTAATACCACCGCCCGTATCGGTAATAGGCTGGAATTTGAAAGGCTGTTGCTGCTGGTTATTATCCATAATGCGTCTCCAAATAATCCTGCAGGATAATTGCCGCTGCCTGTGCATCAATATCTTCTTTTGTATAAGGTTGGCGATGAGCCTTGAGACGCTCTTCAGCCATGACACTGGTTAGTGACTCATCCTGAAATTCAATCGGCACATCAAACACCTCCAGTTGACGTGTAAACTTCTCAACAAATGTCGTCTGATCGGTCGCTAACCCTGCTTGATTACGGGGATACCCCACTACCACCAAAGCAGCTTCTTCGCGCACGATGATTTCACCCAACGCCTTTACTGGATCGTCCATCATATCAACCGTGTCATACGGCATGGCAATTCGCACCCCAGTATCTGCAAGTGCAACACCCGTCCGTTTGGCACCGACATCAAGACCAAGAAGTGTTTTATTCGCTCGCATTCTCTATATTGAACTCAACCGTTATGCGATCAATATCTTTTGGTACTGTCCGTACCCAGAAGAACGAGAAGTCTACCTTAACATCACTGACACCATCGATTTGCGACAGCTCACCTTGAATATCCCCAAATCGCTTGCCTGCTACCTTTTCTTTTACCTCAGTCTCGTCGATAACTGGACCAATATGGCCCGTTGCTACAAGTCGTACAGAGGCTCTATCTCCCTGACGATTAAAATCATTCATTGTCGCCTTGTCAGCACCCGTCTTGTATACCTTTTGGGTTGTTTGATCTTGCATCTGCTTTTTGAGGACCTCGGTCAAATATTTCTCAAGTTCTGACTTTTCAACACCGTTTAATCGATAGGTGACCTTGCTGGTCAATTTTGCTTTTTTATCAGCCGCCTCTTCCCCTACAGCCGGACTAGCAGCCGCATCTGCACGATCGGCCACGAAACTCGCCTCAATAACCTGAACACTGTCAGGAAACTTTGCTGTTAATTCTGACCGAACGGCATCCGTTGAGTCAGCCACCAGCTTTTCTTTTGCTTTTTGCACGTCGGCTGCCGTCACCATCGGCACCGTCTTTGAAGTGCCCCCGCTCGTTGCACCAGTAAAGCTCGCTGAAACTCCAGCAGGCGCACCACTAAGGCTGCCAGAGGCAGCGTTATATTTCTCTCCGGGCTCGCTGGCTGTTACCGTTCCAGTCGCGCTTGATGGACAGATACCACCACACTCAAATGATAAGGTTGCACCAGGCAGATTAACCGCTGCATTCAAAGTGAAGGTGAGACCACCACTTGTGGTCAGTGTTGTTCCTGCAGCAATTGTGCGTGCTGTTGGGGATGAAGTAGTGAACCGTACAGTGCCGGTTGCCTTATCACCCACGTCTTTTTCGCCGGTTGCCTCAAAATCAACACTCGCTTCACGCTCGATTGACTGCACTACCGTCTTGATTGAGCCTCCTTCTGCATCGGTCGATGTACCAAGAGCAACGACACCACTGACAGGTACAGCAGTAGTACGTGCAGTAATCTCAATCGTCGCTGCCGGTGCAAATACGAAAGCCCAGACCAAAAGGGCGACGAGCACAACTCCTGCTCCAAGGCCAATAAAAATCTTCTTACGAAAACGGTTAAAATCAGGCACCTTCGGAGAAGATTTACGGATTGGCTTTGGCGCCACGACAGGCTTCTCCTCGGTCGTGTCGGCAATATCAATCCCCTCGATCAGTTCACCCTCGCCATTATCAACCTCTTTGGCATTATCCGCCATACGAGCAATATCACCGACAGGCAGACGTGAGCCATCAATAACATCCTCGCCGTTATCAACCTCAAGAGCAGGAATCTCGGCAATTTCCGGTTTACTTTGTAAATTCTTGGCAATCGGAATGGAGGCTGCGGCCGAAAGCGCTGCTAGCGCTTGATTATTTGTAATCAAAACAATTCGTTTGTCGGATTGTGTCGCTGCACGCTGCAATAAACGCAGATTGACGGCACTCTGGAGAGCACCAATACGCTTTGGCGGCACTAAGGCGACGATCTTTTCTTTACTCGCCTTAACCTTACCGATAATGGCGGTAATGTCGTCTTCTACGTCAATATAAATTACGTCTTTATTCATTTTTATATTCTCAGGATTTTATTCAATTTATCCTTAATACCGGTCTCGGCACTCCCTATCATTGTATCATAACCGACCCGCAACAACCCCATAGCCGTAATAAAGGTATGATCATTCACCTTACCTGATTCGTCAGAAATACCCATAACATCATCGGGCTTGATATGATGAATACTTGGCTTTTTCGTAAACGGCAATTCCTTATGCCAGGTATCCTCGCCGAGCGCATTGACCAGTTTTGCCAGACTTGCACCACCACCACAAAGCAATATTCTATTGGGGAGATGATCGACGCTATCAAATTCACTGAGTGCCAGTTCAACACCACTAATCCAGACCTCCATCGTCTTGTCGACAGCAGCGTCTAGTCGCTTGCGTACTGTGGGTTTTACTTGATCGTTATCAATGTTCAATTTTAATTTCTCGGCATCCTTATAGCTCAGATCCATATCGGCAGCAATCGTGCGCGTAAAACTACGACCACCGATACCGAACATCTTTGTCCCCTCGACACCCCCGTCGTTCACGACGGCAATATCAGTCGTACCACCGCCCACATCGACAAGGATGGCAGTAAAGTTACTACTGGCGTCATCACCTAATACCGATCGGCTGACCGCAAACGGCTCGGCCGCAACCGCTAAGAGTTCTAACGATAGTTCGTCCGCTACGCGCTCTAGTGCGCCGATATGGACCATAGGGGCAAATGCGGTATAAATCTGCACCGCCACATCCTTCCCCTGAAAGCCAATCGGGTTTGACACCTTATAGCCATCAATATGGATACTGACAAGCGCACTATTCACCAATTTCACTTCGACATCTTCATTGCCCGTCTCTAGGGCGATCTGTTTCTGGGCCTTTACTTGGGCACGTTCGTGGACCTTCTCGATGATAAATTCCATCTCGGCATTATCTAAGGGACGATCTGGCTGGGGACGTCGATAGCGGATCGTATTGGTTACCCCCTTAACAAGTTCGCCGGCAATACCGATCACGACACGCTTGGCCTGCAGTCCAGCTTGCTCTTCGGCCTCCGCCAGAGCTTGTTCACAGTTACGGACGACTCCGCTAATATCAGCAATGGCGCCGCTATGCATGTCAGCTAGTTCTTGGTGAGCGCGACCTGCCCCTATAATCTCAAGGTTGTCGCCTTTTACTTCGGCAATTAACGCCTTGACGAATTCGGTTCCGATATCTAATGCAACGATATAATTGTCTGTTCTGGCCTTACGTGCGGCGCGGATTTTTTCTAATACCATAGGTATCTTACATTATACCCCAAACGTGCTTACGCTCAAAAGTTGTGTTTTTATTATTTTTGTGATATAATATAAACATATGGGTATCGATATACCTCCCGTCAATCATGGTGCTTTCGATCCAGAACTCTTAGAGAAGGCCGAAATCGTCGAAGCGCTCCCTTTTAGTCATGCGTTTGAACGCGTCATGTACGACCAGCGAATTCACCGCCACGCCCGTCACACCATGAACGAACCGATCATCCTCACTCCCACATTTACCAATCTTATTATCCCAGAGGAAATCCGGGTCATGCTGCCATCTTCAAGCAGCGCTATAGGTGACCTCACCGTCGATCACCACGATACTCCTATTACTAATCAGCCCTCTTCTGTCGAGGACACTCCTCGCCTCAGCTTGTCCTTTACGGCAGATGGCTTTCAGCATTCAATGCAAATGCGCGACAGGCAAATGATCTATACTGTCGAAACCCATGCAGACACCCTTCACTATAGTGTAAGTCCCCAGGTAGCCGTGCGTTTTCTGGCCGCCCTCGTCTATGCTCGACAATACGATGAACGCGATCCTCACGCTCCTATCGCCTACGCCGAAAGTGATCGAGAACTTCCTCGCAGCGAAGATGATGCCCTCATTGAGGGCCTTATCCTGACGCTTGGAAGCCTGGATGGTCAATCCAGTATCACTACCACCTCCCTAATCGGCACGAACGCTGGTGACTCCTTATTTGCAAGGCTAAGTGAAGGCGAATCACCCATTATTACCAGTATGCAGAGTAAATTAGAGCTTGCTCGTTTGGCATCACCTGAAGACGTTACGCAAACCAATCTTCATCAAAATATTGTCAGTGCTCCTTCGGTATCAGTCATCAATCCGCAGCCTATCACGCTGGAAAAACGTTTTGCCGAACAACGTCAGCCGGAGTCAAGCCCCGTTATCATTGATCCTAAATACAATTTTGAAGAATGGGTTCATATCTGCGATACGTTTCTGACCGCTATCAAACCATATCTTGCTCAGTATGAATATCTCGATGAAGAGCCGGTCTAGGCTAAGATACCCTTGACGCGGCGGATACCGGCGCTGGAGGCTTCTTCTTTGGTGATTTTGAATTTTTTACCACCTTCTGCCAATTGCCCCGTATGATCAGCGTGTGGGCCACCGCAGATTTCAAAACTGACGCGGCGGTCGCCTTCACCCATCTGGTATACCTTTACAACATCACCATAGCGATCACCGAAGGCACCGATTGCCCCCATCTTGAACGCCTCATCTGTCGGATATTCTTTGAAACTGATCGGCAAATCCCATGAGATCCATTCATTCACCATGCGTTCGACTTCGTCTAGCTGCTCGCGTGGAACTTTGCCATCGTTATTGAAGTCAAAACGAAGACGCTCTTCAGTAATGTTACTGCCGTGTTGTGTGACGTGTTCGCCAACAACTTTTTTGAGTGCCGCATACATCAAATGATTCGCGGTGTGCAGTTTGCGGTGCTCCATCGTGCTACCACCTAGACCACCCTTAAACGTCCCCTTTGCTGCCGTCTGGCTACGCGCACGCTGCTCAGCCATACAAGCATCAAATTCATCACGCCAGTGTTCTGACAGTGTAATGCCTTGTTTGAATGCCTCCTCGGTTGATAATTCAACGGGGAACCCAAAGGTATCATAGAGAGTAAATAATTCTGCCCCAGTGAGACCACCCTCAGTGAACTTTTCCATTTGTTTAAGGCCTTTGCGCAGGGTCTGACGGAATGTCCTTTCTTCCTTCACGAGCACGGCAATAATTGTCTCACGCTGCTCTTTTACCTCTGGGAAATCGTTCACATAGAGGTCCGCAATCACCGGCACGACTTCTTGTAAAAAGTTCTGTTCAATACCGAGGTCAAAGCTGTAGCGGATAGCACGGCGAAGCAGACGGCGCATCACATAGCCTTGCTCTTTATTGCTTGGCACGCAACCATCGACCGCGAGGAACGTCGCAGCACGCAGGTGGTCAGAAATCACACGCATGCTTTCGGTGTGGCTGTCGTATTTTTTGCCGCTCAGATCCTGTAGTCTTTCGATAATAGGCCACATCAGGCTAATCTTAAAGACATCAGGGTCGTTGAGTTTTGCTGCCGCAATACGTTCAAGACCACTGCCGTGATCAACATTCTTTTGCTCTAGTTCTTCGAATTTCCCTTCGGCCACCTTTTTATAGGCCATAAAGACATTGTTGCCAATTTCCATAAAACGACCACAGTCGCAGTTAGGATGGCAATACTCACCGTACTCGGGATTATGAGGCGTGCCAAAGTCATAGAACATTTCCGTATCTGGACCGCAAGGGTCACCAACTGGGGTGTGCTCTGGGTCACCGTTACGACTCCACCAGTTCTTGGACCCATCATAAAAGAAGATACGAGCGCCTTCATCCATACCCTTGGCATATCCATCTTCTTCACTGCCGACATCCTGCCGGCCACTACTCAGCCCAACACCCTCAAACAACCTTGCCCACACGTCAGCCGCCTCGGTATCTTTGGGGATACCGTATTGTTCGTCACCAATATAACAGGTGACATACAGTCGACTAAGGTCGAGCTGCACGATATCCTTGTGAAACTCGAACATCCATTCGATCTGCTCTTCTTTGAAGTAATCACCAAAACTCCAGTTGCCCAACATCTCAAAGAATGTCGTATGCCGATTATCGCCCACGTCTTCAATATCTTGTGCGCGAAGACAGGTCTGACTGTCAACGAGGCGCTTGCCCTCTGGGTGTGGCTGTCCGAGGAGATAAGGAATAATCGGTTGCATGCCAGAACCGGTAAAGAGGGTAGTGGGGTCGTCTTTCAAAACTAACGGCGCACGTTTGATCGCGGCGTGTTGTTTGTCAGCAAAGAATTTGATGTAAGAATTGCGGATATCTTGAGCGTTCATATCTGTTATTGTACCACATGCCTCCGGGCGCGTCCTACATATTGACGAGGCCACCCCATTCGACAACCGTAAAGCCGCGACGATCAGGTGCCGTCAGCGTCTGTGGTGCCAGAAAGATTGGTGCATCAAGACCAGCCATATCAAGGAAGACGCGAATTGTCGTGTCGGGACGCTCAGACAGATAGAGCGGCGCCAGGGTGTCAATCTGCTGCTGGGTCAGCCAGGTCAGCCGTACATAGGGACGACCTGGAATCTTATCTGCCCAATACGCCATAAAATCATCGATTTCTTGCTGATGAAGCCCTTGCTGGCGCAATTGTTTTTCAATTACACTCACGGCTTCGCTTCGCGCAACAATCACCCCACTGGTAATCGCAGGGTACGGTCCGTATCCTGTCCCTTCCCAGAAGAGCGAATCATACTGCTTGCCTTGATAGGTTAACTTTCCTGACGGTTCAGCCGTCACCTCACGCCAACCGCCTACAGGATAGGACGGATCCGACACTGTTACATCGGCACCAACGCGCACTGACACATTGGCTGTCCGAGTCGGATAGAGGTAAATCACCGGTTTACCGCAACCATATTGTGGAGCGAACGAGTTGCGAACATACACCAGCCATCCGTTATTCGGACTCTCAATCATCACGACTGCGTTAGCCTCAATAAAGGCCGCCTTTGTCAGCGCCTGGTTGTCTTCTGATTTCATATATTCGACATATTCGTTATAGGCTAACCGATAAAGACTGGCTTCATGGTCTTTCAGACGATAGACGATCGCACCCCTATCGGTCGTACCGACTGCCTCTAGTTGTTCTTTCTTCACCCCTGGGTATATCGTCACACCCTGCAAATAGCCGCACCCGCGCGCAATCGGCTTGAGACTGTCTGGTGATTCAGCTCCATCCACCGTCACTGTTGCTTTAACCCCACTGTCCCAGCGATATGTCTCAAGGATTTCCGTCACCGGTGTGTAGTTCAGCGTCACTGCTCTTCCTGATGGAAATAACATGCGATAGCCAACATTTGCCAGCCCTGTATCGGCATTCGGTATCTCAAGACGCTGCAGGATACTCTTGCCGTATTTTGCTACGTCGGTCACCTTTGTTCCCTCTTGATTGGTGGCAATTGACCCCATTCGGCCCCAGGTGCGCGTCACTCGTTCGCCCTGACCCAGATCAAGCTCAGCTGGCATACTCAGAGAATCGTAATGCGTCTCCCAATCTATCTGTATATCCGAACGTAAATCATCCGCCGCATAGCCACGCTCGCCTTCACCTAAGAGTGCCGTTGATATTGGCTGGGCAACCAAGCGGTACGCGCCTTCTGGTGTCCGTTCGAATACTCGTACATATTCGCCAGGGACCGGCTCATCCCGCAAAATGATCGTATTACCCGCACGAGCTCCCACCTCCCAGTAATAGCTCGTACCGTCACTATTACCATCTCCCTCAGGAGAAAGACCGAGATTAGGCAATTGCTTTGGTGTCGCTAGCCACGTTTCACCCGTTTTTGGGGTAATGAACTTTCCTAACGGCGTTGTATCCTCCGCCTCGACCACTTTTACCTCTTCTTTAGTTGGGATAGTTGCCTGGGTGACGGTGTCCTTTATATCCTTTGGCTTTAGCAGCCACCACGCGGCAACCGCGCCTATCAATAAGATGACGATTCCTACGATTATCCATACTATTCGCCGTGATCGCTTGCTTTTTGGCATCTTTCCTGTCGATGAGGCTGGCGCTTTCTCTTGCTCGATTATTGACGGCGTGTCGTCCATGATAATTCTCCTTATGCCTGTATCATAGCACTTCGCCGATAGCTTTTGGTAATTATTTTAGAGTGCTACGGCTTTTTTGGAGGTATCGGCGATGAATGTATTACGAAATGCGTAACCTGAGGGTGTCATATGTACCGCATCACGCCAGTAGCTCTCCTGACTGTCGCGTGATATATAGGCCGACCAATCTATTAACAATGAATGTGAGCGCTCCTGCATAGCCGAGGCGATCGCCGTGTTCACGACAGTATCGAATGAGGAGGGGTCTTTAGCTGGATCACCCGCAGTATTCACCCAAGCAACCCGCGCATCCGGCCCAAGTGCCATCAAGACAGCCTTTATGCGTAGGTTGACTTGCGTAGCATCTATCCCCTGCAATGCATCATTCGTCCCCAGTGCGATCACCCAGACGTCAGGCTCACCGATTTGCGCCCGACAATCAGCGATATTCTGAACAGTTGTATGATCGGACGAATCAGGAGTATTAATGGTTTTTCCGGGCATAGCATAAAACCACACTGACCCGACAGACCAACCTGCTGTTTCAAAGGCAGCCGTCACCCCTTTCTGCCCATTCGCATCTTGAAAGGTCAAAGAATCACCAATGATTGCAACCTTTTTCCCTTTCATAAAGGGAGTGTCCTCAGCGCGCGTTGCTGCAACATTACGTGTCCGAGCACCCTCATTAAACTGATTTTCATGCAAGCCACTCGATACCACATAAAGCACAGTTATGACGACCGCACTTGTCACCAAAACCACCAGTGATCGTTTCAACAATCTCATGCCATGCATCCTAATGAACAATCCCGCCTCCAAGACATATGTCGCCATCATATATCACCACTGACTGCCCGGCGGTGACTGCACGTTGTGATTCAACAAGCTCCACCCTGGACCCTTGCAGCTGAGCAGCAATCAACGGGGCACGATGACGAATCCGAATCTGGTATTCGCCATCAGCGGGTATATCGTTAATCCAATGGAGTGACTGCAACTGAATAGCTTTCTTCCAAAGCCCTTCATCATTGAGCTGTGTCGTAACATAAACCTCGTTTTTATCCATGTCCTTACCTGCGACGTAATAGGGCAATCCACCCCCGACATCTAGTCCGTGGCGTTGACCAATTGTATAAAAGATTGCTCCTTCATGATATCCCAATACCTCGCCCGACCGTCGATCGATAATCTTCCCAGGAACCGTCTCAATATACTGGCTGAGGAAATCGCGAATCCCTACCTTGCCCACAAAACAAATCCCCATACTCTCCTTTTTGGTTGCCGTATACAGTCCTCGTTCTTTCGCTAGCTCGCGCACCTCTTCTTTGGTGTAGCCTCCTAGTGGAAACAGGGTTTTCTCTAGCGCTGCTTTGGTGACTCGATACAAAAAATAGGTCTGGTCTTTGTTCTCATCTTTTGCCCTCAACAGTCGGCCGTCCTGGGTACGTGCATAGTGACCGGTGGCAATCCTATCTGCCCCATCAGCCACGGCCGCCTCAAGAAACAACTTGAACTTCACCTCTTGGTTACACATAATATCCGGGTTGGGGGTGCGACCAGCCTTATATTCATCAATCATGTAATCAACAACATTTTGTTTGTACTCTTTTTCGAAATCAAACACCTTAAAATCAATGTTGAGCTGGACGGCAACTCGTTTCGCATCAGCCAGATCGTCCGCCCATGGACACTTCATGCCGGGGAGATCTTGCGTCCAGTTTTTCATATAGACGCCCGTGACGTCATAGCCTTGTTCGACCAGTAGCGCAGCCGTCACACTACTATCAACACCGCCGCTCATACCAACGTAGACACGTGTCATGACGCAACCCCACCAACATAAAAGGCAATGATGCGGCCAAACTCTCCAAATGCCAACCACCATCCACGTGGCGTCAGCCACCACCACCAATCCCAATCTTTGTCAGTTGTCGGTGATGTACGAATCAAAACGTTGTCCTCACTCGTCAACACACCAAATTCCAGTGCAGCGCGGCGCATATGATACCCTGACGTCACCAAAATAATATCGTTGATCTCTCGACTTTTTAGCAATAATCGGGTTTTTTCAGCGTTCTGCCTCGTATTTTCTGACATTTCCTCGATCAAAATGTCGGTAGTTGGTACACCTTGGCTAATCGCATCAAGACGCATAGCTGCAGCATTACTAGGACCTTCCTTGTCTTCGGCGGCACCCGAGAAGATAATTACTGGCGCCCAGCCATTTTTATACATATCAACCGCATGCTTGGTGCGTGCCGTCGTGTCGCCACCGCTAATTGCCACAATCGCTCCTGCTGCTGTACAACCTTCGCGCGTTGTTGGCTTGCCTTGGCCACCAGGACATAACGAAAAGCTATTCGGTTGCAAATACACGCTCAGTCCAATAACTGTAATGACAATCAGCGCAAAGGCAATAATCAGCCACTTCATACCTACCGTCCCATCCTTGCGTATTCTGCCGTCACTACCTCGGTAATGATTTCGACCGCTTGCTGGCAATTCTCCTCGTCAGAGCCTTTACCAAGAGAGATGCGAATACTGCCGTCTGCCACTTCTGGTGCCAGGCCAATGGCTGTCAGTACGTGCGACCGCGTCCCTTTATTCGCAGCACAGGCACTCCCCGTCGCCACTAACACCCCGCGTGTTTCTAACGCAAATAAGACGCGTTCGGCATCAATACCAGGGAATGACACATGCAGAAAATTCGGTAACTGATATTTCGTATTGCCAGACACCACCATATCTTCAAACCGATCAACCAGATACTGCCGCATACTATCACGCAACTTGCCGAGGCGCTCGGCCTCATGCCGACGATGCTTTTCTGCCCGCTGAAGTGCTGTCATAAATCCAATCACACCAGCAACATTCTCAGTCCCACTACGAAGCCCTCGTTCTTGCCCCCCACCGACAACCACCGGGCGAAGGCTGACGTGGCTCGCCGTCCACAATAGCCCGACTTGTTTCGGGCCATATACTTTACCGGCATTCAGTGTCATCATATCAACACCCAATCGCGAAAGATGAATATCCACCAGCCCCAACCCCTGCGAGGCATCAGTATGAACATACAAGGGGCGCTTTTCGCCAGCCGCTCGCCTACGCAAGCGCTCTTTACGGGCAATTTCAACGATTTCACGAATTGGCTGCAACGTCCCAATCTCATTATTAGCAAGCGCCACACTAATAAGTTGCGTTTCGGGGCGCACGGCTACCGCCACCTGCCTGGCATCAACCCTCCCGTATGGCGAGACTGCAACGCGCGTATTGTCGTATTGATCGGCCGCCGCCAGCACTGCATGATGCTCAACCGCCGAGACAATCACATGGCTATCTTGGGCACCAGAAAATGCAAGATTGATCGATTCTGTCGCCCCTGCCGTCATGACAATTTCGTTGCCTCTAGCGCCAACTACCTGCGCAATAGCGTCCTTCGCCTCGTCATAGGCCTGGCGTACTTTGACCGCAGGACTATAGGGACTAGAGGGGTTATAAAAATCATCAAGAAAGTAGGGACGCATCGCTTCGAGCGCACGTGGATCCAACGGCGTTGCCGCGGCATAATCAAGATAAATATATGTATCGTTCACTGTATCTATTGTAACACCTGACGTTACAGCAGCGGCTGGCCAGTACGAGGATCCCGATGGTAGACTTCGCGCATGACCCGTTCGAAATAAATACCGATCGCCGCCCGTAGATTAATAAATTCCTGGCCTTCAACTTTTTCGTATCGTGGGCCGGGGAGTGCCTTCCAGACAGCGTCATCACGGACCTCATACTTGACGGTCATTTGATGCAACTTTCCTGCAGCATCACGCCATTCTTCATGCCAAATCCATACTCGTGGACCAGTATTAAAGAATTCGCGGCGATGGCCTTTGGCAATTGGACCAAACAGTTCGCGACCAATCTCGCTCTCTAGTTGAATCAGTTCGCGTTCGGTCAGACCACTGAGTGGTCGTGTTTTTTCGGTAGACGCAGTAATATCCGTCAGGCCGATAAGTTGTTTTAGTGCCCGACTAACTCTTAGACTGCGGTTCATGGCTATGCCGCCTTAGGCTTTCCCGTTTCCGCATTACGAACAATACTTAAACGATCGCCAAATTCAATAATTTTGGCCAGTGGCTGCTCCTCTACAGTATCTGTTTCTGGTTCAGTAAAAGATGCATCAAGAAGAGCCTCATCAAGGATTGCCCTGACCTCGTCTTCGGTATGGCCACTACGGTGACCGGGGATGTTGAAATGGTGGTGTTGACGATTTTGCTCCGTCATACTCACTCCCGCTTAATGATTGCTAGTGGGTCATTTTGTATCAACCGTGTTTATTAGATTGCGAAAAGCTCGCGCGCATTTGCCGTTGTTGCTGTCATTACCTCTTGCAAAGATATATTTCGATCATTTGCATGAAATGCTGCAACGTGTTTCACAAATGCTGGCTCATTCACTTTACCACGATATGGCGCTGGTGTCAAGAAGGGAGCGTCAGTTTCTAATACCATTTTTTCCAGTGGAATATGGCGAAACATCGCCTGTTGCGCCTCATCCTTTGTAAATGTACTAATTCCGTTCACGCCGATGTAAAATCCATGCGTCAAGGCCCGTTCCAAGGTCGCGGCTGTATCAGTAAAGCTATGGAGTACCCCTTGGATGCCCGTAAAGTTATCAATCACTGGCCAAAAATCATCAAAAGCCTCCCGAACATGAAAACTCACAGGCAAGTCGTAGTCTACCGCCCACTGCAACTGCTCTTCAAGCGCCTTTATCTGAATAGCACGCGGTGAATGATTGTAATAATAATCAAGGCCAATCTCACCGATCCCGACAATCTTGGGTGGTTTTTCAGCCAATAGCCGCCCAATATCCTGCCATCCGTCCTTGGTATCATGCGGATGCACCCCCACGACCGCCCAGGCAAGGTCGCGGTCTTGGACGAATTGAACTGCCTCACGTGAATCAGCCTCGCCGGTACCAACACAGAGCATCGCGACGTCTTCCTGAACCGCACGATCGTAGGCAGCTTCGCGGCCCTCAGGATAGAACTGAAGGTCATGAATATGACAATGAGAATCGACAAACATTCTAGGCAACCTTAGGAGCGCGTGGATCAGTGGTGTGTTGATACACCTTTGGAAACAGAACCGAACCCTGAGGAACGATGACGCCAGTTTCAAAGGTTGCGTGAATCTTAGCGGCAGTATCGGGCAGAAATGGCACCAACAAGTCGCCAATCTGCAGCAGGACACCCACGCAGTGGCCAAGGATCTCATTGAGATGCCCCTCGGCCTCTGGATCGGTATCGCGGCGCTTAGCAACTTCCCATGGTTTGACATTCTCGATGTATTGATTCAAAGCGCGAACACTCACCCATACCTCATCAAGAGCCTTATTAAATTCAAGATCGTTCATGGCATCATGATATTTCTTGGTGTCATGCTCGGTCTGACGAGCATCACCAATGACGCCTGCCTGGTAGCGAGTGATCATACTCGCGACACGCTGTACCACATTGCCAAGGTCATTGCCTAACTCGTTATTATAGGCATTCTCAAACTTCTCCCACGTAAAATCGCCATCATCAAGCGTCGGAATGTGACGCGAGAAGTAATAGCGGAAGGCGTCGAGGCCGTACTGATCAATCACCTCATTCGGATCAACCACGTTACCAACGGTTTTGCTCATTTTTTGACCACCACTGTCGATAAAACCATGCACCAACAGTTTTTTAGGGAGAGGTAGACCAAGCCCCAGCAACATTGCTGGCCAAATCCCCGCATGAAAACGTAAGATATCTTTACCTACTACCTGCACCTCAGCCGGCCAGAAATCTTTCCATTCGGGCTTATCTGGATAGCCAATAATTGTGAGGTAGTTCGCTAATGCATCAATCCAAACATACATCACCTGACCAGGATCACCTGGCACAGGTATTCCCCAACTTAGGTGCTTGGCTGGACGAGAAATACTGACATCCTGCAGGCCATCCTTAACCAATTCGAGAAACTCTTTCTTACGAAATTCTGGTACGATCTTCATTTTACCTGCATCAATTGCTTCACGAATCTGGTCAGTAAACGCACTGGTTTTCAGGTAATAATTTTCCTCACTAAGACGCTGATATGCCTGATTATGGTCAGGACAGACCCCGTTATTTTCGGCGGCTTCTTTATCAGTCACAAACGCCTCACAGCCAACACAGTACCAACCTTCATAGGTTCCTTTATAAATGTGCGGTAGCAGCTGTTGCCAGATATATTGTACGGCGCCGATATGATGTGGATCTGTTGTGCGGATAAAATCTGTATAGCTCGCCCCGACCTTCTTCATCAGATTCTCGAAGTTTGGATACATTGAGTCGGTGTAGGCTTGCGGCGTCAGACCGGCAGCTTCGGCTTTGGCGGCAATCTTATTACCATGCTCGTCAGTCCCTACCTGAAAACGAACCTCACGGCCATTTTGCCGCTGGTACCTCGCCCAGGTATCAGCAATCAGGTAATCTAAGGAGTTACCGATGTGCGGCGTCCCATTGACGTACGGAATAGCAGTGGTGATGTATAAGTTTTTTCCCATTAGGTATATTGTACCAGATTAGGTAATCATTGCCGCAACCGCATAGCGCCCGTCTGTGGCCTGTTGCCCTTTGAGAAACTGACCGTGCGAGAAATAGTGAGGGTTGGTTGAGATATCAACCGACGATACTTCGATGCTATCGGGTCGCACCCCGGAGCATGCGAGCTGTTCGGTGAGAACGTTAATAAAGCTACGGTTGTCGAATGCGTGCAAGGGGTAGTCAGTACCATTTGGCGAGGGGGCCAGCCAAACTAACAATTCCTCTGGCCGCGATCCATACGTTTTGGTCATATATTTAACCGATTTGGTGCCACCGTACTGTTCGGTGCTATGGCGACCCAGATGCGAGATCATGACAGCATGATGTATCGGGTCATAGAGCACCGTCGCCACACAATCAGCAATAGGCAGAAGTATCGGCTGATTGATACGATCGGTCGAGACGCCGTCGCAACCAGGCATCAATCCGGGGTGCGCCGATGCATAATGACAAAAATCTTCCGTCTCAAAATCGGCATAGAACACCGCAGTGTGGTCAGATGGCATACCTTGGCGCTGTAAAAACTGCTGGCGATTATGAATCGCCTCGGGCGTCAGCAATTCCCTGCCATCCTTCATCGAACCGTCAGCGATCGAGGAAACCGCTACACGAACATTGGCAGGAAAAACAGTTGGTTGGTCGGATGCTATCATACTCCTTAGTATAAACGTAATGTTAGAACAAAGAAAATGAGCGCCACGGAGGGCGCTCGTCCTAAAAAGGTCTGGCAGAATTCGTTGATAAACAAACTCGGGTGGTGCAGACCGCTTGTGCGGCCACAAGCCGAAGCTTCAAGGTCGCTCGATTTCGAGCACAATGTGGCCGTTGAGACGACCGTCTTGCGTGGGTGCCTACTTGCCGGTGTTAGCGGCGGCTACGTCGTCGAGGCTCACGTCGTCCGTGAGTCTCTCGCCGTAGAAAGGCTCGATGAGGAGCCATCCACTCGTCGTACTCCGACACCAGGCAGGCGAAGACTTCGCGGTCTGCGAGGAGGAGGTCAACTCCCTGAGTAGTAACGCGTGGAAACAGGTAACCGATATGAATCTCGGTTTCGTGCCTGCTGCCTATCTGATCGTCGGAGACGTCGCTTTCGACGTACATGACGGTCTTGAGCGCAAAGCCCTGTGCAATGGCCGACTCGACCATGGCGAGGGACGTAAGCTTAGTTCCAACAGCGATCATGGTGATCACTCCTTCAAGCTGCACCTACCGGCCAGTCCGATAGGATAGTTTCATTATAGCACAAAAATGTTATTTTGTCAATAATTTCCACTGGTCGATACTGAGTTCTTGAGCGCGGGCCTCCGGGTCAATACCGGCGTTTTGCAACATGACATCAACATCAGATTTTGACATCTGCAGGCCGCCGGCCAGAGAACTACGCAACTTTTTGCGGCGCTCGCTAAAGCCAGCCCGAACGATACGGAAAAATGCCTTTTGATCTGCCTCTGCCACCAACGGTGCCGGGCGACGGCGTAATATGACTGTTTGGCTGTCGACCTCTGGCGGCGGTGTGAAATACTGGCGAGGCACCTCCACCCCTGTGGTCGCCTCGAAAAATACCTGGGCACTGACACTCAACATACTCATGCGTCCCGGAGGCGCGGCGATACGCTCAGCAACTTCTTTTTGTACCAAGATTACCACCATCTCAGGTGGATTAGCCGATTCAGATAGCTTCTGAACGATCTTACTGGTGATATAGTAGGGGACGTTTGCAACAACTTTATACCCTGCAGGGAGCCTCGAGAGGTCAAAATCCAGAATATCAGCATCAATAACTTCGAGATTTTTGCCAGGAAACTGCCCTGGCAGCTTGCGCGCCAAATCACGGTCAAACTCTACGGCGATGACGTTGCCCGATCGTCGCAATAACTCACTCGTCAGTGTCCCAAGCCCTGGACCAATTTCTAATACGGTATCGTCTAACGCGAGATCGGCGTCATCAGCAATGGCCGCCAGTATCTCTCGATCGTGCAGCCAGTGTTGACCCAACGCTTTCTTGGGACCGGCCATAAAATGTTAGTACCAACCCTTTGATTTTGAATGAGCCACAGCATTTGCCCAGCTACCGTATCGCCCCTTGACATAGCCGTCCATCCAATTAAGAGAATTAACTGGGTTATGCGGATCACCAGGTACCTTACCACAAGGTAACGCCTGAGCTAGCCCACAGGCACCAGAACTGCCATTACGAGCATTCGGGTTCCAACCGCTTTCCTTCTGAACCAACCAGTCCGCGTAGCCCCAATCTTCCTGAGAGATCGACGACGCAGCCAACCATTCTGTTTTACTTCCTCCGCCGGTATATGACATATACTCTGGTTTCGTACCACGAATCTCAACCTGTTGTTTAGCAGGGGTGACAATGACACTGTTAATCTCCTTGCGTTCAACTTCCTGGCCATTTTTAATCAATGTTTCATAGGTCACACTACGCTTACCTTTTTCACCTGGCGTTTTGATTTCCTTGTAATTAACCGGTCGGTTGGCATCGCTGATAATTTCAGTGCCAAAATCAACCTCTTCTTCAACCGTCTTTGTCTGCTTGCCTTCACGCCAAACTTGCAGAACCATGCCCTCGGTAATCGCCGTTTCTCGTGACAGGGAAGCGCGATCATTCAATCCCATCGTAATACCTTTTTCAGCTAACAGCCCGCCAACGGTTGTCGCTTGAGTACGCACCGTCATTTCTTCGCCATAGAGTACCAGCTGAAGAGCTGTCGCGCGTGTAATCACAAATTGTTCTGAGGCACCATCAGCCAATAGATTACTCGACTGCTTGGTCACTGCCTTATCTTCCGGATACAGGGTGATTCCAGCATCTTTGGCAATCTGATCAGGTGACTGTGCGGCCGTCATCACTCTTTGGCGCGTTGCACCATCAATAACGACAAGAGGGCGTGCACGGTAGATGTTCACCGAATACTCGCTCGCTACTAGCTGCTCGTCCAGAGATGGCTCGACTCGATCACGTGCATCAACCTCAATCCCCGCCTCATCAAGAGCACCCTTCACCGTTGCGGCTGTCGTCATAAATGACTGTTCTGAACCCCTATCAAAAAGGGTAATAAGTCGACTGCCCTCTGGACGTTTTTGATCATCAGCATAGACGCGTGACGTGATGGCACCACCAACAAATAGTGCCGTAATAATCGCCACAGCCAACACTAGTCGCCCCCAGGACCGCACTACTAAATTCATGCCTCGCATCATGACATAGTTCTTTTTCACTCCTTCTATTGTATCAAAAAATACGTGATTATGCTGTAGGTTTTTTATACTTTATCCAGTCGTGCGTATTCCACATTGAGACGTTTGGTCTGGCCATTATCAAATGCAATCGTTAACGCCAATCCATCGACCTCACTGACCGTTCCAATACCAAAGGCGGTTGATTTTACTCTATCACCAATTGAAAAAGGTTCATCTGAGTAAAAATCGCTAAAATCATCAGTCACGTAGTGATTCTCGGCACCTCTATCACTGCCACTCATCTGCAAGACCTGGTCGCCCATGTCTGCGATGAACCGAGACAACGGTTGATATGATCGCTGCCCAAAGGTAAGGCGACTGTGCGCGTACGTTAGGTGCAATTCTTCACGGGCCCGCGTCATTCCGACGTAACACAGGCGTCTTTCTTCTTCTAGCTCGGCTGGTCCCGCCTCGTATATCCGAGCATGTGGCAATATACCCTCTTCCATGCCAACCATATACACCACAGGGAACTCGAGCCCCTTTGCCGCATGGAGCGTCATTAGGGTGACCTCGTTATCATCAGCTGATGAGTCGGCACTCGACAGAAGCGCCGCCTCCTCCAAAAATTCATCCAAAGAGGTGAACGCACTGGCATCAGAAATCAAAGCGCCCAGGTTCTCCTGGCGGTCTTCGGCTTGGGGGGTGCCGTCCAGTACATACGTATCATAGCCCGTTCGTTTGATCAACTTGTCGATAATCTCAGCTGGCGAATCATTCACTACCGAAGCCTGTATACCCCGCAAGATATCGCCCAAAGAACGAAGGGCAGTCTTTGCTCGCGGCGTCAACGACGATGTCTGCTCGACATTGGAGAGGGCCGCAATGATATCGAACCCTGAAGCCTCCTGCCAAACAAGAAACTTCTCAAGACTGGTTGCCCCTACACCCCGTGTTGGCACATTAACAATACGGCTGAAACTCATGCGATCACGCGGTTGAACAGCTAGTTTGAGGTAGGCAAGGATATCTTTTACTTCCTTGCGGTCATAGAATCTGACACCGCCAACAATACGGTATTTCACCCCAAACCGCATAAACGCGCGTTCTAATGGCGCACTTTGTGCATTTGTACGGTACAGCACGGCGACGTCGCTATAGCTGCGGGCGCCAATCGCCACCTGCGACGAGATCGCTTCAGCCACAAACGAGGCTTCGGCCGTCTCGTCATCCAGCGCGTGCACTCGCACCGGTGCTCCCGCACCAGCCTCTGTCCAAAGCTTTTTGTCGCTACGCTGCGTATTCTTCATAATGACACTGTGTGCCGCGTCCAAAATACTCGCCGTACTGCGATAGTTTTGTTCTAGTTTGATTACCGTCGCACCCGGAAAGTCTCGCTCAAAATTTAAGATATTCGTAAAGTCAGCTCCACGCCAGCTATAAATCGACTGCCAGTCATCACCAACGACAGCAATATTTTGCTGCTCATTCACTAACATTTTGATCAGTGCATACTGTGCCGCGTTTGTATCCTGGTACTCATCAATCATAATATGTACAAATTTTTCTCGCCATTTGTGGCGCACCTCCGCGTGCTCACGGAACAAACGAACCGTCTCGATCAACAAATCATCAAAGTCCAATGCCCCTGCCGCCCGGCGCATTTCTTCATATACCTGGTATATCTTGGCTATGTTTTTCTGATAGGGAAACTGCGCCGTCTGTTCGAATTCGTCAGGACTCACTAATTCGTTTTTAGCATTTGAGATTGCCGAACTGACCGCACGAGGCTTAATCTCCTTATCACTGATTGATAGTCGTTTCATGGCTTGCTTCACCAGGCCTTGTCGATCATCTTCGTCATAAATCACAAAGTTAGCTGGAACTCCAATCCTTGACCCCTCAATCCTCAACAACCGCACACAAATGCCGTGAAATGTTCCCATCCATGGCATAAAACTCCGTGTGTTCTCCTGCCCCAATAGATGACTCAGTCGTTCGCGCATTTCACGGGCGGCCTTGTTGGTAAAGGTGACAGCCAGTATCTGTTCCGGCCAAACACCTGCATGAGCAATCAAATAAGCAATACGATGCGTTAAGGCTTTTGTCTTACCGCTTCCTGCGCCAGCCAGTAGTAATAAAGGGCCCTCGGTCGTCGTCACTGATTGTTTTTGAGCATCATTAAGCCCTGCAAGAATATCCATTATATCTATAATACTACGAAATGAGTGCTAGAAGAGCCCGAATGGATCAAAGAAATATACTGCTGCACCCGCCCCGACACCAAGAAGGATAATGAGTATGATCAAAACAGTGCCCAACCACCCTGATTTCTGCTTTGGTGTATGTTTCAAAGGTTGATGATACTGCGTCGTATCAAAGACAGGAGTTGTTTCTTCGCTCATAGGGCGTTCTTTTTCAGTGTACTGTTGCGAGATTGATCCCGTCCCAATACTTGTCACCGACACTGGCGCAGCTACCGGCTCAACTCCAGCCGCCTCAACCGCTACAACATCACTCTGCAATTCCTCCGGCACCACTTCGGCAACAGCGGGGGCCTGAGCATCTTTACTTTCTAGGTTGGCAATCGCCTCTTTCTGCTCGGCAGTCAGTTCAGGTTCTGTCATCTCTTCTGCCGCTACCTCTTCAGCCTCAGGCTCAACTGGTGGTTCGACACTTAATAACGACGTGTCGGCCGCATCCACCGAAAAGGCACCAAGTGGTCGCTTTTCCAGGGAAAGTCCATTAACGAACGGAGTATCGACCGATATATTAGTTTGCTGCTCTTCGATCAGCCCATTTAGCCCATTCAACTCGCTGGCCACATGTGCCAAAGCAAGATCATGATGATCGTCATCATTCTCCGCCTCATCTGCCGGCAGTTCAGTCGTATTCGATGTCTCTTCGGCAGAAAAATTATGAAAATCGAGTGGGTCAGGGAAGAGTTGCTCCTCTTCTTCGAACACAGTTGATTCCTCAACAAGTGAAGTATCGTTCACTTTCTCAGTAGGGGCCACTGCCTCTTCTTGGACAATCGAAGGCTCTTCGACTGCTTCTGGTGTTGCCTCCTCAGATGCTGGAGGAGTTGACGCAAGGGGCTGCAATGTTGTCGCTTGGCGGGATACTGCCGGACGGGCCACATTCTTCATATCAGAGGACGGATGCATAACATCCATAAACCGACCACTTGAGCGTTTTTCAACGAGGGCCTTCTTTTTTGGCGCTTCGACAGCCTTATCATTCGCTGGTGCCACCGTTGCTGTGACAATCGGTGCCACTGGATCGGTAGCTACAGAAACATCTTGCGTGACTGCCTTTACTTCTGGCGTCGATACAGTTTTTTCGCTTGTATCACCCAATAAGGAACTGACGGCGCGGTCTAGTTCATCAAAATCTAAGTCTTTCATCGAGCTCCACCCTTCACTAGTCCTGTCGCGTCCTTCCCTCTATGGGCCTTTTTGACGATATCCGCAAACGCAAACTCATCAAGGCTAGCACCTCCGACCAACAACCCGTCAATCTCAGACAGCGCCAAATAGTCTGCTGCGCTATCAGCCGTCACACTTCCGCCATACAATACCTGGACAGCCTCGGCAGCCTTCTTGCCGTACAGATGAGCCAGCTGCGACCGAATAATCTTGGCAGCACGTGTTACATCGACAGGATTTGCATTGACTCCAGTACCAATCGCCCATACAGGTTCGTAGGCAATCACTACCTGCTCTAACTCTTCACTCGTGATATTCGCTAGCCCACCGATCAGTTGATCGTGAAGCACCATCTCTGTTTCGCCATTGGTGCGTTCTTGAATCGTTTCGCCAATACAAAGAATCGGGCGAATATGATTACGGATTGCCGCCTGGACCTTTGCCCGTGTGTCTTTGTCAGTTTCATGAAAAACATGCCGTCGTTCAGAGTGCCCTACGAGCCCGTACTGCACGATGCCGCGCAGTTGAGTCGCCGAGACCTCCCCAGTATATGGTCCGTGATCACGCCAATAAAAATTCTGTGCTGCCAGCTTGAATTGGCGGTAATTCACCTGGACACTGAGTGTCTGAACCCCCAGCATAGTCGGCGCCAACACAACTTCGACATCGCGACGATTACGAATTTTTTTGGAAAGACGGTGCAAATAAAGACTCGCCTCATGAACCGTAAAATTCATCTTCCAGTTACCAATAATCAATCGCTTGTCTCTTGCCATTATCTATAATCCTTACGCTTAGTGTATCCCATTTTTTAGCGAGCGTCCAGCAAGGCCTCTACCCCGGGTAATTTCTTGCCCGCCATCAGCTCCAATCCGGCCCCTCCACCAGTCGAAACGTGCGAAAAGCTCTTACCCCCTTGTCCATCCCATTTCAGAACGAAGTCGGCTGTATCACCACCCCCGACAATCGACGTGACTGATGGTTTGGTAGCCAGTGCCAACGCAACCCTGGCCGAACCATGGGCAAAATTATCCAGTTCACTGTATCCTACTGGGCCATTCCATATAACCGTTCCCGCCTCACTGATTACCTGACTATATCGTTCAATCGTTTTGTCGCCAATATCTAGGGCAATGTCCTCGGCACCAATTGCATTCACATTAACCACACGTCGTGGCTCATTTGCATCTATCTGTCGTGCCACGGCAACATCTTCAGGTACGAGGAGAAATTCATCCACCGCAGTCTCTCCCACTTTGGCACGCGCTGCCGCATAAATTTGGTCTAGTACCTCATGCTGTCTTGGTTCGAACTTACTGGCACCAACTTGCTTGCCGAGATACTCCAAAAAAGTATTCGCCATAGCACCGCCAATTAGTATCTTGTCAGCCTTATCAACAAATCGTTCAATAATCGTAATCTTATCACTGACTTTGGCGCCACCAAGAATCGCCACCAATGGACGTGTTGGCGCCTCTAACGATTGCGTCAACATCGTGTACTCGTGCTCTAATAACAATCCAGCAACTGACGGCAAAAACCGTGTAATCGCATCAGTCGAGGCATGCGCCCGATGCACAACGCCAAACCCGTCTTGTACCAAGTACGTCGCCCCACTTGCCTTAGCAATTGCCCTTGCAAATGTCTCGTCATTTTCCTCTTCCTCGGCATGGAATCGAAGATTTTCAAATAATACTACCGTGCTCGGAGTCGCTGTTTTTGCCGTTTGATACGCGCGGTCACCAATACAATTGTCTGCTAGCCGTACCTCTCGTCTCAGCAATGTCGCCAAGCGGTCAGCCACTGGTTTCAGACTGTACGTCATGTCCCGTTTTCCTTCTGGACGCCCCAAATGGCTGATAATTATCACCTTGCAACCATGATCCAATAGGTACTGCAAGGTTGGCAAGCTAGCACGGATCCTCAAATCGTCACGAATCGTCCCGTCTTTATCTAGCGGCACATTGTAATCAGCACGCACCAACACCGTCTGACCATCAATCGGTACATCGCGCAGTGTCTTCTTAAAAAATGTCATTTCCCACCCATTTTCTGTTATTTCGTTGTTTTTAGCATAACAGTAATCTAGCAACTACTCAATAACACGAACACGAATCGTGTCAGTCGCCCCGACGAGACCCGGCTGACGACCACTGACGATAATCACCGTGACGGGCTGCCCACCAAAGTAACCTTCCTGCACCAACTCCTTTGCCAGTGATAATCCTGCCTTCTCGCCGTCCGGACGAATATAACTGCGATTAGCATAATTAAGCGCTAATTGTTGGGCAGCACGTGGATCACTCGTCACACTGATAATTGGCAGGTTAGGACGGTATCCCGCGATGTTCGTCGCTGTCGCACCCGACTTCGTCTCAGCAATGATCGCCTCAACACCTAACTGATCTGCCAAGTGGACGGCAGCACCACTAATAGCATCGCGCTGAGCATTTTCTGGTACAGTATGATCTCTTACTTCCACAACTGGAGCATGGTCCTGAGTATAAAGAATCGTCTTCTTCATCGCGGCGACGGCTTCAACCGGGTAAGAGCCATTGGCTGTCTCATCTGACAACATGACAGCATCAGCGCCCTGAATCACCGCATTTGCCACGTCACCCACCTCAGCACGAGTTGGCTCAGGCGCATCAACCATACTTGCCATCATTTGTGTCGCCACAATCACAAGCTTGTTATATTCGCGGCACAGAGATATAAGGCGACGTTGCACGATTGGCACGATCTCAGCACCTGCTTCAACGGCCAAGTCACCACGAGCAACCATGATGCCATCAGCAGCCTCAACAATAGCCTCCATAACGTCATCCTTCACAGCAGCTTTGGTTTCGATCTTAGCAATAATCTGGGCAGTTGAACCACCAGCTACAAGGATCTGACGAAGGTTATGGATATCATCGGGACTCTGCACAAAACTCAGCGCCACAAAATCAATGTCTTTGTCGAGACCGTATTTAATGTCTTTAAGATCTTTTGGCGTCAGGATGTCACCACCAAAATCGGTATCTGGCAAGTTGATACCCTTCTTGCTCATCAGCACACCATCATTTTCGACACGCAGTGTAATAGCTGTTTCAGACGAGATCGCAACGACTTCTGTCCGAACCTTACCGTCGAAGATATAAATCGGCTCGCCGACCTTTACCTTTGAGGCAAGATTATATTGCACTGGCAAACGATTACTGCCATCATGTTCGGTAACGGCAAAATCAAGAATGATTTCATCACCCTTCTTCACTTCATAACGGTTATCCGCGATGGCGCCAAGGCGAATTTTTGGCCCTTGCAAATCTTGCAAAATCGCCACAGGCTTGCCGACTTTTTTGCTGGCTTCGCGAATCCAAGGAATCTGCTCGTCACGCTCTTCATAGGTACCGTGACTAAAATTCAGGCGCAGTCCATTGACGCCCTGCAATAGCAGCTGCTCAATCATTTCTGGGGTATTGGTGGCTGGACCAAGGGTTGCTAATATTTTTGTACGTTTGAAAATAACACTCATAATGACTATTGTACACCTTAGGACTCTAATACGTCGACCCTGTCCGCCTCCACAAGTGATCGATAATTCCAAATCCCTGGACTTTCAGTTTTGTAATTCCAATAAAACTGACCAGCTGCAACCTGATGAATCTGGGACTGCAAACGCAAGTAGGATGATTCGAAGAGTCGTTGTTGCTTCTGAGGTACATGACGCATCTTATGACCCGATATCACACCACTCCACTCACCAACAATAATAGGCTGTTTTCGAGTTAACCAAGTCATCAGCCATTGACGTCGCCGGGTTTTTCGCAAATGACCCGCCAGGCTACGCCAGCCGTCGAACGGTACGCTAAAATGATAAAAATGCACATCCATCACAACCGGGTGATCATGCATAGCCCGTACAGCCCCGTTCATCCATAGCGGCCAGAATCCGTCATTATAAATAACCGCCATCCCTAGTCGCATATAAGGGATCATTCGCCGATAGGCTGTCCGGTAAAATTGCCGTGTATTTTTTACACGCCACCACTGGATGTGTGGTTCATTGAGGACTTCAATCCCCCAAACATGATCATAATGACCGTATCTTTTGGCGATTTGTTCGAGCACATCCAGTGTCTTTTGCTGTAGTGCTCGATCTCTAAACCACGCGTATGGGGCTGCCTCATTACCGGTGTCATGTCCATCTGGCGCTCCAGGCGCACGGTGAAGGTCAATAATGACGTGTAAATTATACACGCTAGCCTTATTTACCAGCCAATCAAGGTAGTCAACGCTCTTTTCATACGGTGATTCTTCGCCAAACAACCAATAGCCCACTGGCACACGAACCGCCGTGACACCATGTGTTGACAGCCAACGCAAATCATCCTCGGTAATGAATGTATCTCGATGATGCTTGAGGCGCTCTCTTGCACCTTTTTGATGCATAAACGCCCTCTCATCCTCAGCATCATATCCCTCAAAAAGACGAGGAGTTATCCACTTTTCCAATACTAACCAGCCACCAAGATTGACACCGTAAAGGGAGGGAGGAATGTGACTCATACTATCCAGTATAAGCCACTGATCCTACCCGGCGATACGCTTTGTCCTCATCCACTCTCTCACTCGCAAACCACTACTGATAATCAGCAGTCCTACACCTGCAATAAAATAAAACGTAACGTTGTCATTCGTTGTGCCATATATCTCAAAAACTCCCCGCAAAGCGCACCCTACGGTGAGTATGGTAACCGCGAAATGATGCAACAATCTCGTCCATGAGCTTTTGGTCCGCAGACGAGGAAGAAGCAATCCGAGGGCCTCCAGCAAAACACCAAGTATCAAAGGAACCGTAAAGAGGTACACTATAAAGACCGAGTACACTTCATGGGAGAAATGCTCGTAGATACTACTAAACAGCCCGCATAGTAGTGTCACCGTCACATACACTATAAGACGCCTATTTGACATATAAGATATCACTCACCTTCCGCTCTGCAATCTGAGAACCATTCGTTGTCGGATTATTGACTACCTTATGGTCATAATACATCGTCGAAGAACCACCTCCGTCCAGGTTGTAGGCCTGCTGAACTCCCAGCGACTGCATAAATTCGGCCAACTGCAGCAAAGACAATCCCTGGCTTTCGCTCGTGCGGCCATCGGCAACCACGAAGACATAGCGATGATCGCCAAGATATCCAATAGCAGTGCGCGGATTACTCGCCATCGCTTTTCCCACCTCATCATTTGTCGTCACACTCATCGCTCCGTCAATAATAAGCCCCGGCCCAAACGACAGCACCTGCAGGGCGCCCTTCGCAAGCAGTTCCTCGGCCGTATACTCTCCCTCTGTAATGACCGACATTGTACCATCACTCCATATAACCATGTCCTCCTGGTTGTCACTCGCCTTACTAGAACGCAAAAGCTCGCCATTACGGATGACATACCCGCTAGAGCGTGCTCCGTAATAATCACCATTAATGGCAATCGTGGCCCCAGCCATCTCAGCAATAGTAGAAGTCGTATCGGTAATATTGCGCCCATAGATATTGTCGGCGAGTGCCGCCTGAATCGTCTGCCCTTCGGATAGCGTAAGGCTTGCAACATACACCGTCGTATTGTTGGTGACATACGTTTTCACCTCGACTGTCGCACTTTCTGCCGCATTCGCGCCTGGCAGGCTCGCTGCGCCAGCACTCACGGCTTGATAGCGTCGCTCCCAGACAAATGAATCAAGTAAGATATATGCCGTTGACCCTGTGAGGGCCACAATGAACCCTATGATAATCAATTTTCTTTTCATCGCGGCAGCTTTCTGTGTCTGACAGCAAAGATAAAGTTTCTCTGCATGATATAGCTCACGCAAAAGAGAGCTATCTCTACAATAATCTTTGCAAGATACGGCACAATACCAATCACAGTCGTCAGAAAGGCAAGCAGTATCGTATTGGCAATGAGTACGCCACCCGCAAGAAGCATATACGAGATAGCACTCTTTGCCAGACCACCTTTATGCCGAAACACCAATTGCCTATTCACCACAAAGTTACCACTTGCGCTGATAATTCTGGCGCCAATATTCGCCATTGTGACACTCGCAGCCACGCCCCATGATCCGGTCAGGGATAAAAAGAGGAGAAACAGGAGATAATCGAGACCAAACGCCAACAAGGACGAGGCGGCAAATTTGAGAATCTGACCGTAAATAGCAAGAGAATCTTTGATCGGATCAAAATGAGAGCTCTCATTGCCATTCTCATAAATGGTCGTAATGGGGACTTCAATAATCTCGATCCCCTGACGACTACAGGCAAGTAATACATTCATCTCATACTCGAACCGATCACCAGGCACCTCTAGCATAAAATCGACAAGATTCTCACCAAACGCTCTCAGTCCCGTCTGAGTATCATTGAGCTTTTGCTTTGTCAGAAGTGAAAATACTTTTCGAGTTAGCACATTACCAAATTTACTTCGCAGTGGCACATGACCACCTTGGAAAGTTCGCGAACCCAATAGCAACGTCCCAGGATGATGACCATAGTCTAGGGCAACCTTCTGTACATCACCAATATCATGCTGTCCATCCGCATCAGCCGTCGCAATCACATAATCACTAAAATTATCCTTGATATAGCGATACCCCGTCTTTAGCGCAGCCCCCTTACCCTTGTTACTGCCACGCATGATGAGATGAATGCGTGTGTCTAACTGACGAAAAATAGGCTGATATTCGGGACCGCTCCCGTCATTCACTACGACGACCGTGCGCCCAGCCGCCAACAAACGACGCGTCGTCGCCACAAGGGCCCGACCTGGCTGGTAGGCCGGGATAAGTACGATAATTCGATACTGTTGTGATACATCTGCCATATAGCTGTTATATCCCCCTATCTCATTTGTGGTCCACCACCACCTTGACCGCCGCCACCCATCATCTGAGCTGGCATCTCAGTGATGCGCTGACCATTCACCGTTACCGTACCACCATTAATCGCCCCATTCCCGTCAAAGTCGAATGATGAAACCTGCGCAGTGATAGTAATTGTTCCGCCGTTGACATATAGGTCACCATTTGAATCGATAGCGTCAGTATCGCCAGGACCGACTTCTATGTTGAGCGTCCCGCCATTGATAGTAATACTGAGACCACTCGTGATGATATCGGATGCCGAAGCGTTCATGCCATCATCACTGGCATAGAGGGTAATCGTACCTCCGTCGACGACAATCACCGGCGCTTCGATGCCCTCCACACTCGTCTTGATGGTAATCGTGCCGTCAATAATGGAAATCTTTTGCTCGGCCTTCATTGCATCATCACCCGAGTTGATGGTTATATCGCCGCCACTCACCACGAACTGACCCTTCCCGAGGTCGGTACTGTTACTCGCCTTCATACCGTCACCCTTTGCATCAATGACGATCGTACCGCCAGAGACGTTTAACGAGTCTTTGCCACGAATACCATCATCGGCACTTGTGACAGTAATCACACCCGAATTAATCCATAGATCGTCTTTGCCCACAATACCGTCTGCAAAGTTGGCCGTCACCGTCAGGCTACCGCTCCCGTTAATCACCAAATCATCAGCCGAATAAATCGCCCCGTCAATCTCCTCATCACTACGAGTAGAAGCATCTGCGATAGTATTCGTCGAGCCATCCGCCAGTTGAATGACTGTCTTTTTGGCACTTTCAATAGAGATGGCCGCGTCTTTTGCACTCTTGATTGTCGCACCATTTAGCACCAGTCGTACGTACCCATCAGTATTGACTGTCACCTGACCCGTCGAACTACCCGATATGACATAAGTGCCAGCCGCCGTAATTGCCAGTCCTTCATTTGTCAGCGTCACATTGGTCGTTGGCAGGCTATCCCAGTCAATATCATCGCTATCATCCGCCTCTATGGCAGTAGCATTTGAAGTTGACGTGTTCGTATCCATCACCTTAGAGGCTTGATGGTGTAAATAGTACCACGTCCCCGCTCCTGCCGCGCTAATCAGGACGATAATGGCAATCAGGACAACGATGAATGGTCCTTTGCGCTGTTTTGTTGTTACTGTCATTGATTTTCTCCTTATCCGTTAGGTTAAAACATACTCGTGGTTGCACGATTGGAAATAATAATATTCATATTGCTATTGTGTCGTCGCAACTCATCAATTAATACTTTTCGCTGGCTGTCTTTTGGTAGCTCGATATCATATACCAGTTCGTACACACTGCCCAAATCACGGGTACCAATACGGTTTAGTTCAAACGATGACGTATGCCTTGTGAGCACCTCAGCAAAGACATCTTCGTTGTTGCTTGACTCTGGCGCGGTAATTTTGATCTGCAATTGACGGTATCTGCCCTGTCCGTAGTGTGTCATATGCAGTAGTAACTGCACCGCCGCCATAAGAAGTGTAAAAACGATGCCGTAAAGGTAAAGACCTAGCCCATAGGCAAGTCCGGCACCGACACAGAACAGAATCAGCAGTATATCTCGCGCGCTTCCTGGCGCACTGCGAAAACGGATAATAGTAAAGATACCTGCCAAACTAAACGCCGCTGCGATATTTGATCCTACGAGGGCAATAATCGGACCAATAACCGCCGGCATAAACACAAGTGTCCATGCCAAACTCTGCGAATAACTGTGACGATTGGTGTGCATATAGAGCCAGCTCATCAACAGCCCACTGAGGAGTCCGATCACTACTGCCATAACGCCCGAACTAACAGCCACTGTTTCGTTTGCCGTAGCCGTCAATACTGAATCAAGCATACTGCCGCTCCTCCCGTTTACCCTCTGTTAATAGCCGGACGAATTCCGTACCGTATTTAGAAAAACTTTGCTTGCGAATGTTTTGCTCGTCCAGCATACCGACCAGCCATAATGGCATATTATGACATGACTTGACCTCCATGATCAGCTTGTTATGCGGCAGCAGTTGATGCTGCGTTTCGCCCTCGTACGCCCTCGACATCACATTGGCGTCAAATGTCATACGTAGATCACTCGTCGCATCAATCGCATGAAACGCCATACGGTCATAGGTTATCGCTACCGTTGGACGATAGGCGTGTTGGCGTAACATCACAGCCAGTTCGTCAACCACCTGGCGATTCATATATGCCCGCCTTTCGGGCACGACCCCCGTTTCAACAAAACGTAACGCATCACCAAGCGCCATCTTTGTGCGACGTTTATTCGTTATTTTCTTGTATCGTTTCTTCACTTCAAGAAAAACCATTCTATCATCCCGTAGCGGCTCGTATGATCGGATGCGCATTTTTTCTTTGTAGATAGTCGGTTTGTTGAGACTGTGTCGGATCAGTGCATAATCACTCGTATCGATATAAAGGTTATATAACCGATAGGTGTGACCGTCCTGATTATGTTTGTCTGGTCGCATATATTGCAATAATGTCGGTAGCATTGCCTGATACTGCTGACGTGTCACGACAAACTTTAGTTCTTGGCGATTGAAAACTTCTGTTGCCACGTTGTTCTCCTGTTCTGAAAATACTTTATTTGCTCTCGTTTGAAAGATTACTACCGACCTGCTGTAGATTTCCTGTAAAGGTATTACAGTATTTCTACAGAACAACCGGTCTATACTGCTGCTATCATCAAGCAACAAAAGGAGACTATATGACACACCCTATACACCTTACTACCAACGAAGCAATCGTTTTACAACAAGTACACGAAGATGGCGAAGATGACATACACACGCTTGCGCGTCAACTTGGTCTCAGCCGCTCGTCACTTTTTGCTACCGTTGAGCGCCTCAAACATAAGGGGCTGATCGCAATGACCAGCAGTACCGACGAACTGTGGGTACATCTGACCCGGAAGGGACAGCAATTCATCCACTATGTATGGCCAGAGGCGACCGGAAGATTTGCAGCTGCCTAAGGTATAATGAGTGATATGAAACTGCTTGTCATAGAAGATGATCGCGCAATCTCCGATGCCCTCAAAGAAGGTCTCGAAGACGAGTCATACGCTGTAGACACTTGCTATGACGGCGACGAGGGGTATCGCACTGCCATTGCCGACCAGTACGATGTCATTATTTTGGACGTCATGATGCCCGAGATGGACGGCTACGAAGTATGTCGAAAATTACGAGACGACGGCGTCACGACTCCTATTCTTATGCTTACTGCCAAAGATCAAGGGCGCGACATTGTCCAAGGTCTCGACACAGGTGCTGATGACTACCTGGCAAAACCGTTTCAGTTTGATGTTTTATTGGCGCGGATACGTGCGCTCTTACGTCGCCCTGGTGAAAAACAGACTGAGATCCTTCACATTGGCGGTCTGACGCTTGACCCCAGTACCAAACAGGTAGTCCGCGACGGACAGACCATCAAACTCACCAGTAAAGAGTACGCCGTGCTTGAGTACATGATGCGACATCCCGGAAAAGTCCTCTCAAAAGAATCATTCATAACACATGTTTGGGATTTCGATGCCGACATTCTGCCAAATACCGTCGAGCAATTTGTCATGTTTGTACGCCGCAAGATTGACAAGCCTTTTGCAACCAAGCTCATTCATACCATTCCAGGCTTTGGCTACAAAATAGAGGCGCAATCATGAGATCACCTACCATGACATCAACGCATCGCCTTGCCTTCAGCTACCTCGCCGTTATTATGGCCATGTCGCTCTGTTTTAGCGCTGCCATTTATGTCATCATGTCCTCACAGCTTGCCAAGCCACTGCCACCTCCACACACGAACGATACATCTTACCAACAACCATTTGAGGATTTTGAAAAGCGTATAGCACAGCGCGACGCCGAAACGCGCCTATCAGTGCTAGGGTCTCTGGCGATCCTTAATGTCGTTGTCGCAGCAGGCGGTACGGCGCTGAGTTACTACCTTGCCCGACGCACGCTCCGACCCATCGAAGCCGCTATGGACGCCCAAACCCGGTTCATCAGTGATGCCAGTCATGAGATACGAACCCCTTTGACGGCACTACAAACCAGCAACGAAGTAGCGGCCCGCAAACAGACCATCACCGAAGATAAGGCCCGAGACGTTTTTAGACGTAATATCATTGAAATCGAAAAGCTCCGCAGTCTTACTGATGGGCTCCTCAGCCTTGCGACCACCGCACCAGTCGACACAACCGCAGAGACGTTTCAGCTGGACACGTTACTCCACGACATTACTGGGCGCCTTCAACCGATTGCCGATCGTAAAAAATGTACGATTATCACTACAGCGCCTCCCCAATCTATCACCGCCAATCGTGCGGCAGTCGAACAAATTATGACAATCCTCCTCGACAATGCCATCAAATACTCACCCGATGCATCAGATATTGCCCTGACAGCAACCCTCCACAGCACCTCAGCCATACTGACCGTACACGACCATGGTATTGGCATCAGCAAGAAAGATCTTACCCACATCTTCGATAGATTTTATCGTGCCGATACCGCTCGTACCCGCACCGACACTTCTGGCCATGGCCTAGGCCTGGCAATCGCCAAGCAAACTGCCGATCGATATGGGTACACTATTTCTTGCGATAGCACGGTGGGTAAGGGATCAACGTTTAGGGTGGAGTTGTGATCCCGCGGAGAAAGCGGTCACTAAAGCTCCCTATTTCCGCTCGTTTGTAAAAATATGTCAACACATTTTTACCGCACATCGCTACACGAACTCCTTCGGATTTCGGACTTGCGTCGCAAGTCAACCAGAGAAAAAACGCCACCTGAAGGTGACGTTCTTTCTCTGGTGAACCTATCAGAGGCGGACTCTCAAAAATACCAACTAATAAATAATTACAGAGGTAATACGAAGGCTTAGCCCAAAACGAAAGGCTAAAACGGTAAATCATCCAGGTAAGGTACCTGAGAAGATGTAGTTAAGGTATCCTCAGGATCCGAGTGTGATTCCTCTCCATCCTCTGCATTGGTCTTCTCGCTAAAAATTATCTGGAGCCGCATAAGCAGTTCGTCATAGGTAATAATGGCGAGATCATGCTGACCATGACGAAAATGATTAAATGAATCGGCTTCTTTATCAGACAATCTGTTTAGGTTACCTGCTATCAGCACCCCTGTCGGATGGACGCGTCGTAGTTTATGGTCATACTCGGGACCAAGTATGCTTTGAAAATGTTCGACGGCTGTACTTATCTGTGTCCGTACCTGAACTACACCGCCTGAGAGGTCTGTATGTATACTATATATCTCATTTGTTCCACCAGATCCTTTTTCACCCCTGTAGAGTGTGCCTGTAAGCTTACTATCGGGTGTTTTAACATCGACAACAGCAAAGTTTTTTGTACTTTCATCACGGAACAGATAGTCAGTTGCCACACCACCGTTACCGCCCCTTCCTTTGGAAGATTTACCACCGAGGTATGTTTCACCTGCTAGCATGTGTACTGGTGCAGAAAAGGCATACTGGAGAATCCAAGGATTGTCTTCAAAAAACTTCTGCCAGTACGCCTCATCACTTGAATAGGATGTCATCGATACTTCGAATTCTCTTACAATATCTTGTCGATCGATTTGAATTTGAGCTACAGCTAGACGAGTTGCCAAATCAGGGTTCTTCTGGGAAAGATCCTTCCAAAACTCTTCCGAATAACCTTGGTCAATTATCTCCTGGATGGCTTTTCGCTTGCTCTTATCATCAATTATTAAAATCTCGTCCTTTTTGGCAACAACGTATTTTTGGTCACCGTATTCGATGCCTTTTCCTTGAACTTCATAGAGACTAGAGAGCTTACCGTATAGTAGTTTTGTGCCAGCAGTATCTAGGTCAATTGCTACGCCAGCGTCTGCAGGGAGCCGCCTGAAGTCTACCTCATTGACGTCTGCCCATTCCCCATCTTTTCCAATCTTCTGACGAATGATCTTGCCACGGACTCCACCCACGTGAATGGCGGGACGAAATACAGTGCGAGTCCTAGCCTCTTGTACTAACACTACATGATCTGCAACAGCAAAACCGCCTTTTAGATAGTGAGTACTAATTTCTTCAGCCATACTTCTTCTATCATAGCTGAGAAGTTAACTTTTTTACTACTGCTTATACTTAAATTAGACGGACAATTCTTCATGAATCTTCGATAACCACACGGCACCGTCAGAAGAACGATCCTTGAGTCGTATCAAACTTCGTAGCTTAATCAAAAGCTCTGAACCATCGTTACAGGCATTTGTTTGCCCGGGTAGTAGGGACTGTAGTTGCGTGAATGTTAGTGGCACGATATTGAGCTTCATAACTCCACCGAGTTTTTGACTATAGAATTCGGCACCAAAAAATTCGTGTGCCGTAGCGACGTGTACTTGGGGAGCAGTAAACACGCCAATCACTTCGCTGTCTCGGTTTGCTTCCACGATAGATTTGACGTGGAATTTAACAGCCTCGCCTTCCATATTGAACTGACGTTCATTATTGCTAAGTGTAATCTCTGCCGGAATAATAGAATCTTCTTTGTACTTAAACAGCAGGTCGGCAGCACCGCCCTTTGCGTGATGTACAGGGAACAGCTCAGAATTAATCTTGAAACCACGAGTCTCATTTACGGGGTTCGCTATCGTATTAATTGCGAGAAAGACACGCCAAACGCCCCATTCCGCCCAAGCTGGTAGGTAGTCGCTACCACCGATGGTTTCTCGATTAGCTATACTCTCAAAAAGGTTCTTGATGTCTTCTATTTGTTCTTCATCTCGCTGCGTTCGATAGAACTGAATTTCTTTAAGGCTCGTTAATTCGGTTTCGAGGTCTTCACGACGACGTTTAAGCTGCAATACGCTTGCACCGCTCGTATCTTCAGTAGCAACTTCTGTGCCAGTGCCAGTTTCTCTGGTCAGTTCATTTAATCGCCCTGTGAGTGTTTCAATATCTTTCGACAGGAAAGAAACGTTATCAGTTGGGAGAGCCGGAAGTGTAGGGTTGTGGAAATATGACCAAAACTCCTCATCGCTCAAGATTGGCGGTATTCCTGCGTCAACGATCGCATTAGCCAGATTAACTTGGTCTTCTTTTATATTGAGCGTCTGTCTGCCTATCGTAAACACGCCTGTAATAGCAGAGTAACGAACCGTCGTATCACTGTAGTCCTGTAGGGTGCTAAGCTTTTGCTTAGTCGCTTCACCGTATAGATAGGCCGCTTTAATAGTAAGGCAATCAAGGAAGAATTTACGCTTTCCAATACGGCCTTGAATTTTGTCTCTTTTGTCTCTGTAGTCTTCTATAGAATCTACTATTGAAACCGCTTCATCATCATGGGTAGCGGACTGCAAAAACAGGGCAATTTCCTCTTTACCAAGTGGCTTCATATTTCGTTTAATCAACTCAACCGCAACGCTCAGTACTAGATAAAATGGATGGATTGAGGCACCCTCTAAGTTGTCTTCTGTAGGAGATGGCAACTGAATCTTAAGCATTTGTCTTAGCAGTACATCACTCTCTAAGGTGTCGTCGCTTAACAATGCTTCGCCTGCTGGCGTAATGGTAACGACAGGGTTTTCTTTTGTACCTCGCGGCAAAGCCAATCCTAGCTTATTAAACGCACTAGCCCATTTACGAGCAGACCAGTCTCGGCTACCTGGCTGGTTGGGGTCGCCTTTGATAACACCCGCATTTATCAGTGCAACGAAGAACTCATTTTGAGTGGGTACATCAAAAGTCTTTCCCTTGAATTCATCACAAAAAACACGCAATGCGTCCTTGATTCGTTCGGGGTTTCTGACGGTGGTGTTTCCTAAATTCCAGGTCTTCATAATTTACTTCGCAATAAACAGGTACTCAAGTACCGTGTTCTTATTATCACCTATTTTGTGAGAATGTGTACCGAAAGAGTACTTATAATCAACCTCGATGACCTCAACGCTCTTTTTATGTTTCTTTAGTAGCTGAATCATCTCGTCTTTATTTGGAATGGAATTTGATGAGTACGATACTAGTAAAGTACTGTCCGGGAACTTACCAAATAATTCATCAAATGCTCCGTGTATGGTCGTTTTCGAGCTAAAGCGTGACGGGTGGCTTTTTATCTTTTTAGTCTTTGTGTGTTCTTGAATTTCAACGTTTTGCCAGTAGGTCATATAACCCTCTACAAAGTGATACCGCCTCGTGTAATCGTTATCAGAGTGAGGGCTAACGTACGGAGGGTCGATATAAACTAAGTCATAGCCTTTATCTTCCAGTGAAAAGACGTCTTTGTTTTCAGCAAAGCACTGCACGCCGTTATCAAAAACTGTATCGTTCCATTCACTTACAGCACGAATAAAATGCTCCTCCAGAGTCATACTCAGGTCTTTACGTCCGTCATCATAACGAAAACCAGTGTAGGCAAACATACCCCGTGGACGTCGCTTTATACACGCACGACTTACCGCAGCAAGTGCGATTGACTTCCTATATTCGTTACCTAAGAGTTGGATATTCCACCATAGCCTATCGAGGAACTTATAGTCATTTTCATCAAAATAAAGCTCTTGAAATTTTTCCTGAATAAATGTGTGCTTACCAGGGTTATTTTTTACTAGGAATTTTACATCTTCATCAGATAGCGTAATATGACTATTTTCTATCGACGCATTGCCAATCTGATACGCAAATTTCAGGAAATCATTTGACGTAACGCTAATGCCCATCTCTTTGAATAGATAGGCAACGCAACCACTACCAGCAAAGGCATCTAACGCCGTTTTTGGGTTAATTTGTTGAATAACTTGAGCAATAACAGGAATCAGTTTCCTTTTGCTTCCCATATATCGTGTGTTTGGGTATTTTGTTAGAACTTGTTTAGCGTCTTTAGTAGTCATAGTTGGTGACGATAATCTCCGTTACCGCACCCCTTTTTGACGAATCGCTATTTATCATACGTTTTGCATAGACTGTATCTACGCGCCATTTTTTGTAGAGCTCGCGAGTAAAAGGAGTGTCTGAATTCGATAGCATGACATAACAGCCTCTATCACTTAACTCATTATACAGTTCAGCCAGCCTCTCGTGGTCGTTTTTGTAAAATTGCTCTTTATTGTACCGCTTAAAATCTGAATATACATCTTTTGGGTAATATGGAGGGTCTAGATATATAAAATCTCCAGCCTTGGCGTTAACGAGTACTTTTTCAAAGCTCGCATTAAAGACTTTTGTATCACTAAGTGTGTTGCTTGCGGCAAGCAGTCTTTCGGCTTGTACGATATTCGGATTCTTATAGCCTGCGAACGGAACATTGAACTGTCCACTTTTATTGACACGGTAAAGACCGTTAAAACACGTTCTGTTTAGATAAATAAGCCTTGCAGCTCTCTCGAGAGGAGCTAGTGAATAGGGGTCTTGTGCTCGGACTTCGTAAAAGAAATCTTTATCATTCACATAGCTTTTTAGTGCCTCTATAAGCTCTTCCGGTTGGTCACGAACAACGTTGTAAGCATTCACCAGGTCGTCATTGATATCGGCAATCACGGCAGTTTTAGGCGATACTGCAAAATATAAAGCTCCACCACCGATAAATGGCTCAAAGTAGACATTATAGTCTTTGGGCATTCGCCTCAGAAGTTCGTCTAACAATTGGGTTTTGCCACCAGCCCACTTTAGAAATGGTTGGCTTACCCTCTGTTTGACCGCGTTCTTTCGTGCTACTGCTATACCCATCTGCGTTGTATTATATACGGTTATGCTGATAAAGAGTAGTCTTACTTCAGTACACGAGTGGCACACAGATTACTTCGTTTTAATACTTTGATCACATAAACATCTGTATTCTTACAGCACTCCACGTAAGGTATTCAAAAGTATACATAAACCTTTAATCTGGGGTAGCTCCCAGATAAGAGGCTGTCTTTTCGGATACACATATCCCTCACATTCTCCGTGACCCTCTCTTGACCCCTCTGTTATCCTAGCCTCACTTGCTTCGCGCCCTGTTTTGTGGGGATGCATAACACAGCAAGAAGAAAGGAGACGTTGTATGACGCAGCAGAAACAAAACAAACAAAGTGGCTTTCCTGCATCTAGCGGTGACATGGTGAGCTACAGCAAACGTGGCAGACCTTCACGTTCTGGCAATGTCCGTATTGAGCCTATCCATGTGCAGGAGCGTAATCTCACAAAGCTCGCACAGATATTAGAGCAGTATGCTCGGTACATGGATGCAAGTGCATCGAAAGCGTAGCTTGGTTGTGTATGGTATCGCTCAGTAACGCGGCACAGTACGCAGATACGTGGCACTCTATACCTATCGTTCCGCCTATCATGTCACTTGTGGGCTTTGCGAGCGAAACACCCCCGTTGTACCGATACAGGAACCATGTGACTGTTACCCTACTAAAGGGTAACGACCGACCTCACGTGCGGGGGCGGAGTGATCAGGAGCAGCGGCAGTTAGTATTCGCAAGGTTGCTAGCCTAGGAGCGGATGGAGTCTGTGACAATCTAAAAACAAACACAATCATCAATGTGGTAACAAATTGGCGTCGCTAGCAACAATCTAGCAATTAGCCACAACCTAAGCAATACCAACTAATGCCAACGAGAAGCCAGTGGCGTATGAGGATACACTAGCGTGGAATTTTAAGAGGCACACAGCTAAGGCTGCGCCATTAAAATCCTGCTTGAATAATCCTCATAAACCCACTGGACTTCTCTCGGCAAGAGAGCGTTAATAGGATGACAGAAAGAATAATAACAGAGGTACATGGATACTTCGAACAAAATAATAACATAACCCGTGGCACCCGCCACAGAAAGGAGGAAGCCTATGAACACCCTACTACTCCAGAGTATGGAGCAAGTCACAGGCACTACGGAACGACCACGCATAGCCGTATCGTATGTCCGTGTGTCTACCAAGCGTCAGGCTGAAAAAGGCGGCACCAGTGAAGGCTTTTCTATCCCAGCACAAAAAGCAGCTAACCAACAAAAGGCAGAGAGTATGGGAGCCTTTGTCGTCAAAGAGTTCGTTGACCGTGGTGAATCGGCAAAGACCGCTGACCGTCCAGCACTTCAAGAGATGCTGTCATACATCAAGGAGCATAGAGTGGACTATGTTATCGTGCATAAACTAGACCGTTTAGCTCGTAACCGTGCAGATGATGTCGAGATAAGCAAGCTACTGAGTAGTGTCGATGTGCAGCTTGTGTCAACGACTGAGTCGTTTGACGACAGCACGCCATCAGGCAGCCTGATGCACGGCATTATGAGTTCAGTGGCAGAGTTCTACAGCAACAACTTAGCCCATGAAGTCAAGAAAGGTATGCTCCAGAAGGTGCAGAGTGGTGGAACACCGTCGAAGGCACCGCTGGGGTATAAGAATGTCATTAACCGTGACGAACTCGGGCGTGAGGCTCGGACGGTTATTCTCGACCCAGAGCGTGCCCCACTGGTCGCTAAAGCCTTTCAACTCTACGCCAAAGGTAATAAGACGGTACAACAAGTAGCCGACCAACTAGCGGCAGAAGGCTTAACGACCGCCCCTACTCCAAAGATTCCCTCAAAAGCCGTTACCCAGCCTACGCTGAATAAAGTACTGACCAATCCGTACTACAAAGGCATGATGCGTTACAACGGAGCACTGTATGAAGGAAGCCACGAAAAGCTTGTCGATGCCCAAACATGGCAACGGGTGCAAGATATTCTGAAGAGTAACCTACAGGGTGAGCGTACTCGTCAGCACCCCCACTTCTTGAAGAGCACCGTCTGGTGCGGTTCATGTGGTGGGAGATTACTCGTACAAGTCTCGAAGAACAAGATGGGTAATCACTACCATTACTTTATGTGCAGCAACAGGCACGGTAGACGCAATAACTGCCAACAGCGATCGGTGCAGTCCGATGAGGTTGAGCGACGAATTGAAGAATGCTACAAGGATATCTACCTGAGCGAATCCCAAAAAGAAAGCCTCAAAACGCTACTTTATGGGGAATTAGATGAACGTCGCAAAGAAGAACTATCTTCACAAGGCAACATACGACTCGAAAAGGATAAGATAGCGAGAAAGCAGAAAAAGCTGCTTGAAGCACACTATGCTGACGCTATTCCGCTCGACCTACTCAAGCAAGAGCAAGCAGCCCTTGAGCGAGCTATGGCCGACATTGAGACGAGGTTCTCGGCATTAGAGCAGAATTATACAGACGTAAAGAAGAATCTCGACATGGTGCTAGAGCTGGCAGTAAATGCCAAAAAGCTCTACAAGATAGCGCCCGAACACATCAAGCGAATGCTTAACCAAGTATTCTTCGAGAAGGTGTTGGTACACGCCCATGATGATGTCAAACCAAAGAAAACACCAGTCTTTGAAGCGCTACTATCCGCACAAACAAAACAGCTCGCTACTTCTAGCGAGCTGTTTGGCCAATCACTGCCGCAAAAGATGGTTTCTTATGCTCGGTGTTTGAGTAAGCAACTTTTGGTGATCCCGCGGAGAATCGAACTCCGATTGCCAGGATGAAAACCTGGTGTCCTAACCGTTAGACGACGGGACCATATAATGATACTGATACAGTTTAGCAAAAAAACAACCTCTTGAAAAGAGGTGGATGATGGGTCGTTCGTCCCATCGAGGGGAACCAGTGGTACTGTGGGGTGCGTTTGCACACCCGTGTACACTTCTGGCTCCCCCCGACGGGGTTCGATCAGTGCGGCTCAGGCCGCGGCGGTGGCCCACAGGCGCGGACTACGCCGACCGTGTCCACGATCCACCTTCGTGGGCCGTGCCTGGCCATCGGTTGTCACAGCAGCCGACCGCAGTCGGCTCTGCTCCACCAGTGGCATCACAGCCTGGCGACCTCCGTTGATGATGGCACCCTCGTCGACGAGGGCTTTGACCACCAGGGTGACGAGAGCTCGGTGAGCCCTCTTCTGTCGCAGACCGCCCAGGGGCTGGACTTCGGTGGTGATCCGGTCAACCAGATCGGCCTGCCAGGCCGGACCCTGCTTGACGCGGACGGCACCCTCGTGGAGCCGGAAATACACCGCGATGCGACCTCGCATCGCGTTGACCTGCGACTTGGTGAACTGGTGGCTGCCGTTGGACTTCTTGTTCTTGCAACGAAGCATTTGTATGCTCGCCTTTCCTGATCGTGTGAAATGTGCGATTGACGAACCCTTTCCAGGGGAAGCAGTATCTGACTGCAATTACCGCCAAATGTGGGCAAAGCGGGGGCTTTGACCCACATTCATCCATCGGATCTGCCGACGAATGAGAAACCTTTCATGGTCTCTGCGTTAGCGTCCTAGGACCTTCCTGGACAACGCGTAATCGAAACTATACACCTATTGACAATCTTTGTCAAATATATTGTAAAATAGTGTTTTGATCGCCCACCTCAACACTATATCTGGAGGTTCATCAAAAAATGCTTGTGCTTTTGTATATATAATTGTATAAGATATTGACATTTTAAGCATTTTGTGATAAATTGAAGGTAATCACCCGTGGGTGGTGTGAGGACTAACGCACAGGTGAGGATCGTTGATAAGTCAGATTATTACAGCACATGTACATCTGACTGCAAGGCGGCATGAATAATGCGAATACGTACGACCTGGTCGTACCTTTTGTCGTGTTATGCATGCTGCTTTGCAGCGCCACTTTTAGATGGGCGTTGAGCGTTTGCTCGCGCCGCAAAAAGTGAAGAAGTGCATGTTTATTTAGTTTACCCATTAGGTATCATCACGATACTCCCGAAGGAGGTGACGTTCTGCGACCTTGGCGATCATTCGCCAGCAGAACGTTGCCTCTTTCACGAGGGCGACACTTGCTGCGGCAACCGTGCCAAAAGCAAGCTAACTCTCGGGAAGGAGCATCGTGATGAGCAAGCCGAAGAACCAGAAGACCGTCAGCGCCAAGGCCCTGCTGGCCCAAATGGACGCCCTGGCAGAGCTCGCTCGCCAGGACTACGTTCGAGCCATCCAGGCTGTCGAGGCCAAGGTCACCGAGGCACACGCCCTGCGGGGCACGGCTCTCGCCGAGGCCACCCAGGAGGCTCTGCCTCAGCGCGACGAACTGAGCAGGTTTATCGCCATATACGGCGATCAGGTCATCCCCGCCCACGCGGCCGTCAAGGCCGCCGCCGCGAGGGATGACCTGCCCGCCGCGAAGGCTCAGGCCGACAAGATGCTCGACGGCCTCGAGGCCCTCGCTGCCATCTCGCCCGACCTGGCCAAGAAGTTTGAGGCCTACGAGCGCCGCCTGGCGACGCTCGAGGCCAACGACACGGCCCAGGAGGCCAAGATCAAGGCGCTTGAAGAGGCAGTCCGCCTGCTGAACGGCAGGATTGACTACATCAATAGCTACCTTGGGCAGGCCACCTCGGGCAAGGGCTTCGAGCCCTTCGACCCCTCCGGGTCGCCCGTGGCGCCGGTCGTCCCGTCGCCGGTCCCCCAGGACCCGGATCCCACCACGGATCCAGACAGCCTGGCGGCTGCCCCCGCGGCCGCCCAGACCGATGACGAGCCCGAGCCGCCGAAGTTCCCCAAGAAGGGGATTTTCCGGACGCTTCAAGAGCGCATCGGCCTTGGTCGTTCCAACGGGGACGGGGACTCCGTCCCCTTCCGACCGAGCCAGTTCGCTGGCCCGGTCACGTCCAACAACCCCGCCACCGCCGGTGGCGCCCACTGAAAGGAGTGATGATGAGCGTCATTGCCATCATTCTGGGCGTCGCTGCGGCGGCGTCCTTCGTCCTTTGGACGAGAACAGGCAGGACCCGGCCAAACGGGGAGGTGTATCACCTCATCCCCGGAACGTACGGCTGGTTCCTGTTGGTCAGTGCCCTCGTGGCATACTTCTGGCCGTCCATCCAGGACGGACCGGTCGGACCCCACGCAGGACTGTTCGTCGCGGGCTGGGTACTCGCCGCCCTCGTGGTGGCAGTCGTCCCGTTCCTCGGAGCCGTCGCGGTTACGGCGGTGGTGGCAATCGTCGCCATGCTGGTCGGCCCCGTGGCCCCCGTCATCGCGGCGGAGGTCAACGGAATCCCCTCCAGCACCGCGTCCGCTTCACCAACCACCTCACCGTCCCCGACGGTGGAACCCACCCTCGCTCCGGCGACTCAGGTGGCGACCACCCCGGCGGATGTGCCAGCGACCTACCCTGATCGGTACCTCGAGCTTCTCCGGAAGCACGGGTACACGACGGAGACCGTCGACGGCCAGACCATCCCCGTCTTCGTGGCCAAGTCCACCAAGTACGAGGAGAAGCTCTGGACGGATGCCGTCTGCCTGCCGGTCAAGGACCGGGAGGCGGTACTGGCCATGGTACTGGGTTCACCCGACTGCGCGGCGCAAGTCGCGTCGGGTCTGCACCGTCTGCCCGTTCTCGGGCTCGACGGCAAGACCAAGCAGTTGGGCGACATCAGCCCCTGGCTGGCGGAGTGGTCCGACCCCTCGACCCTCAACGACTGGGCTCAGTCGGCGATGGAGTCAAAGGGTGCGGATCGCATCGAGTACGCGCGCAAGCTCGTGCTCATCGCGGTCCAGCTGGAGAGGTTCACGGACGGTGGAGTTGAAAAGGGTCGCGAGACCTCGTACAACTTCCACACGGTCGTGGACGGCAAGGGAGGTGCCCTGTCGGTCGACGCATCGAACCCCGAGGGAGCGATCCCCGAGTTCGAGCTGTCGCCCAAGCAGTACAAAGGTGACTTCGTCATCTTCCGTGTGACCTACAAGGGTTACAAGGGCTGCTGGGCCGAGTTCGGCGTCAACATCGGCGACGGCCGCTTCGCAGGGTTCACCTGCGAGAAGCCCAAGCCGACAGAGAAACCGAGCCCGAACCCGACGACGGACAAGCCGAACCCCGAGCCCACCAAGCCCGGGCCGGGGCCATCGACGCCGCCAACCACGGCGCCACCCAAGACGCCGGAACCAACGCCGACTCCGACGCCGACACCATCGGAGCCGACCAAGACGCCAACTCCGACGCCGACTCCGACTCCCTCGCTGGACAAGCCGGACGAGAAGAATCCGAGTGAGCCGCCGGCCGTCAAGCCGACGACCCAGCCGGACCCGATCGAATCCAAGGCTCCGAAGCCAAAGGATCCGATCGTGCCGAGCGAGAAGCCGGGTGACCCGATCTCGCCGAAACCGGACAAGTCCGACAAACCGGCTGTTCCGGTCCCCGACAACGAGGACCATCCACGACCAGCTGACCCACCGAAGGAGGACAAGCCCAACACACCGCCCAAGGAGGACCCGGGTAAGGAGATCCCTGAGCCCGACGCCCCTCCGGCCGGAGCCCTGTTGGTACTGGCCCCCTTCATCTGGGAGGGCATCCGAAGGTTGCGCCGGGCGGCGTGACCCTATGACGTGTCCCCGGGCGGCGAGATCACGGCAACCTGCCGTGGCTCGCTGCCCGGGGCTCGTCCCGGTGCTTCATCGCCTAAAAAGGCAACAAACTAAATAAACTGCGCTTATTCCAGGGAGCTAACACCCCTGCTTGTAGCATTTTTATGCTCGCAGTTCGCGGTATTAGCTCCCTGCTAATCCATGTTTTGTAATAATCTGATTTAGCCTCGGTCCAGTTTTCCTTAACAATTAGGATGATCATTCGCTCGCTTTTCCTACCGGAAGAGACAGCGACCACTTGTGTTATCAAAAAAGTGTCCAACATTACCCTATAATTCTGCTCGTGGAGTGCAGAGAGGAGTTACTATGAAAAAACTATTTGCCGCGATCGCTCGCGCGCCAAAGCGATCGGCAGCCGTCTTGATGCTGGCTGCCGTCGCTATCGTCCCCGCCGTCTTGTTGGCGTGGGGACCAGGGCGACCACTATACACGGTCGAGAACGCCGCGCCACACGTGACGTTTAACTCGATCACCAACAACCAACGAGTTGGCGACGAAACAAACTTCGTCCGGATTCGTGAACTTGCACCCAACACCACCTTTGGTGATGACGTGCAACTTCAACCAGGTAAAACCTACGAAGTCATGTTGTTTTACCACAACAACGCCAAAAGTGAACTAAATACCAAAATCGGTCCTGATGGCAAACCAGTTGGTATTGCCCGCAACACGATGGCCCGCGTTCAAATGCCCGGCCGTCTTGACGCCGGTGCAACCGCTACCATCACTGGTTTCGTTAGCGCCGACAACGCCACCCCTAAAGAGGTGTGGGATAACGCTCGCGGTGTCAGCGCCAACGCTGTTGCCCTGCGTATTGTTCCAGGAAGTGCCAAAATCGCTAGCAGCAACGGTGCCGTTAACGGCAAACCACTGCCAAACGAACTATTTACCACTGGTACACACATCGGCTATGACAAACTAGACGGTGTTTTGCCTGGCTGTAACGAGTTCTCTGGATACATTACCTATCAGTTTGTTGTTGACCAGCCAAACTTTACTATCGACAAGCAAATCAGCGTTGACGGTGGTAAGACATGGGCTGAATCAGCCAAGACTACCCCTGGTAGCACTGTTCAGTATCGTTTGATCTACAAGAACACTGGTACCGTTCAGCAAGACAACGTCATCTTGAAGGATGAACTGCCTGCTGGCGTCAGCTACGTTCCTGGCAGCAGCCAGATTGCTAACTCAGCAACCGGTGGTGCATACAAAGCAACGGTTGACGGGATTACCGGATCAGGTGGCTACAAGATTGGATCGTTTGCCCCTAATGGCAACAACTATTTCAAGTTTAGTGCCAAGATTGCCGATAACGACAAGCTGGCTAAGTGTGGCGACAACACGTTGACCAACAAGGTCATCACCTTTACTGATAACGGTAGCAAGAGTGACACTGCAGATGTGACTGTTCCTAAGGAATGCAAGCCAACGCCAAAGTACACCTGTGATAGCCTGACGGTAAAGAAGCTTGATCGAACCAAGTTCGAATTTAGCACCAAGTACACTGTCGAGAACGCAACGTTTAAGAGCGTCACCTACGTCGTACGTAACGCCAGCGGTACCGAAGTATACCGCGGTCCAAACGCGACGTTCACAACCGAAACAGTTGGTAAATATACCGTTCAAGCCATTGTCACCGTCACGGTTGATGGCAAGGATAAGGAAGTTACCAGCGACAAATGTAAGGGTGAATTTGAAGTCACCAAAGCACCAGTTGTACCAAAGTACACCTGTGATAGCCTGACGGTAAAGAAAATCGAACGCACCAAGTTTGAATTCAACACAACGTATACCGTCCAGAATGCAACCTTCAAGCACGTTACCTACGTCGTACGTAACGCCAGCGGCGCGGAGATCTACCGTGGCACCAACAACACCTACACTCAGACCACTCCTGGTACCTACACGGTTCAAGCAATCGTCACGGTTACCGTTGACGGTCAGGATAAAGAAGTCACGAGTGACAAATGTAAGGCAACCTTCAAGGTTGATCAGCCACCAGTTGTACCAAAGTACACGTGTGACAACCTCACCGTGAAGAAGCTTGATCGAACCAAGTTCGAATTTAGCACTGCCTACACTGTCGAAAACGCGACCTTCAAAAACGTTACCTATGTCGTCAAGAACGCATCAGGCAACGAAGTATCTCGCAGCCAAAATAACACCTTCACCACCGAAACTGTTGGCAAATACACCGTTGAGGCATTTGTTACCGTCACGGTTGATGGTGTCGACAAGACCGTGACTGGCGCAAAGTGTAAGGGTGAATTTGAAGTCACTACTGCACCAAAGCCAAGCGTTTCTATCGAGAAGAAGGTTGATGGCGTCAAGCACAAGACCGTTGCCGTTAACCAAGAGTTCACCTACCAGCTGGTTATCAAGAACACTGGTAATGTTGACCTTAAAAACGTCAAAGTAACGGACAATGCACCAACAAACGTCCAGTTCATCAGCGCCGACAAGGGCACAATTGCCGACAACAAATGGAGCTACACGATTCCAGAGTTGAAGATTGGCGCAAGTGTTAGTGTTGCAATCAAGGCAAAAGCCACCAAGGAAAACCTGGTTGGTATCAAGAACACTGCATGTGTTGATGCCGAGGAAGTTCCTGGCACGCCAGACGACTGTGACGATGCCACAATCATTGTGCCACCTACTCCTGTACCTGGCGTCTCAATTGACAAAAAGGTAGATGGTGTCGAGCACAAGGAAGTTGCCGTCGACCAAGCGTTTACGTATCAGATTGTTGTCACCAACACTGGTACAAAGGACCTAAAGGATGTGAAGGTAACGGACAATGCACCAGCAAATGTCCAATTTACCGCCGCCGATAAGGGTACGATCACTGATAACAAGTGGAGCTATGTCATCCCAGAACTAAAGGTTAACCAAAGCATCAGCTTTGCCATTACCGCGCATGTCACCAAGGAAGTAAAGGGTGCGATTATCAACACTGCCTGTGTTGATGCATCTGAAGTTACTGGTACCCCAGATGATTGTGACGATGCTACGGTTGAAGTCCCAGAAACCCCTGTTGTCCCTGACATCACAGTCTGTGACACGACAACCAAAACCGTCGTAACGATCAAGAAGTCTGAGTATGATCCTGCCAAGCACACTGATGACCTCACCAAGTGTGCCGAAGCACCAACACCAGAACCTACTCCTGAAACTCCTAGCGAATTACCAACTACTGGTTTTTCTGAAGGAGTCATGGCGTTCGTAGGACTTGGCTCACTGGCCCTTAGCGTCACCTATTACGCTATCAGCCGCCGAAGCCTCGGTAACCTATAACAATCAAAGCCTGACCGCTCTTTCATTAACCACCCCTGTGTAAAACTGGGGTGGTTTTTGTTATACTAGTAACACTATGGCAAAGCAGAAGAAAAAGCGCACCAAGAAATACAGTGGATCTGACGCGGCCATGACCCGCCCTACTATTACACGTGTCGAGGCGGTACAGCGTAGCAAGGTAGGCCAATGGTGGCATGACCGACGACGGACGCTCAAGCCTATTCTGATCGCTGGTGTCGTTGTTCTAATTATTGTCTGGCTGATCGTCGAGTTGGTTCGCATCATCACTGGCGCGTAGACGCTCAATCGGCAAGCGGAACCCAAAGGTGCTGCCCTTGCCCTCTGTTGAGGCAAATATCACTGATCCGCCATGCTCCATCACCACTCGTTTGGCAAGATAGAGCCCAACGCCAGTCCCGTCCGGACGCTGTTTACGAGCGTTCGTCGCGCGATAGAACTTTGTAAAGAGGCGTGCTTGCTCTTCTTCTGGCACGCCAATACCAGTATCTTTTACTTTCAAGACGACATCGCCCTCTTCTACGGTCAAGGTGACAGTGATGGTCGTCCCGGCCCGCGAATAGTACAAGGCATTGTCGGCAAAGTTCATGATTACCTGACGAATTTTGCCTTCATCAAGCATGAGTCGCGGCAATTGCTTTGGCTTTTTATACTTAAATGACAATTCCCGCCCATTTGCACTGATTTTCAGGCTGTCGATTTCTTGTCCAACTATTTTTGCCAAATCAACCGGGCGTTTCTCAATCATAAACTTACCCGTCTGCAGACGTGATACGTTGAGGAAGTCATTGATCAAATGCACCATCCGCTCGCTACTTACGAAGGCTTCGATTAAAAATTTACGCTGCATCGGCGTAATCTCACCCGCATCACCCTCAAGAATCATATCCAAATATCCTTTGATACTTGTCAGTGGTGTCCGTAATTGATGACTCGCCATGCTGATAAATTCGTCTTTTACCTCATCGAGTTTGCGCAGCTGCGAGTTACTAGCGCGCAGTTCTTTTGTCGCCTCATCAATACGCTGCTGCAACGTTTCGTTGAGGAGACGTACTTCGCGTAGTGACAGTGCGTTCTCAATCGCAATCGCCAGTTCGTCCGTCACTGTTTCCAGGACATTAAGATCACGAGTCACATAAGAGCCGCTTTTTCTATCCCCAATAAACAGAAAACCTATGATCGCCTCACGCTGCCGCAAGGGTAATGCTAATTGAATACCGTGCGATCGAAAAAGTCGGGCAAGGGCACTCCCGCTCTCCAACCTATCGCGTACCACCAATGACTCACCATTTTCTCGCCACTCGGCGACGAGAAAATCATAGTCTGTATTGATAAATTTTCGGTGCCCCTTAGCACTTACACTGATACGTGCGCCGTTTTTTTCTGCCAATGCAAATTGGACATCTTCGGCGCTAAGAGTCGAAGCAATCAACCTGGCACTCTGTCTCAACAGAGCGATCAATTCGGTTGTTTCAGTCAGAACATTATTAAGATTGGCGTAAAACTCATCTCGCGAGTAACGCCCTTTGAAAAACAATGAATGCGTCACGGTATCAAAAAACTGTTTAATCGGCTGGAAGGTGAAAGCTAATACCAATGCTAGCGCGATATTAAGCGGACTGATACTAAAAACGTTAGTCGCCTGACCCTGAAACACCGCCTCAGATATAAGATAGGCGCCAATATAATAAATACCTGCTAGTACGATTAATGACGCAATGTACGCCACACCACGCACCGCCACTAGTTTGATATCAAATAGACTATGTTTCACCATCGCATAGGCGCACACCCCCACAAGAATCAACGAACCCAAAGGCCCATATGTCACCAGTGCATAGTTGTTAAACAACGGTAAAATCAAATTACAGACGACTCCTATCACCGCCGACAGAGACAATCCTATTAAGATAGCTCGAATCCGATCTCGGTCAGATCGACTGCGCGCCTTTCTCATCGTACGGATCAATAGCCATAATCCCGCCCCAAACAGCATCAATAAAACAGCCGCGTACCCCAAGAGGCCACCGAGATGCGTTTTAACAGCAAGCTCATCGACACCATAGGCCACAACACCAGGAATGACCGAAGCAATTCCGACAATTGCTCCGATAATCTTCACGCCTAAGATCATCTTTGCAGAATATTTTTTCACTGCCAGGTCATGACAAAACAGAAAGAAGTTGAGTGCCAATACGGCCGCAAAACCATAGCTGACGAGTGCCAGTGTAAATCGTATTTGTTCGGTGATATCCTCGACGAAAAGCGCATTAGCGATTGTCCACCCCGCTACGCTAAGCGCAAACACAAAAAAATGTCGATTAGTGCTTGTCCGTGATTGTTGCGACACTACAAGCAGCGCCAATGCCACCATGGCTACCGCTGCCATCGCCAATATAAAGGTACTAAGCATAAACATATGCTGCCTGCGCCTCTCTCGCACCCCGCTGCAAGGCCTCATACGTTGTCTGATGATTTTGATCATCGGCAAGTTTCTTCACCGCACTCCGCACGTCCACCTTGCAGAATAACGTTGTCTCAGGAGTCCCATCAGTATTTGCTAATCGCCCTCGCCCCAATTGCTCGCACTCTATGCCGTGGTCGTCAAAAAACCGCATCATCCAAGGGGTCGTCGTGAACATCCAGTATATCTTTTCGTCTTCTTCGGCTTGCAGTTTGCTGATATACTCCCCCATCCCGAACAACTCCACCATACCATTCTCAATCGCTGCCGAGCTTTGACTGTTATCGGTCGGAAAACAAAGTCGTGTGAGATCCCACAGCTGACCGTCTGACACAATAGTTTGCTTGGCGGCTACAGCCGTCTGAAATGCTTCGCTATCCGCTAACATTCCATAGCTCAGTGATTCCTGAATGCTTGGGACTTGTGTCAGGCGCATCGTCGCCAAGACTCCTTCTCTCGTACGTTTTGTAAAGTGATAGGTCTCTGGAATGCCATCATACCGATCACTATCGTCTTCTTCCACGAGCCATTTCATTGCCCGCACGAACTCAAGGCGCGTCTTCAATGCATCGTCTGACGGCCATCCCTGTCGTATTTCAAATGTATCAACAGCCGGAGGTCGATACGTTTCGCCAGGAGAAGAAGAGGGTATAGCCATAAGCATCATTATAGCATTAGCCGTCAGCTAAAAACGAGCCACTCTCCGCCAGATTCGTGATACACTAAACGTATGACAAAGATCGCCATTATTGAAGATGATCCGGTCATCAATCAGATGTACCGTATGAAGTTTGAAGCGGCAGGCTTTCGGGTTGAAGTCGCAGATAATGGCACGCGTGGTGTCGCCATGGTTGCCGCATTTCACCCTGACATCATCCTTCTTGATATTGGCATGCCAGAAATGCAGGGCGACGAAGCCCTTGCAATCATCCGCAAAGACCCCGCTAGCAAAGACACGCCAGTCATCATCCTGACCAACCTTGGCGAAGAAGAGGCCCCTAAAACCCTACGTAGCCTTGGCATTCACAGCTATATCGTCAAAGCAGACCTCACCCCACGACAGGTTGTGGCACGCGTCAAAGACGCCCTCGGGATGACAGAGGAATAGGTGATCGATAGGCTTTTGAAGAACGTGTGAGATTCGAGGAATCGAGAATCTCAGCCCAACGCTTAAATAGACATGCCTGTGGCATGTCTATTTAAAAAGAGTGTTCTGAAAAAGTCTGTCGATCACTTATTCCCGTGTCCTGTCTGCTACCCGACGTGCCGCTGTAATCACATTGTCGAGTAGTGCTGCAATCGTCAAAGGCCCAACCCCACCTTTGTTTGGTGTAATCGCAATATCATCACGATCGCGCACCCGAGGATCGATATCACCAATCACCACACCCTCTTCCGAGGCCGTGCCGGCATCAACAATCACCGCGCCGACCTTGACCATATCAGGGGTGATCAGCCGTGGCACGCCCGTCGCCGTGACAATCACATCATGATGACGCAACTGCCCAGCCATATCAACACTAGAACTGTTATAGACCGTCACATCATACCCACTAGCCCGCCACATGCGCGCCAACGGTGCCCCCACCAATCGGCCCTCGCCAACAATTGCGATACGTTTGTCCGACAGATCAATACCATAGGCCACCAATAACCAACTAATTGCCGTTGGAGTTGCCGGATCGAACGCGGGCGCTGGACCCAATCCATCGACGTCTTTTTCTGGGGCAACGCGTGCTAATACTTCAGCTGTTTCTTGCTGATCAGCAAGAGGTAACTGCACAATAATGCCGTGGACATCGTGACGCGCATTTAGTACATCAATCGTGTCAATCACCTGATCAGATGCTACTTTATGTAACTCAAACTCAACCAAAATATCTTCGGCGTATCTGCCCTTTAACCGCACATAGGTGTCAATAACCGGATTATCGATTGTCTGCACAACCGCCAAACGAGGTATAACCTTCCATTCCTGCCGGAGGTTTCGCACTTGTTTGGCCTGGCGCTCTTTTACAAACGCAGCAATCTCTGATCCATTCAATAATTTCATCTTCACTAGTGTAGCAAATCCTCTCTCTCTTGACAAATAGGACCTGAAAGTGGTATAATGAAAGAATAGGGGTTTACATCAGACCTGTTAGTTTGATATACTCCCTTAATGTCCGGGCCATTAGCTCAGCTGGTTAGAGCACCTGCCTCTTAAGCAGGGTGTCCTGAGTTCAAGTCTCAGATGGCCCTCCAAATACGGATTTTTTACGGAAAGGTCGCCCGAAAGGGCGGCTTTTTCGGTGGCGGCGCGCAGCGCCAGCCACGGGTTTTTCAGGGGGGAGATTTGAGATTGGTCGCCACTCGTGGCGACTTTTTTGTTTGTTAAAAACAGGTTCAACCCAAAGATTTCTCGCAAAAGTGTCTTTTTCGCGCCAAAGTCGTCAGAATGAGCGGCAGAACAGATAGCGACAGCCTTTTCTAGCCATATTCTCATGGGTTCAACCCACCGACTTTGTCCAACCGCAACGTCGCTCATTTGTTCTTCTAAAGACTTCTTTTCGCTCATTATCTCGGCTTTCTTGGCAAGATATACATCGCGCTCTATCACTTCGTCTAGGTAACTATCAAGAAGTCTTTGCAATTTCCCCGACAGGTGCGCCAGTTGTCCGTTTAGCTCCGCCAACGCCGCGCCGCTTTCGGCTTGCTCTTTCTGTTCCGCCTCGTCTATACGCTCGCGCAACCAGTCGCCCCAGCCGTCAGGCAGGGCAAATTGCGCCAGCAATACAGACAATTCATTGTCTAGCGGTTCGCTCCGCACAGGTTTTTCAACACACGCCACCGTTTTGCTCTTGCGAGTGCAACGATAATACACATAATTATGCACGTTGCCGTTTTTCTGCCGCTTGGTCTTGTTCTCGGCGGTAATCATCATGCCGCACGAGCATTTCAACAGTCCGCAATACGGCGCAGGCTCTCGGCTATGGTCTTGCTCCCGAAAACACCGTTGCGCCACCACCGCTTGCACGCGGTCAAATAGTTTTTTAGAAATAAGCGGTGTATGCTTACCCTCGTACAGCTCGCCCTTATACACGAAGTGTCCGTAGTAAAACGGATTGGTCAAAATCTGTTTTACTTTATCGGGTTTATACATCTTGCCACCTTTTGTCTTTACGCCATTGGCGTACAAATACTTGGCAATATCTATAAATCTACTTTCATTTTTTGCATACAACTCAAACGCACCTATCGCAAGCGGCGCACGCCGCTTGTCTACTTTTATTGTCTTTGTGCGCATGTCGTTATAGTAGCCAAGCTTTGCCAGTCCTGGGTATTCGCCGCGCCGCAGTTTCTCGCGCAGTCCGCGCTTAGTGTTCACCGACAAATTATCTACATACTGTTTAGATGAATTAAACTCGTTAGCAAGCATATATTTGCCTTGCGGTGTATTTTCAAACCAGAAATGAGGAAATTTCAGGTCAAGTAGTACCTGCTCGTCCAGCATATAAATGATTTTGCCGCTATCTATGCTATTGCGAGATAGTCGGTCAGGCATCCACGCCAAAATGCCGTTTGCCTCGCCGTTTTCTATGCGCTCCAGCATTATGTTGAACTTTTTTCGCCCTGGTTTCTTGGCGGTTTCTTTTTCTATAATCACGTCAACAATGTAAATGCCCATGCGCGCGGCGAACTCTTTGAGCTCGGCGATTTGTGCCGCAATAGATAATACTTGTTTGTCCTCTACGTCCGTGCTTTTACGAACGTACAAGAAATAGATGAGCCGAGGCAACATACACACCACCTTTACTTGCACTCAAAAAGCCGCTTCGCTGGAATACAAATCAGGCAAAACCCGAATTGTGCGAAACGGCTATTTGAGTGGTCAAATAGTAGAAGTTTTGCCGATTGATTTGTATTCCACTTACCATTATATCACGGAGCGGACGACGCGGAGCGTGTCGGCTATGCCGACGTAACAAACAAAAAAACCATGCCGTAGGCATGGCAATCTCAAATCTCCCCCCTGAAAAACCCGTGGCTGGCGCTGCGCGCCGCCACCGAAAAAGCCGCCCTTTCGGGCGACCTTTCCGTAAAAAATCCGTATTTGGAGCGAATTTTTATCTTCGCTAGAACCTATTTTACCGCACCAGAGCCAAAAACACCACCCCTGTGGCAACCAACCGACAATCTGTGGAATACGCCGCGTGCCGAGCGTAAGCGAGGTAAGCAGGCGAAAAAGCAATAGCGATCTCCAGCCGCGCCGCCTAGCACGGCAAGCCGTGCTGCGCCCCACCAGAAAAACCCTTTGATTTTTTGAGATTTTCCCCCCCGCCGAATTTCTTTTTTAGTTGTAAAGGGTGTTTCTGGTGGTTCGCTGTCGCTTTAGCGACTTGGCGGCTCATATTTTATCGCACTCGTGGTAAAAATTACTGATTTACGGTATAATGAAAGCGTCTAGGTAAAACAACAAGAGAGCAGTCTTTTTGACTGTTGCCAAGCTTAAAAAGCGGCAACCATTCGAAAAGACACGGAGCTTGGCTCTTGTTGTTTGGCCTAGACAACCTAGAATGGTTGTCGTTTTTAATTTTAGAGAAAGAGAGGAACAGCGACATGAAATCAGCAAGCAAAACGGAACAGACAGGCAGTCAGGGGCTTGCGATTGCGTCGCTCGTTCTCGGTATTTTAGCAATCGTTACATCTCTTGTATGGTATATCGGCATTACGCTTGGTATTCTTGCTATTGTCTTTGGTGTAATTTCAATCAAAAACGGACGAGGAAAAGCAATCGCTGGCATTGTTATGGGTAGTATTGGTATCGTGTTAAGCCTGCTTATTGTTTGGCTCGTACAGGCAGCACTCCCTAGTATGCAGCAAAGCCAACGCGATATGGCACGTAGAAACGACGTTAGCGTTATCACTACGGACGTTACGTCATTTATGACAGAAAATCGCGGACAATTGCCAAGTGCAAGCGACCTTACGACTTCTAGTCTTACGCAAATTACCACCGTAACCGAAAGCGGTACGCCGACCACCGACACCGCCGTATACAAGGCAGGTGTAAATTGCGACGGCGCAGCCTCAACGCGCGCATATGCAATCACGGTACTTCTTGAAAACGGTTCAGAATACTGCCTGGGGTCGTAAAAAGTAGGCATTAGACATGGACACTCTAAAATCTATCGGCGGCACTCTGCTAGGAATAGCGATTTTTGTCGGTATAATCATTGCGACTATACTTTTCTTTACGCTCGGCGCAAAAGTAGCATTTGAGATTGCACCATTTATCAACTGGCTTGCTGGCATACTTTTTGTTATCAACCTTGCTTTATTGCTTGTTGCGATCATACCGAAAGCGCGCGGCGTTGTTGGTTTAATCATCTACATCTCGTCCTACGTCTACGGCTTGTCTGCATGGATTTATGGTCTAGCGGTTACGTTGGCATTGTGGGGATGGCTGGCCGTGATTATCGGTCTATTCTTGGGCGGTATCGGCGTTGTGCCAATCGGTATGCTCGCGTCAATGTTTAATGGCGAGTGGGGTATTTTCTGGACACTCCTATTTACTGCCGTACTGACGTATGGTTCACGAATAGTCGGCTATGCACTTGCAAATAGTAGCGCAGGCGCAGCTAATGACGAAGTGATAGACATTGAGCCGACAGATAATAAACGAACTTGGGGAGAGATAGAGTAATGACAAAGCAGAAACAGAGCCTAAAACTACCGATATTTTTGATTGTTGCGCCCATAGCTGGATTGATACTCTCGGTAATTTTGTACGCGATTGTTAATTTTATCGTTGCAAGTTCAATGCCAGAAACAACGCCTAGCATTTCTGAGGGCGCAGGCATAGCGCAAGGAGTAGACGCGCAGAGCGATTTGTATGGTGAAACGCCCGTATTCCAGACGATTGCAAATGTCGTACTATTCCTACTTGGTAGCATTAGTTTATTGGCATTTGTACCATGTCTTGTAGTCGGTATTATTATGATAAATAGACGACGCAGCGCGCAAACATCATCAGAAGATAATACATCAAGAGATTGGGGAGATTTAGAATAATGCAACTACCCCACTCGGAAACACGCGAAAGCTACACGCGACATGTCAAAGTCATTGAGGCAAATCTAAAAGACGCAACATCAGGCGATCTTGACACCGCGCTACTCGCACAAGTCCAAAAGCGGCTTGATGCACTCGCCGATAAATATCAATACAGCGAGGAAATCGGGAAAGCAAGATACAAACTTTACGAGCTACAGGCGCTTGTTCACTATTTCAGCGGTTACGATGATGATGCGCTAGACTTTATCAACCAAGCGATTGAAATGCGCGGCGATAGCTACGCGCGAGCCGAAAAACTAAAAACACAATTACTAACAAAGGCGCACGCTACCAATCCGAAAATAATGACCAAGCAACAGCGCCGCAAAAAACTTATAGGACTTGAGGGCTGGCTGGCGTTTTTTGTTGTTAGTGTTTCAATTTCAACACTGGCTTATGCTATCGCGGCTATTTTTAGTATCATCAATCTAAACAACCTACCGAATACCGCCGACGCGTACGCGTCGGGTCTATTAAGTCCATACTACAGTTTCCTTGCGTTCGCGGCTGTCGTAATGGTCGGCGCTGGAATATGGCTTATCGTCCTACTGGCAAAATGGAAGAGGCTTGCTCGTTGGGTTGGTATCGCGTTTCTGTCATCTGCCGTCGTGATAGCTTTCATTGATTATATGTGGTACGCAGACTTACTGACTAAACTAACAGGGCTTGGGCCGAATAGCGCAAGTGGTGGTACATTTGTTGCAATTCTCTGGATTATTTACCTTTGTGTTTCTCGGAGAGTAAAAAGGACGCTAACAAAATGACACAGCACAAAGAAAACTATTCATGGGTGTATATCGGACTTGCCGTACTTATTGGCGGCGCGATTTTGTACTTTCTCTTTTTTCGTCTGGCTCTGGCTATGTAAAAGTAAAATACCGTGATGACAAAGTGGACGTATCGGCAAGCAACTTTACACCGCTAGACAAAACCGACGCAACCGTTAAGGGCGCATGGTACGACAGCGGCAACGAGTATATGATTATAAAACTCGGTAGCACCTATTATCATTACTGCGGTATGCCAAGCAGCGCTTGGCGCGACTTTTCGTCGGCAAGTTCACCATATCGGGCATATCAAGACGACATCAAAGGCAATTTTGACTGTCGCGTAAATCCTGTGCCGAGATACTAGCCATGAAAAATAATATTTCAATCAACAAATACTTACTTGTCGGGCTTATCGCCGCCGCGTTAGCAGGCGGCGTTTACGCTGGCTTTTACTACACTAATCAACATTATCAAAACAAAGAGGCTCGCGCACTACGCGAGGAAGCCGAAATATACGAGAAAAACCTGATTTGCGAGGCGCGCGTTCAGCGCGGCAAAACAGGAGAGATTAAAAGCGACTATTTCATTTTTGAGCGAAGCGCAAAAAAGGAAGATTGCGAAAAGTTTATAGATTATAAAAACCTACCAGACGACACAGAGGGCGCTTGGTTAGGCTTTTAGTGGGCAATGTGCGACTGCCAACGGCATAAAGGCGGCGTTAGCCGTCTTTATATTTCTAGCGAAGCTACGCTATATCTGGTGTGAGTACACCAGATATAGCGTGTATTTCATACTTTCGGTTTATTTGCTGCTTGCTCGTTAGTCGTTACACTTGCAGGACTAGGGCGCGTAGCGCGTCGGCTTTGCCGACTAAAGCCACGCCGCCTCCACCGCTTGCGGTGGGCGAACCACCAGAAACACCCTTTACAACTAAAAAAGAAATTCGGCGGGGGGGAAAATCTCAAAAAATCAAAGGGTTTTTCTGGTGGGGCGCAGCACGGCTTGCCGTGCTAGGCGGCGCGGCTGGAGATCGCTATTGCTTTTTCGCCTGCTTACCTCGCTTACGCTCGGCACGCGGCGTATTCCACAGATTGTCGGTTGGTTGCCACAGGGGTGGTGTTTTTGGCTCTGGTGCGGTAAAATAGGTTCTAGCGAAGATAAAAATTCGCTCCAAAGTAATAATCCCTCCTCTGTGAGGGATTATTACTTTATATGTGGTATACTAATATCTAGATTTGAGCACCCGTAGCTCAGTGGATTAGAGCATTTGTCTTCGGAACAAAGGGTCGTACGTTCGAATCGTACCGGGTGTACCAAATGTAAATCAGAGGACTCTTCGGGGTCCTTTTTGATTGCTGCCAATCTGTAAAGGATACTCAAAGTGCCCGTTCCAAAATCATTCTGCTTGCAGTCCCATTCCAGTCCCTCAGGGTAGATGATCTTCTGAAATAGCATCCGCGACTCGTAGTCTGCGTCCCTCCAGAGCTTTGCTGGGGTCATTATGAAGTTACAGACGTACTCTATCGTGCTTTCACTGATGCGCTGCACCTTTTCTAGTCTCTCTATATCTTCATCGTAGCTTATACGCTCCTTATTCTTGCCTGTTTCGTATATGTCGTAGGCTTCCTGCGATATCTTTTCGTCTACGAGCTTCTGGAGGGCTTTCTGGATGTCCTTATCTATTGCAGCTAGCTTTGCCCTCGTAGCCTTTAGATCGCTATTGACGTCTGCCAATTTCTTCTGCGCCGTATTGCGGATAACTGCCTTGAAAAGCTTGATACCTGCCTCTGTCGGCGTGATCGTCTGTAAAAGATCATGAAACTTCTCGTGCATAGTCTCTATGTTGACGGAGGACATAGCCTTACATTCGCTACAGTGGTATCGGGGAGAGCTTTTGCCAGAGCCATTCGTCGGTGCAGAGCCTCGGATCTTGTTTTTGCAGCCAGAGCATACCAAGAACGCCTTAAGTGGGTATAGGTAGTCGTTCTCTTCCTTGCGCTCGTAGACTGGCTTATTGCCAGCAAGTATTCTCTGATTCTTCTCGTAGGTCTCCATTGTGATGAGCCCATCCCATTGCGCCTTTATCATCTTGTCATCTGTCAGTCGCTTGCCGCAGACATAGCCAGCGTATAAAGGGTTGCGTAGTATGCGGTTCATCTGATTGAATGAAAATCTTTCACTATCACTGTCTGGTTGTAACTTGATATCCCCTGCGTAATCCACGAGACCCGTAACAGTTAGATCGCCAACACTAAACCTATTAAGAACATTCGTAAGCTTCTCGGCTCTATCGTTTGCTGTGTCGGGAGTGAGCGATAGGCGTGCTTTTGTGCCTTTCTCTCCTGAGGGTACTTTAAGGGGCAGAAATCCATAGGGAGCCTTAGATTGCCACCAACCCTGCCGTGCTACTGTTTTCATGTTATCTTTGACGGTCTCTGCCTTGACGTTGTTGTCGAGCTGATGGAACGCGATGGATATATTTTGGATAAACCTACCGTACGGCGTCTCGTCTATATTCTCCTGCGTTGACCTGAGGAGTACACCGTTACCTAGGAGTGCGGGAGCAATCGTCGTAGAGAACGACTGAAGGTCTCTTGATATACGACTTGTGTTGTAGACGATCACGTAGTCTATCTCGCCTCGATGTGTGCGAATATCAGTAAGCATCTCCTGTAGCTTCTCTCGATTGGCTGTAGAGGCAGATACGCCCTCATCTGAGTACCAGCCAACAACTTCAACGTTATTGGCTGTTGCATAGCGAAGAATAGCCTGCTGTTGATTAGTCAGCGATGCGCCATCTACCTGCTCCTCGGTAGATACTCTGATGTAGCCGTAGGCATACTTTTTGAGGTCTTTCATAGTTGACTCCATTATAGTATACCTACTGGTTTTCTGGAACTTTTACATTAAGCAATAACAGTACGCTTATCTGTTCCATAAAGTTAAGCAGTTTTATTAGGTCATCATCGCTGATGTCCTCTTGTGTTGCGCCCAGAATCTTCCGAGCCTCTTTGATGGTCATATAGACCTCCTTTCTTTTAGTGTTATAGAAAGGAGTATAAAAGGTGGAAATCGCCTGACAGTCGCCACTTTGGCGATAATGTAGAGATGCCCGACTAGCAGGGGCTAATCGGAGTGTAGCATATAGCTCTCGTCTGAGTTTAGGGCGAGCCGTATGCGTCTTTCTCTATTGATCTTAGGCAATAGTCCATTCAACTTACTCACCACTTTATGCACGTCTTGGTCTAACTTATGTGTCCCATCTATCTCGCCCCATAGATTGCGCTTGATACTCCCTAGGGTTAGTGATCGAGTGCGGCTCTCTAGAAACTGTACGAGAAGTTTTTTCGTCTGCGTAGACAAGCCAACTAGCTCCGTGCCGTTTAATAGCACTTCGCCAGTCGGCTTTACTTCGTATTCTCCGTAGGTAGCGCTTTGCGTAGATCTTTCGTGCCTATCTATCGCTGCACCTATGCGTGTCTTCTCGTCTCTTAGGATGTCTCTTACTTCTTTTGCTGCCTGTCTTCTTGCGTGGAATCCTGCAATAATATCTGTACCGTCAATGGGTGCTAGCGCCTCTGAGAGAGCGATGTGAATGTCTCGCATAGCACAGGCGGCTATAGTCTCATCTACGACTGCGCTCCATAATCGGAGGCGTTCTAGTATGGTTTCATTTGAAGGGCTTGTATCTATGGCATGTTTAAGCCCTGAAGACTCCTCTAGTAGCTGTCCTAGTGTTTGTGCCGTACGATCAAGTGCTTCGAGGTCTTCTACGTAGGTAGGGATGTTGGGCATAGTATGTTCACTATAGCACGGCACAGGATAATCTTGAGAGGTGCTGTTATAGGTTGAATAGCGCAAAGACGATGAGGAGTTCGGGCAGAACGATCCATATAGGTATTACGGATATAATGCTCCATCCCGAGCCTATGAGGTTGATGATTGCCCAGATACCAGCCAAATAAGCTATTACATGTACTATAGCCAATACAGCTCCGACTGTCGCACCTGCTGCTTCTTTGATATTGTTGTTCATTATCTTATTACTCCCTGTACGCTACGATTATTCACCGTAAGCCCTTGATACTCGTACTTCACTTATTTATTGCCTCAGCTTCAAGTGCCTCTGCATCTCTCATATAATCTTTTAATGCCTCCCTGAGGTGGGGCGCATATTGCCTGGATGTCTCCTCTATCTTACGGAGTGCCTCCTTCCGCTGCTCAATCTCTGTGTCGTAGGAAAAGCTTAGCGACTCCAGAAAGATGACTTTACCTCTTTCGTTCAGATGACTTTCGTCTGTCGATAGCAAATCTACTACGGATATATCTTGATCGCTCGTGTAGTTCAGGAATACCTTGATTACAACGGAGTCGTTTTCCGGATTGTCCGCCTTGAGACACGGCTCTTTTTTGTCCGAATCTTTTGACAGAGCCTCTATTTTGATGCGATTCTCTTCGTTAGTCTCATTGAAGTTTACTCCAGCGCTGCTCATCCCCCTGCCGTAGAGGGCATCTTTTCTGTTATCTATCGATGCCTTGCAAGTTACTGCTACTGCACTTCTCAGGGCTTGCCTTTCTTTTTCGTCTGCGTTTTTGTTGATGGATGTAACAACCCAAAGTGTGGCTATCGATATAATGATGACCAATATGATCACTCCTACTGTGGACTTACTGCCATATACAGGCTTTTCTGGCCTACGCAAAGAGTTAGCTCCATGAGATAGCACCGCCGTGTCTTGATTGGATATCGTTAGATTGTGCATACCTTCTTGCCATATGCTCACGATTTGTTTCGCCACAGCTGTCTTACCGCGAGCCATAACTTCATCTGCTATCTGAAATACTGCCTCTTCGGCATTATCATATTGTTGCTGAAAGTCATCGAGAGTCATCTCCTCCTCTTTATATAGCCCGACATTTAGCGTGAGCATATGATTCTTGGCGACTATATCTAGATCTAGAGCGTTATCTACTAAAAGCTTTCTATATCTACTTAGATAATACGTCTGCTTAGTTGTGAGGTGCCCGTCTTGGCTAAGGCTCTCCGTAAAGTTAAGAATTGCACGAGATAGCAATCCTGTCGTGAACGCAGCTATTACTCGTGAGTTTTGGTTAGGAGTCAGGTGAAACATAAGGTGTGATGTGTATTTGAGTGATTTCTTGACGATACGTATTTGCTTGCCGACTAACTCCGCTGGCTCGTCATCGTACAAGACAGCGGACTGCCGTCTGAGCTGGCTGCCTGTCTGCTTTATAGATTTTGAGGGCATCGCACACAAGACGAGTGTGATAATACTAAGAGGGGGAACAATAAGCAGAAGTACCCACAAAGCAGAATGCTTAGCATCTTCTAGTCTGCGCATTGTCATAGCTAAGATTGGCAATAGAGATACCACTAGATATATAGTCACAAGAAAAGTTGTCAAATCAATAAAGTACAAGAATGAAGCAATTACAATATGAATAATGTACGCACCCCAGAATCCAGAGCGTGAAGTAGTGCCCTTTGCACTAAAGCCTCTTGCCCACATATCAAGGTATGCTCCTCGCTCCAGCTCCGTGTCGTGCTGATTGTCTTGACGCTCTGAGTGTTTATTGACATCTTCTATATCTTCAAGCAGCAGGTCTATATCGTCCATAGAATTATTTGCTGGCGATGAGTCCCTGAAAGTGTTAAGCATTAAATTGTCATCGTGTTTTCCCATCTCTCTTCTCCCTCTCGTCATGGCGATAATGGTAATTGAATACGATACGATGTCAACAAAAAAGGACACCGCGAGGTGTCTTATGCCATATCACAGCTAGATTTTACTCAGGACTGCTTACGCGGTGTCCTTTAATGAAGTAAAATCCGCCACTAGGTGGTGATTCGCTTTGATATGGTATAAGACTTTTTCATCATACCTCCTACTAAGTAGGCGTGGCAACTGGTGCTGTAGATTCACCGCTTGAGACAGGCACTATCATTATGTTCTATGTGGTACATATCTTACTCTTACCTCCTGTTATGAAGTGGCAAGGTGGTCAGGATGCTGCTGCGTTAGTGTAGTAGGTATGCAGCTACATGGTGAGAGGTACTATCTATCTATTCATGGAAATCAACGCACTATCATGCGTGTACTGCGTAGGTATCATGGGGGGACTCCCCACCTATCTAGCTAATCAATCTACCAGTGTTATTGCGCCCGTTTTATGCCCCTGAGAGGCTCTGAGAGGGAGTTGTATGGCGTCCAAATGCGTGAGATGGGTTCATACTCATCTTTTGCGCTAGTCTTACATCCTAACAGGGGTGAAGAATCGCTAGGAGAGCTGCTGCTGTAGCTTGGGTATAGGAGTGTATCGTGGTATAATATACGTAGTGCAAGTGAGGGTATGTAGTGATAAGCACTCGACCTGTCATGGTAGCCCTGATGAGTTAGTAGAGAGTGTAGTTCTATCCCCTACGGGGATGTATATCTACAACTACTTACAGAGGTAGTCTAGTGATGAGGTCTTTAACCCTATACATATCTGCTATGAGGTCGTGCCAATGCAGTTCTACGAGGTGTACCAAGAAAATAGAGTCAGCTTGTCTGGCTCTTTTTTCTTGCGTATGGGTGCCGGTGCTATACTAGAGACATGACGGAGATTCACACCAACATCCCTCTCAAAAACTTCACGACGATGAAATTAGGTGGCAACGCACGTTTTATTGCGGACATACGCACCCCTGAGGATGTGCCCGTCCTGTATAAGAACGCTATCTCCCAATCACTACCTGTTGCGATCCTAGGCGGCGGCAGCAACACGATCGTCAGGGACGAAGGATACAACGGCATTGTCCTACGCATGCGCATTCCTGGCATCACCGTCGTCGCCGATGATCTTTACTCAACAACGCTACAAATTGGCGCAGGTGAGACCTGGGACGATGTCGTCAAATATGCCGTTGATAACCGCCTGGGCGGTATCGAGGCTATGTCGGCTATTCCGGGTACTGCCGGGGCTGCGCCAGTACAAAATGTCGGCGCCTATGGCCAAGAAATCGCCGACACGTTGATCAGCTTGGAGGCCTATGACACTACCGAAGATACTTTTGTGACACTGGACAACGACGCTTGTCATTTCTCTTACCGCAACAGTATTTTCCGCGACGAAGAGAGAGGCCGCTACATCATCACCTCTATCACGCTAAAACTATCAAAAAACTTGCCAACTCCACCATTTTACGAAGGACTCCAGCGATACCTGGACGAGCACCACTTCACCACTTATACGCACCAGATTATCCGTGATGCCGTCACTGCAATTCGCAAAGATAAACTCCCCGACCCTGTCGAGCGACCAAACACTGGATCGTTCTTTAAAAACGCCATCATCGAATCCTGGCAATTACCAGACATCCAGACAATCGAACCTGATGTGCCCTTCTATGACATGGGAGACGGCCGCTACAAGATACCTACCGGCTGGCTGATCGAGAAATCCGGCCTCAAAGGATCGTTGCTTCATGGAATGCGCGTACATGACAAAAACGCCCTGGTATTAATTAACGAATCCGCCACCAGCTATGGCGACCTTGCGGAGGCGCGCGACGAGATCACGACGGCCGTTCGTGACAAATTCAGGATCGAGATCGTCCAAGAACCACTCGAGCTCTACTCATAGCTACCTTGCATATTACCACCAAAAACCTTATGCTATAAACACATGAAATCACATGGTTTTACGGTTGTAGAATTACTCGTCGTCATGATTATCATGGCAATTCTATTAACACTGGCGATTATCACCGTCCGCTCCACACAAAGCAATGCACGCGACACCGAACGTCGGACCGATACTGACAACATTTCTGTCGTCTTAGAGTCATTTTATAACACATCGCATACCAACATGTATCCTTCAGAACACCCCAATACTACAGTTACTAAAGCTTATCCCGGCACATACGACGTCTGGCCTAGCTCACCACAGCCTGAATACACCAAGAACTACATCACCACACGGATCAGTAACGGATCACTCCACGCACCGGGAGTCGATGTTGATAGCCCATGGAGTTTCGTCGCTGCCACTAACAATAGTGAAACGACGAGCGGCGTCGAACCTCAACCCACTACTTCACAATATGTCTATCAACCGATCACTCAATCTGGCGCTCTCTGTCGAGGTGTTTTTTATGTTGAACGCTGTGTCAGATTTTCGATTTATTACGCTCTCGAGAACGCTTCTGCTGAATGCCCTGGCGGTATTTGTGTCATCCGGAGCAAGCATCAATGAGTCGTTATGCCACCCAAGCGGGATTCTCAGCAGTCGAACTCCTCATTACATTATTCGTTGCAGCTGTTTTTCTCGCCGCCAGTCACCAGATGTATAACGCCATCATTCAAGATAGTGGCGAAGTACGACAACGCACCCGTGCAAGTAATATTGCCTACGAATATCTCCACAAAAAGATTGCCGATGCACCTGCCCTTTGTACCGCCTCAACACCTGTCAACAATGTCCCGGTCACTGCAGATGGCCTAACAAACGTAGTTGTGACAGTGACCTATTCTTGCCCACAAGCGGGACTTTCTAATCTAGTAAAAGTCCAGTCCACCGTACGTTATGGAGTGGATTCGCAGGAGGTCGTCCATGCGATGTATGCTTCCCGATAAGCGAACAACCCGCCATACATCAGGCTTTACGCTGATCGAAATGTTAATCGTCGCCCCAATCGTTTTGTTAACTATCGCCGTGTTTATTGGCGCACTCATTTATCTTACCGGTGAAACCTTAATTGCTCGAACTACCAACTCGCTGGCCTACGATACGCAGGAGGCGCTCAATACGATCGAGTACGACGTCACCACCAGTGGCGCCTTTTTGGCAACAAATAACGTCGCCATTTCTTCCCCACAAGGTTATGACAACGCAACAGCAGCATTTACAAATGCATCGTCTACGAATGGCACTATGCTTATTATTAACAGCTTTGCCACCTCGGACGAGCCTTACTGGAATCAACGACATCTTATCACTCTCAAGGACGAGCCTTACGCTTGTAATCATCCGTCTGTCAATAAAAATCAGCTTATGACGTATAATATTATCTACTTTGTGAAAGATAATGCTCTCTGGCGACGCATGTTGCTCCCTAGTAATTACCAAACGGATGGCTGCGATAGTACAACTCCTTGGCAGAAACCGACTTGCGCACCAGGAGTAACGGGCGGTTTGTGTCAGGCACGCGATACCAAATTACTCGATAATGTTGACGCCGCTGGCTTTAATGTAGAATACTTTGTTTCTTCCGATGACCCTACCCCTATTACTGCCGCCAGTCTTGCCACCGATACAAATGCGCAACGCCAAGCAGCTCTAAGTACGACCAATACTGTCCTCGTCACCCTCACTGCCACGCGGACTGTCGCCGGAAAAACAGCAGACTATACAGGCGCCTTGCGCATCAGTCGTATTGGTGCCCTGACCGAATACAGTACACCAGTGCCATAAAATCCTTGCCAAACATAACCTTGTTACGATATACTGCATATATACTAAAGTAATTTCATAAATTAGGGGGCATTCATAATTATGAATCTTCGAACAAAAAGTCAAAAAGGTTTCACGATTGTCGAGCTATTGATCGTTATCGTTGTTATCGCTATTCTTGCGGCTATCAGTATCGTCGCTTATACCGGCATTCAAAACAATGCTCGCTCATCGGCTGCGCAGTCAGCCGCCGCATCAGTACGTGATGCAGCAGAGGGTTATAACGCTTCAAACAGTGGCTACCCAACAACTAAGGCACTATTTGTTAGTGGCGGAACTCAAGCACTAGCAAAGCTCCCAAGCGATATCACATTCTTGACAACAACTTCTGCTGATGCCGCAACCAATGTTCAGGCCCAGACAGATCCAAAGACCGTCGCAGTTGTACCTCATGGCTCACCAATTGCCGGCTTTACGATTTACTACAAGGATTTTAGTGGGTCAGCTGCAAAAAGTGTTACTGTAGGCAATACCGGTGGTGCTGCCGCAACAAATGCAATACCAAACTCATAAGATTGCTCTATAAAACTATTTAAAAGCTCGGAATTGTTCCGAGCTTTTAAATATACGTGTGGCTTTTATCCGCGTATGGCCGCTAAAATACGCTGGGCAATCGCTGCCATATCAGCCTCTTTAGCGCCACGTGTCGTGATTGCTGGGGTACCCATACGAAGACCGCTAGGACGATAGGGTGGCAGCGTATCATTAGGAATACTATTGGCATTTGCCGTCATACCTGCTGCTTCTAATCGCTCCTGCGCCTCCTTGCCATCAATACCAAAGCTCCCGTAGACATCGGCTAAAATAAGGTGATTGCTCGTACCTCCAGAAATGAGTTTCAAACCACCCTTCTGTAATTCGTCTGCCAGTGCAGCCGCGTTCTTCACAATCTGGGCGGCATACTCCTTAAACTCTGGCTGCAGGGCCTCGTAAAACGACACGGCCTTGGCGGCAATCACGTGCATATGCGGACCACCCTGTGTCCCCGGAAAGACCGCCCGGTCAATCAAAGTTGGAATGTTCTCAAGCGTCTTCTCTGGTGCCTTCAGTGGATTGCCCACTTTACCTTTACTGAGAATGAGTCCGCCGCGAGGACCACGCAACGTCTTGTGGGTCGTACTGGTGATAACGTGAAATCCATAATCAAATGGATTTTTCGCCACACCACCTGCGATCAGTCCGGCGATATGTGCCATGTCAGCCATCAAGAGAGCACCAACTTCATTACCAATCTCGGCAAACTTGGCATAATCCAGCTCGCGCGGATAAGCGCTAAAACCAGCGATGATGATCTTTGGCTTATGCTCAAGGGCCAATCGGCGTAATTCATCATAGTCAAGCTCACCCGTTTCGACATCCTTGATACCGTAGCGAATAAAGTTATAAATATTGGCACTACGTGTCACGGGGGCACCATGCGTCAAATGACCACCATGTGCCAGGTCCATCGCCAGTACTGTATCGCCCGGCTGTAGCCACGCGTAATACACCGCTTCATTTGCCTGTGCACCACTATGCGGCTGAACGTTGGCATGATCGGCCCCAAACAATTGTTTTGCGCGGTCGATCGCCAATTGCTCTACCTGATCGGTGTTGACCTGCCCGCCATAATAACGACGTTTTGGGTAGCCTTCAGAATATTTGTTCGTGAAAACACTTCCGAGTGCTGTCAACACATCATCACTGACATAATTTTCACTAGGAATCAGTTCGATAACATCCTTTTGGCGCTGTTTTTCAGCCTCTATAAGGTCGGCAATTTGCGTATCTTTCATATTTTTCTCCCCTTTTCCCTTATTATATCACTTTTTATCATATACCATATGTGATATAATACTGAGTATGAGTATTGAATCTTACAAGCAAAAGATTGGTGCCCTCATTCAAGATACCCGTCAGGCAAAAGGAATGACCCAAGCCCAGCTAGCCGAACTCCTCGGCACTTCACAAAGTGCCATTAACCGTATCGAAAAGGGTGGTCAAAATATCAGTCTTGAGATGGTAGCGCGCATCAGCGACGTATTGTCTACTAACATTCTGACCCTCGGGAATTCAAACAAAATCAATTTCAAAGTCACTGGCGGCAAAAAAATGTCTGGCAGCATCAGCGTCAAAACCAGCAAGAATGCTGCAGTTGGCTTATTATGCGCCTCACTGCTCAATCGTGGCAAGACGACGTTACGCCATGTCGCCCGCATTGAAGAAGTCAATCGTATCCTCGAAGTGTTTGAGAGTATCGGGGTGAAGACCCGCTGGTTAAACAAGCATAATGACCTCGAGATTATCCCACCAAAACGCCTAGATCTAGAAAACATGGATGTCACTGCCGCCAAACGTACGCGCACGGTCATTATGTTACTCGGACCATTGCTGCATCAATATGATGATTTCAAACTGCCGTTTGCCGGTGGCTGTAATCTTGGTACCCGCACCGTTGAGCCTCACCTGGCAGGCCTGAGCGCCTTTGGCATGAGTGTTGAGGCACGCGAAGGCACCGACTACTATCATGCAACCGTCAATGAAATATCTCCCGACCAGGCAATTCTCCTCACCGAACGCGGCGACACTGTCACCGAAAATGTCATCATGGCGGCCGCCCTCCACGATGGCACCACCGTTATTCGTAATGCCAGCCCGAACTATATGGTGCAGGATGTTTGCTTTTTCTTGCAAAAACTGGGCGTCACGATCGAAGGAATCGGTACAACCACACTAAAGATTACGGGCGTGCGCAGTATCAATCGTGATGTCGAATATTACCCTAGCGAGGACCCAATTGAAGCAATGAGCCTCATAGCCGCGGCCGTTGTCACCAAGTCAGAGTTAACCATCACTCGCGTCCCTATTGAATTTACCGAAATTGAACTGGCAATCCTACGCGGCATGGGCCTAAATGTCAGCCTTACCGAGGAATACTGGGCAAATAACGGTGCGACACGTCTTGTTGATGTTACGGTGTATCCGTCTCATCTACGTGCGCCCAAGGATAAGCTACATAGTATGCCGTTTCCCGGTGTCAATATGGATAACCTGCCTTTCCTAGGCTTGATTGCTACTGCCGCCAAGGGTCGCACCCTGGTGCACGACTGGTCATACGAAAACCGTGCTATTTACTTTACAGAGCTCACAAAATTAAACGGTAATATCGAACTAGTTGACCCGCATCGTGTGTTTATCACCGGCCCAACCAAATGGAAAGCAGCTGATGTTGTCGCGCCACCTGCTCTACGACCATCAGTCGTTATCTTACTTGCGATGCTCGCAGCACCAGGTAAGTCTATCTTGCGTGATGTTTATTCGATTAATCGTGGCTACGAGGATCTCGCAAATCGTCTCAACAACATTGGAGCTGAGATCGAAACGATTCGCGACATCTAAAACCTAGGCGTACGGATTATAGCCGCGACTTGGCGGTTCTCTAAAACCAGTAGAGGGTTTAGCTGAAGGCGACGAAGGTTGTTCGCCCGCGTTAAATGCCTGTCGAGAAAATCCTGGCGTCTCGTTTCCGTTTGTATCGTCGCCTGTTCTCTTTAAGTGAGTTGATTCTGGAGTCGCCTTCTTAGCCCGGGCAATACCACGACGTGCACCTAATACGGATTTCTTATAATCAGCCACGGTTCGATTACTCGCGGCCAGATCGAGTCGTTGCTGGAACGACTGCGTACCAGCCGAACCAATTTGATCACCCCTAGCAAGACGAGCATGACCACTAGTGTGGAAAATTTCTGATTTATCTTCGCCAGTGTATTTACTCAGGTCAATCATAGTAGTCACTATTTATTTTATATGGTTATACTACTAATATACCATATTGGTTATGGTTTTGTCAATCCTCTTTGGCTGTCCAGGCAAATCGAACGGAACCCGGGGTCCAGACCCCAAGCTACCTGTGTTTACTTGTCATCAAGCTGACGAAGCTCGCCATCGATAAACTCATGAGTCACCATGGGAGAGGCTCGATGTGTATACCCTTGGTGAGACTCTTGACTAACCACTTTTTTACCCTTTAAAATCCTACGCAGCAATGAAGTATGATACCGTGCGCTGGTCACCATCCGGGCATCGGGACTGGTTGTGACCGACACATCCCCGCCCCACTCGACCACCTTATGAGCCACATATCTATCTTCACCAGGCCAGACATGCGGTAGCTCTAACATTTCATCCAAAAGCTCTGGATGATTGAGGCGCAACCCCATGTTTGCACCATACACAGCCTTAATAGGTGGCTGATCTTCGGCAAGAATTTGTCGTGTACGTCGTCCTTCCTTAATGGTACGGAGCGCCGCCGAAACCAGATTACCCTCATTAAATACAAGCGTCCCCGCTACTAGTGACGGCCGTTCGGGGTTGGTCAAGTAGCGTGCCATCTCTGGCGCCCATCGCTTAGGCCTACGAGGAAAGCTGTCCGCGTCCATAAATAACACCGGGCCAAGCCCCTGGCGACCCAGCTGTCGCATACCATGCTGAATAGCCGGCAACTTGCCTGGTTCAGACAAGTCATCAACACGGGCGCCATAACTTCGTGCGATCTCGGCTGTCCGATCAGTGGAACCATTGGTGATGACATAGGGATCTGTCGTAGCGGCGTCGAGACCTTGAAGGGCTCGGCCAATATGCTGCTCTTCATTCATGGCGGCTATAATCACGGGAAGTCGATTGGTCATATAAGTATATTATAGCATACTTATGTTTATTTTACAATAGCATGGCTATTTTGCCTGATAGGCTAAGAGGGGCTTATTTTATTATGGCGTATCTAACGAAGCGGGTTTTCTGACTTTTCGATAAAACGAATATGCGTCTCATCCTCTTCACGAAAAGCAGGTGCTACAGTTAATACCATCTTCATATTACCAAAATAATGAATGCGTGTACCCGGCGGAATGACGATTAGATCGGTAACATTAGCCCTGACCGTCTCATCATTGAGTACAAATAGTCCACTTCCCTCATAAATATAGTACGTGTAGTAGCTCTTACTGGAAAATTCTTGAAAGTGTCCTTCTTCGACCGAAACATGCACCACATTCGCCTGCGGGACACCCTCGTGGTATACCGTTAAGTCAATGCCATGTTTATTGAATTTGTCAGCCTCATCAGCTGTAAATCGGTATTTTGTCATATTCTCATCATAGCAGACAGAACAAAGAAATATCCCCAGAAGACTGAGGATATTTCTTTGGTGCGGGTGGAGAGAATCGAACTCTCGTCACTTGCTTGGAAGGCAGGTATATTAGCCACTATACGACACCCGCGCACTTCATAGAGTATACCAGAACCTAGCGGTATTGAAAATACTAGCCCCTATCTGTTACAATAATCTCTGTTCATGGCGAACTTAGCTCAGTTGGTTAGAGCGTCGGGTTGTGGTTCCGAAGGTCGTGGGTTCGATCCCCATAGTTCGCCCCAAGATAAGAAAGAGTGCATTGTTCACTCTTTTTTATTTGCAAAGTTGTTATAATGAAAGATATACGCCCCGGTAGCTCAGTGGGGAGCCCTCAGCGAGAATATTGATCGCAAGAAGCTCTATCCACTGTATATAAGCTACCTGGGACGGATACGCCCCGGTAGCTCAGTGGATAGAGCAAGAGACTTCTAAGCTTTTGGCCGTTGGTTCGATTCCAACCCGGGGTACCAAGGTCTTATTTTCCATGATTACACCTATTAGTTACGCCAGCCGTTTTGTTTATCACCATGCTGCCAAGCCAGTCTTGTTTCGTTTGCAGCCCGACAAGGTGCATAATGGCATGCTGGCTTTTAGTAGAGTCGTGCAACGCCCACGAATCTTTCAGGGCGCTATCTCGATGACATTCGCCTACAAGAATGACGCTGTCTTGTCTCAAACTATCCATGACATTACATTCCACAATCCTATTGGCATATCGGCAGGGTTCGACAAGAATATTGAAATGTTGCCCATGTTGCGATCAATCGGTTGCGGACTGATGGAAGGGGGGACTATCACCAATCTTGCCAGTCCTGGCAACACTCGACCGTGGTTTTATCGCCTGCCAAAAACTGGTGGTCTGGTTGTTCATGCTGGCCTGCCAAATGATGGCGCCGATGCCATCTTGTCGCGCCTGCAAACGATACCGACACAGGTCCGTGGCGACTTCCCTTTGAATGTTTCGGTGGCACCGTCACACCTCCCTCATATCGATACTGAATCAAAAATGATTGCTGACTGTATCGATGGTCTAACGAAAGTAAAACAATCCGGCGTCGCCTCGATGGTAACCATCAACCTGTCTTGTCCAAATACAGTCGGTGGTGAACCATTTACCGAACCAAAGATGTTAGACAAATTACTCGTCGCCATTGATGCGGTTAAATTGCCGATGCCAGTATTCCTAAAAATGCCAAATCAACTGTCATGGGAACAACTAAATAGTTTGCTACGCGTTGCCGTCACGCATAATGTTCAAGGTGTCACCATCGCTAACCTGGTCAAAGACCGGTCAACCATCACCCTAAAAGATCTTCTTCCCGATACTGTCCTTGGTGGTATTAGTGGCCGCCCGACCTATCAGCCAGGCAATGAAATGATTAAAAAAACGTATCAAAAGTATGGTGACCGGCTGACGATTATTGGCGTTGGTGGTGTGTTTTCGGCGCAAGAAGCCTACACGAAGATTAAGCTTGGCGCCAGTTTGGTAGAGCTCGTTACCGGCCTGATTTTTCAAGGACCAGGCATTATCGGACAGATCAACCATGAATTAGTGCAACTCCTCAAAGACGATGGCTATACATCCGTCAGCCAAGCAATCGGCGTTGACGCGCGTAAGTAACCTCTATTCGGTCTGTTCGATAATCTGGCGAGCGGCATCTTCACTTGCGAATACATTTTGGACATCCTCAAGTGACAGTGAGATCGTCTGCCCAGGCAGCGCCGAGCCTGCCAGCATCAGTTTAGCAACCGTATTCTCGACCGTACGCTGGACCACCCGCCGCATCGGACGCGCACCAAGACGCGGATCATAACCTCGATCAACTAGGAACGACTTGGCGTCGTCATCAACCGCAACGACGACTTTTTGCGCAGCCAATGTTTTATTAATACCCGCCAAAATCAGATCGATTACCTGCAACAACTCTGGCTTGGTTAATGGACGGAAGACGACAATCTCGTCAAAACGGTTCAGAAACTCCGGCTTGAAGGCGCCACTGCTGATTAGTTCGTTGGTAATCTGCTCTTCGAATTGTTCCAACTTGTATCCGCGATCAATATACTCACGGATGCGATCAGCACCTGCGTTACTGGTTGCAATGACGATCGCATCACGAAAACTAATCTCACGGTTTTTAACATCACGCAAAATTCCTTCGTCAAGCAATTGCAGCAATGTTGTCAGTACCTGTGGGTGGGCTTTCTCGATTTCATCCAACAAAACGACACTGAACGGCTGCTTCATCGCCTGGGCAGTCAGACTATTGGGATCATCGGCACCATCGGCAATTAGCCGCGTCACGTCATCGGCACGCACATACTCATTAAGGTCAAGACGGATCATTCTACCTTCACCACCAAAATAAACATCCGCTAAGGCTTTTGACAATTCCGTCTTACCAACACCAGTCGGCCCCAAGAATAGGAACGTACCAATAGGGCGATCCTGGTTACGCACCCCAGCACGAGCACGCCGAAGTGCATCGCTCACCACGCGGACGGCCCGCGTCTGATTAATCATGCGTTTATGGATCAGGTCTTCCAGGTTCAACAATGTCTCACGTTCATCATCGGCAGTTGCCACCCCAACCTTGACACCAACTGTCTCTTCAATACCACGCTGAACTGACTCGGCCGTCACCAACCCTCCGGTTGCGTAACCTGCCGATGACTCTAACAATTTGAAGGCCCGACCCGGCATGGCAATATCATGCATGTATCGTTCACTGAGACTGTAGGCCTCTAGCAACGCATGATAGGTATAGATCACCCCGCGTTGATGCTCGGTAATAATTAACTTATCCTGCATCACCAGTAGTGTCTCGTCACGATTGGTCGGTGGCACATTGACGCGGTTAAGCGCATTATACAATGATGGGTTACGCTGTGCGATTTGCAATAGGCGCTGTTCGTCCATCGTAAGGACCATGCGCAGGCGTCCAGCCTCAAGAATAGGCTGCAAGACATTTGCAAGGTCAACCGAACCAATGCCTTCCTCGAAAAACAATTGGGCATCATCAAGACACAAAATAATATTCTTGGCATTATAGGCCTCACTAAGAATTCCCATGATGAGGTTCTCTAGTTCGCCCCGTCCCGGCGCAGCCGCAATGAGTGCCGCCGAATCCAACACAAAAACCTGACGAAACTTGAGGTGTGACGGCAATCCTGACGAAGCATCCAATAACCGTTCAGCCAGTGCATACACAAGGGTAGACTTCCCTACACCATTGGGACCAACTAGGACAGCATTCTGACGGCCACCAGCACCAAAGACATCAATCATTTTGTCGAGTGCCTGTTGATGCGCTTCAAGGTCAACTGTTAACAAGCCGCCGCCAGCAATCTCAGCGCTAATATTACGCCCAAACCGCTCGAGCAACGGAATATAGCCAAATGACCAGTCGCGGGCGATACCACCAGTACGACGCGGCGCCTGGTGTTTGCGGACTAATTGACCGAGATGATCATACCACCGAACGCCCGTTTCAAGATCAGCATCATCTAGTTTCATATGTGCCAGTAACGTTTCGTACCCTGGAATAGTTCGCGCCAGGGCAACAGCCAGTATTGGGCTGGTGATTGACGCACTGCCAGTCTTTTCTCGTATCTTACGAGCCTCTGCCCATACCGCAGCCGAATCAGCAGGGTTGTCTGTTAGAAGGTTGGTAAAGAAATTGCCGGTGAGGCCAAATCGGATTGCCATAAACTGGCCTCCTGCCACCGCTGACGCTGCCTTGGCAATCACAATCGGAGAAGGGTTATCTGGCAATAACCCCAAGACGTCAGAACTCAGCTGGTCTGCCAGATTCTCTGATGGACCGACTGGGATATCTTTTAATTCACCACGACGCCACTCTAGCACCATCACTGGGATACCGGCAAACCCAAGGCACAACCACCCAAGGGGATTGCCTAGAATAAAGAATGCGATGCCTGCCATTGTGAGCCCGAAGGCAGCAATTACCAAAACCGTCCGCCACAGTAATGTCAGCGAGGCATTAATACGAGCCTTTTCGGCACGCGGATGAGAATAATTAAATTCCTGCATGCGGTACCCATCCTATAGCGAACATTACTGCCCCAATAATCGGCAAGATCGGAACAAACAGCCACAAAATCCCCTCAATCAACCCTATAATCGCCAGTGTTGTTGTCCATACTGCCCCAACAATCAACATAATTATTCGGACAATCGCCCCGATACACCGCGACAGCAGTCGGTCAAAGAAGGCCCTCAATTGCACCGACAAGCTCCCTCTTACTTGTCCAGCAGAGATCTGTCGAAACGGTGCAAACAATGTCTTTAGTAGAAGGTCTAGTGAAAAGAAGTCATAGGCCCGCGCCAAGCGTTCGGCGATCATACGCAGGCGATTGCGCCAGCCGGCGCCATACCACCATCCGAGAAGACCCACGATAAACATATCTATATTGTAGCATGATATATTAGATTATATGGCGCGACCATTCTCAATCATTCTTGGCAAAACAGTCCGGCGCTTGGCGCGGTTGCGCGGCGGGAGCGGATCAGCCCTTCCTGGCCTCTTTGTCGAGAAAATCGACCCTTCTTTTGTCAAGCGCACCTTAGGGAAACTTCCCCATGGCGTCGTTCTTATTAGTGGCAGTAACGGCAAGACGACGACGACTAAAATGATCGTCGAACTATTAGAGGGCCAAGGACTACGTGTCTTTACCAACCGCACTGGCAGTAATTTTAGCCGTGGTGTTGCCGCAGCCTTACTGGGTGACATCACAATCAGCGGCAAGCTAGCGGCAGACATTGCCGTGCTAGAGTTAGACGAGGCACACGCCGTCCATTTTGTCCGATCAATCAAACCCCGACACACCCTTCTCTTAAATGTGCTCCGCGACCAATTGGATCGCTTTGGCGAGATTGATACGACCGCCAAGCTACTGGCGACGATCGCCGAACATACCACCCATAGCGTCACTCTCAACCGCGAAGATCCACGTATTACACGTATCGCCCAGCTGGTCGATGATAAGGTTTCTGTGCGATACTTTGGCCTTGCCCCTCGGCTACTACGCCAATTTCCTAGTGACGATAACCTCCACGATCAATCCGAGATTATCGCATCCGACCTACCAGCCGATGTGACACTTGAGACATTCTCAAATAAAGATGCGACCTTCCTGATCGACAATCGGCCGTACACGACTTCGCTGAGACTCTCAGGTATCTACAACATTTTTAATGCGGCGGCGGCCCTCGCCACAGTGCGCAATATTCTTGGTGAAGAGGTTGATACCCCAAAATTAATGACCACTCTCGCTGGCATCACTCCCGCCTTTGGGCGAGGAGAGGTTATTCAGGTACATGGGCAGCCGCTAGAACTTGTCCTCGTCAAGAACCCTAGTGGATTTCGCCTCGGGTTGTCATCCTTCTCCCCCGAAGGATATGCCTCAATGATCGCGATTAACGACAATTACGCCGATGGGCGAGATATGAGCTGGCTATGGGACGTATCTTTTGACAGCCTCAAAGACCATGGTGTTGCGATGGTCAGCGGTATCCGCGCCTATGATATGGCCTTGCGGCTTGACTATGATACCGTCCCTTTTGCGACGGTCGTTCCTAATCTCAAAGAAGCTCTCACCCTATTTATTACCACTCACCCCGATCAACCAAAACGTATTTACTGCACCTACACCGCCATGTTGGCGCTCCGTCGCGACATCAACCTGATTACTCCCGTCAAAGGAATCGACGCATGACCTCACAACCACCAAGACCAATTCACATCCTCCAGCTCTACCCCAGAGATATGAATATCTATGGGGATACCGGCAACCTCCTTGTCCTCAGTAGACGCCTTGAGCGATACGGCTACCAACCAATCGTTACGACCTATAATCCTGGCGATGCTTTCCCTGACGAAGTAGATATTATCATTGGTGGTGGCGGACAGGATAGCGGACAAAGTAAAATCCAGGACGACCTCTTGCGGATTGGCCCTCGCCTGCACGAACTAGCCGACGCTGACACGCCCATGCTCATGATCTGTGGCCTTTACCAGTTGTTCGGTCACTTCTTTGAGACAGCCGAGGGCGTGCGTATCCCTGGTATCGGCATCTTTGACCTTACCACCTACGGCAAGCAAGAGCGCTTGACTGGTAACATTCACACGACCAGCAAACTGTTCGGAGACATTGTCGGGTACGAAAACCATAGTGGCCAAACCTTCTTAGGTGCACATGCAACACCCCTGGCAACCGTTGTTCTCGGCGCTGGCAATAATACCGAAGATGGTGACGAAGGAGCCTTGTATCGTCATGTTATCGGTAGTTACCTCCACGGTTCGTTACTGCCGAAGAACCCCGCGATTGCCGATTATCTTATCCAGCAAGCAGTAGCCAAGAAATATGGCGAGACTGTCAGGCAATCGCTTGATGATAGCTTGGCCGATCAGGCCCGCGCAGTTGCCCTCAAACGTCCCCGCTAGCCTAGGGGCTTTACGAGGCGCTTTGTAATTTACGTAACTCTGCAACCACCTGGTCACCATGACCAAGAGGCGTCACGCGGCCATACACCTTGACGACTTGGCCTTCGGGATTAATGATGAAGGTTTTTCGCAAGATGCCTTCCCTGCCAAATTGTTTTTTGCCCCATGCGCCATATTCGGCGATCACCTTGGCCTCTGGGTCACTAAGCAATATAAAATCGAGATTATATTTTGCCTTGAATCTATCATGCGCAGCAGCGTCATCCTTTGAAATACCGATTACTTCCGCGCCTAACGCCGTCAAATCGTCCCGAGCATCACGCATTGCGCATGCTTCGACCGTACACCCCGGGGTATCGTCCTTTGGATAAAAATAAAGCACCACCCATTTACCAGCATAGTCAGCGAGTGAATGGGAAACGCCTTTTTCGTCCGTGAGTGAGAAGGGAATTGCGGGGTAAGGAGATAATTGTTTCATACATCCAGTATACCATTTCAGACTGATTAGGCTCTCCCACAGGCTCAGCTCGTCCTCAGGTCGATATGTATAATGGAACCCAGAATGCCCGAAAAAGTCCAGAAAAAATCGACTCGTATTGCCACGTTTGACCTCTTGCGTGGTTATTTTATGGTCTCGATTATCCTGAACCATCTTCAGTGGTATCCAAATGGGCTGGATTGGGTAGCATTCCGCGGATCGTTACTAGTCTCGGCGGCAGAAGGATTTTTTATCATATCGGGCATTGTACTGGGTATCGTGCGTGGCGCCAAATTACGCTCGCGACCCTTCCGCGAGGCCGCCATGTTACTGGTTAAGCGTGGTGTTCTTTTATATGTCGTCAGTGTCGTTCTGGCGCTCCTATTTACCCTGATTGGCTGGTGGTTCTTTATGGATAACCCAGGACTAAAAGCGGGCATCCGGCCGATTGACCAACCATTAAACGAGGTTATTATGGGCATATTGAGCTTTCGCTATCTTTATGGTTGGGCCGATTTTTTGCGTCTCTACGCAATCTTCCTCCTTATGAGCCCTCTTGCTCTCTGGCTACTACGCAAAGGATGGTGGTACGTATTATTGGCTGCAAGTATTGGCATGTGGTCGCTTTTTCCGGCCGTATTTGAGCACACAGACCATCACCCGGAGATCTTGATGATTTTCTCATGGCAACTCATTTTCTTTGGAGGTATGACGATTGGCTATCATTGGGAAAATCTTACCCGTTGGTGGACATCAATCGGTCAACGCGCACGCAGCTATATCCTTGTCCCACTTCTTGCGACGGCTATTATTAGCCTCGCAATCGACTGTATTATTGCAATACTACGCATGCTTGGCATTTTACCCGTCGAAGTGAGCCAGTGGTACAGCTCTCTACTACCGTATTTTATCAAGGAGGAGCTACCAGTGATGCGCCTCATCCTCTTTGGTCTCTGGTTTATTTTAGGGTTTTACGTCTTCTCTCGTTTTGAGAAACAAATCAAAAAATATGCCGGCTGGATACTACTCCCGTTCGGACATAATTCTTTATATGTGTATATTCTACACGCTGTCATTCTATTCTTCGCCCACCTCATTCTTCCACCGGAATATGCAACAAACTTCATTATCAATGTCATTGGGACCGTGCTCATCTTCGGCCTGATTTACGTAGCCGTGCGTAAGAGATTTCTGTTTAAAGTTATTCCGAGGTGAGACGATAGGTATCAACAACCTGTTTGTCGAGAGTAATTGTCTCGACCAGTGTATATTTCACACTCGGGACAAACTGAGGTTTCTGTCCATCCCAACGCAAGTGAACAATTCGCTCTTTCCCTAAAGAGTCCGCTGCATCTATGCGCACAGCAGAGTCATGAAGCATTGCATAGCCACCCGCCCTCGCAACGTTTTCTTTGGCATAAAACCGCAGATCACAACCATCATAATAAAAGACACTATCGATGTAGGTATATGGATCATCCGCAACGACAACCGTGTCATCCGCACACTGAACCGTATTTCGGAGTTCAGCCGTTCGGGGATCCTGCATTCGTTCAAAATTAAAGTTACCAGTACGCGCCAACGATGAGACGCCGAGACTGAGTATAATCACGACTGCACCTAGCATGAGAGGAGCACTATACCGACGCCTTTTTACCAAGGTCCAGTAGAGTCCAATGCTAACACCAATAAATGCGTAACTAAACAAGACGACGTGCGCAATGTAACGAATAACATAGACGGGTGGACGTGGCGGCAACGAGCTGACTGCAAAAAAGAGCACCGGAACAATGACCATGCAGAAAAGTAGTACAAACGAAGGTTTCTGCTTGGTGGACAATTTGTGATACACGCGTAAGGCAATACCGATTAGGAGAATAATAAGACCAGCCAGCGCCAACGATAACCACCCCCCAACACCCCATTGTGGTGTATAAGCAAGTGTCATCGTTGTCATATCAACAACAGATGTGAGCGTCACCTCACTGCCGATCCCCGGTAGCGCCGAGTGTTTTAATTGGTAGAAGAACGTTGGGATATAAGGAACAAACAGCACCACAGCACCCGCAAACGCATACGGCCATTTCCATCGCCAAATAGGACGTTGCTTTTTATCTCGAATCGATACCCAGACAAGCCACGCAACATGCGCCACCCATATCGCGAGCGTCATATACAGTGTGTACATTCCCAATGCCACCAGCGCTGCATACGCTGCCCACCACCATTTGCTAGTACTCTCACGGGCCCGAATCAACACATAGGTTGCACCGACACCAATCAGTGAGGCGAGCGCATACATCCGTACCTCGTATCCATATCGTAACGCAAACGGAGCGAGAACTAGTATGGGGAGCGACACTAATGCAACCCGAACACCAAATAACCGACGAACGAGGAGGAGCATTGTCGTTACCGCACCGCCTAACATCACAGCGCTCAGTGAACGCAAGGCAACTTCAGTAAATCCAAATAACTCACCCCATGCCTTTAGGAGTAAATAGTAAAAAGGCGGGTGCGCATCGACGGCCGTCAGTGACAGTAGTTCACCAACAGACTGTTTTGCAAGCAAGATAGAATAGCCTTCATCAAACCAGATCGACTGTCCTATCGATAATAGTAGTGCCAGGCCTGCGGCCACTAGACCCGCGAAGGCTGCGATAAGAATCCAGTATTTTTCGATGGCGTCGATAACGGTATTTTTCACTACTCCTATTTATACCGCACCCTGAGGGCAATTGCCACTAGAAAAACCCTCGTCACTAGTGTATAATCTCCTAAGTACCCGCAGTGGTACCACCAACCGGGGTGTGGCGCAGTTGATAGCGCGCTCGGTTTGGGACCGAGAGGTCGAAGGTTTGAGTCCTTTCACCCCGACCAAGAAAAAACCTGTCCTTCTGGGCAGGTTTTTTCTTGATTTTGCGGCTGAGATTCAACCCTTCGACTTTTTGCGCATGCAAAAATAGTCGAAGGTTTGGTGAAGCGCCGTGTAGTAAAAATGTGTTTACATATTTTTACAAGCAAGCGGAAAAGTGCAGCGCTGTCCTTTCGTCCAGGTCATACCTCTAGAACTTTTAGCTATAGAAATCTCTTGCGAGACCAACTATCCGCTCGCCTACATCACCATATTGAATGCATGCGTTAAGTTCTTCAATTGGCACGAGAGAGTAACCAATCACCCCGCCACCTGGATCATTCACAAACTCACCCAATGGCTCTAGCTCTGCATAAACGCGTAGTTGGTATACATTGCCATATTTTTGATTGCTAAGGAACTGATAACCAATTGGGCGCCACGACAGCACACGCATATTGAGTTCTTCCCTCATCTCACGCTCTAACACTCGTTCCACGGTATCGCCCGGTTCATCAAACTGACCACCTGGTAAATTACGCACTTTGCTATCTGCATAGTGGACTATTGGGACTTTGCCATTAACATTGCCGACAGCATACACTTGTTGCCATGCTACATCCGGTAACTCGCTGACCTCCTGGATATCATACCAATCAACATAGATAGTTTCATTCCGAAACTCAAACGACGATCTCGTGTCTGGCTGAGGTTTTATATTTCTGTTCATACTATACTTATAGTATATCTCGACGAATATCTTGATAGAACCCGTCACTTTCTCTACCATCATTAACTTGAATGGTGACAGCCCGTGCCCGGTATAGCCGAGTAGGCGCAGTGCCCGTAGTATTCTCATGATTAAGCTTGAACTGCTGTGTTGTCGCGTTATAGCATTCGATGGCCGCATCAAGCTTGTCGTCTGGAATTTGCTCAGCCACGGCTCGTATATACAATCCTAGTCCGTCGCCCTCAGGAGCAGTGGAATCAAAGATTGTGATATAGACATCACTACTTCGCGCTATATTGCGTGAATGCTGAGAATCAACCGACGACCACCAATAGAGAATAATGTCATCCGTCTTTTCAAAAGCATACCACACGGGCGCAGCCCACGCCCGACCATTCTCGTCAACAGTCGAGAGAGTAGCATACCGTATCCGTGAAAGTATAGTTTCAGGTCGCATGAATATATTGTAGCACCGAGGCTTGAACTTTTAGCCCTTTACCACCAGGTGAAGGAGCGCAGTAATGTCCTTTCACTTTCCCGCCTGATACAATAAACGTATGTCCGTCACAAAAATTATCCTCTACTCCCACGGTTTTGGCGTCGAAAAAGATGACAGAGGTCTATTCACCGACATAGCAAACTCTCTTGGTGATTTTCGGCACATCATGTTTGATTACAATCAAATCGATGAACAGTCCAATACATTGACCGTGACATCTCTTCATAAACAAGCCGACATGCTCAAAACACAGTACGATATTTTACGGAATAGTCATCCAGATGCAACGATTGATCTTATCTGCCATTCTCAGGGTAGTATAGCGGCAGGATTAGCAAACCTCCACGGCATTAGTAAAATCGTCTTGCTCGCGCCGCCGACGCGCTTTCTTGGTAGTGAAACGAAGCTCGAACAAATGTCAAAACGTCAAGGAACTCAAGTGCAGAATGATGGTACTGTTAGTTATCCAAGGCGTGATGGCAGTACGACCATCATCAAACAAGATTATTGGCAAAGCAGAGATGCGATTACAAACCCTATCGCGCTATACAACCAACTCGCGCAGAACACCAAGGTAACCATTATTAATGCATTGAACGACGAGGTTCTCGGCGAGACCAATTACTCCACGCTGTCAGATACCATCAACTTGGTACATCAGGAGGCAAATCATGATTTCACAGGCAATGGACGCCCTGTGCTATTAAGAACAATAGAAGAAATATTCAATCAATAGTATGGCTTGCCAGATTGAGTAAAGTGGCGCAGGCCAGCAAGTCAACTACGCAACAAACCCGCCAACAACTTCCGCCAGCTCATCCTCAAAATCTTTAAAGCCATGAGAAGCGCCGTCTATGACAGCAACCTGTGTGTTGTCGTGCTTTATCTTTTGGACACGGGCTAGCCACCGATCCATCGTCCCATCAATTTGTACAATGCCAATATCAGCCGTCCCGTAGGGAATGAGCATTGGCAATTGCACCCTTCCCAGCAATGCGCCCCCTTCACGTTCACCATAAATATCTGCTGAACTGCCGGCCTCGCAAATAGAAGGATAAGTCTGAGCTGAGATTGGCGTTCTATCTAACCAGCATTCTGCATCAACGAGGCCTTGATGATTGCCCTCAGCAAGTAGTTGGTGTGCTTTTGTCGAGTATTCTTGATGTTTAGGCTCGGTATTTGCCCAGCCAACCATATCTGTAGGAGCAAGCAAAATAACCTTTTCGACGCCAGAGATATCTTGCGTTAGCACAAAATTAACCACCTTGGTGCAGCCAAGAGAATGTCCTTGCAGAATAAAACGAGTTTTGCCTCGTGTCTTTAAATAGTTAATAGCGCCTTGAATGTCATGAACACTTTCCTCAAAGATCTCAAAGCAACTACCACCGCGCTTCCAGCCATCGTTTTGACGAAAATCACTGATAATACCGCGTCCACGAGTATCAATCGTAAAAAGGGAAATACCTTTTTGGCGATACGTCTCGCGTAAATTGTCTAAGAAATAATTTTCGTACCCATTGCCCGACATCCCATGAATATGAATGACAGCCATGTCACCATTTTCGTCATTCAGCCAGCCCTGCAGTTCTACATGGTCGGTAGCATTAAAGCGAACAAAATCTATTTGCGTCATAGGTACATTTTAACACCAAGGCTCAAACTTTTGACTTTTTCGTCACCTTTTCTCCTACCACCGTCACCACTGGTATAACTATCGGGCTGCACCCAGTCTGTTCGAACATAAACTGAATAATGAAATCGCGCAGCTCTTCCTTCAATCGATCCGTGTCGACACGGCCGTATCGTTGGCGTACAGCGCGATGTAGTTCAGCCCGAAATGTCTTCATTAGCGAACTGTTGTCCTTCATGGAAATAAAACCGCGGCTGATAATATCAGGGCTCTTCAATAGTTGCCCCGTGGCCGCATTGATCGTCAGAAGAACTGTCACGATACCTTGCTGCCCCAACATGACTCGGTCGCGCACCACTATCCCGTTAACGACCGTACCGTTTTGATCAACCAAGAGGCTACCGTGTGGTGCAGGTTGGCCGATCTCAATCGAATCGGCCGTCATATACAGACTGTCGCCATTACGAGGCAACATCATACAAGATGACGGCATGCCTTGCTGTGTCCCCAACTGAGCATGATACGTTCGTCGCAATATACCACCATGGACAGGGATAAAGAACGTCGGGCGGATCATCGCAATCATCTCGCGCAGTTCGTCCCGTTTGGCATGTCCCGAGACGTGCAATGGCCCGCACCCATCTAACTCATGCGTCGGATGACGAAACAGCTGAACGCCTTTACCCGCCAGTTGGTTGCCAAGATGATCGTAACTAACCTCATTACCCGGAATCGGCGAAGAACTAATAATGACCGTGTCGCCTCCCCCGAGGTCGATATATTTGTGCTGACCCTTGCTCATACGCCCCAAAGCCGCATTTGGCTCGCCCTGGCCTCCGGTACACATCACCAATACTTTGTCGTCTGGCAAAGTCGCCGCTCGCGCCATGGGAACAACTGTCCCTTTTGGCACTCGCAGGATACCCTGACGCACGGCAATCTCAACATATCCCAACATACTGCGTCCATCCAAGGCAACATGACGGCCTGCCTTGGCCGCTGCGTTGATAATCATTTGCGTACGATTGATATTACTAGAGAACACAGCAATGAATATGCGCCCCTTGGCACTAGCGATAATGTCTGTAAAACTATCCTGCAGGGTATGTTCGGTCGGTGTACGGCCTTCGACATCCGCATAACTACTGTCGGATAACAGCAATAACACCCCCTCGTTGCCCAGCTGGCGAAGACGTGTAGTATCACTGGGTAAATTGTCGAGCGGTTCGGGGTCGAGACGAAAGTCACCTGTGGCCACGATTTTGCCGACTGGCGTTTCGATACAAATGGCCGCAGGGTCGGGAATGGCATGCGTGACACGAATAAACTCAACGAAAAAGCAGCCAATCTGGAGACGTTCATGTGTGTCGATATCGACGGTCACAAGATCCGGCTGGAAATTATCCCCATCAAATTGATCGTCCTGAAATACCTTGTCGATGACGCCAATGGTATAGCGCGATCCGTAGATTGGGGCCGGAAATTTAGGGACGGTATGACGCAATCCACCAATATGGTCAAGATGGCCATGGGTAATAACGTAGGCTTTGATTTTGTGGCGAATCGTCTCTAAATACGCCGTATCGTTGATTTCGTAATTGATACCAGGGAGGTCAACCCCCAGATTGTTGCCGCAATCGAGGATGATAGCGTCGTTGTCATACTCGATGACAGCCATGTTCTTTTCGCCGACATCTTCGAGACCGCCCAGGAAGGTAAGTTTTACCTTGCCTGTGCCGTCAATTTGCTTTGATTGTTTTTTAGGCTGTCGCGATGCAGCATCGGCGTGTCGGCTAATCGCCCTTTGCGCGTCATCGTGATGACGTTTTTGGGCGCGGATCGCCGCAGCCCGTGATTTTTTGGATATATTACTCATATATCTCCTTGTTGATTATTTTTAATAATGACAAAAATAAGAGTTCTGATGTTTCCAAGAGATAAGGGTGGAAACAAATTGGTCTGTAAGAGAAAATCTTAGCTAAATTCCATTATAGCAAAAAATGATATAAATGTCAATCTTTGTCATTTTGAGGGAGACTCCCTAACGTAGTATGTCCGCAACAACCCGCTGTAATGCAGGCACGACGTCCGCTTCAAACCATAAATTTTTAGCACGCCACCTAAAGTTCAAAGGGCTGGGATGCACAAGGGGGAAATAAGTTGGCAAATACTCTTTATAGTCATAGACTGTGTCGGTCAGGTTACGTTTGGCACTCTTGCCTAAATAATATTTTTGCGCATAGGCACCAATCAAAATAATCAGTTCGATGTCTGGCATTTGCTCTCGTAGTAACGGATGCCACGTCTCGGCAAACCCCTTACGAGGCGGCAAGTCACCATGAACACCCTTGCCTGGATAATAAAAATCCATCGGAATAAGCGCAACAAGGTCAGGGTTGTAAAACTGATCATCCGTCATCCCTAGCCATTTGCGTAGCATCACCCCACTAGCATCATTCCAGGGCTTCCCAGAGTCTTGTGCTTTGCGGCCCGGCGCCTGCCCGATAATAGCAATTTTGGCATTTGGTCCTGCGGTATATAGTGGCCGATAGTCCTTCGCCTTCATATCGGCATTCATCGGATCATCAACAATCTGCTGATAAATATTCGAGAATACGTCCGTCATATCCTTATTGTACTCCGTGCGGTAAAATAGGTACATGAGCGCATTACCAGCCGGCACGATTCACGACAAGATACCCAAGGACCTTCAAAAGGTTCTTGCTGAAAATACGGCTGCACGCGCCACTTGGTTAGACATTACCCCATTGGCACGCAACGAGTGGATCTGCTGGGTCGAGAATGCAAAGCTTAACGAAACGCGTGTGCGCCGTATCGTACGTGCGAATAACGACCTTGGTGCTGGCAAGCGTCGCCCGTGCTGCTGGATAGGTTGTATTCATCGTACCGACAAAGCAATCAGCCCGTCCGTACAATGGGTGCTAGACAAGCAGTCAAAATCTTAGATTATCGCAACCTTCCACCAGTAACACCGATCACCTCCCCTGAGATATAGCTGGACTCTTGGCTAGCAAGGAATACATAGGCTGGGGCTAGCTCGGCTGGCTGTCCCGGTCGACCAAGGGGTGTATTTTGACCAAATTCAACTAGCTTTTCTTCGGACTGCCCATAGCTTGGCTGCAATGGTGTCCAAATTGGACCAGGAGCCACCGCGTTCACCCTGATACCTTTCGGGGTGAGCTGCTGGGCGAGGCCCTTCGTAAAATTAAGGGTCGCCGCCTTCGTCGCCGCGTAATCAATCAACCCTGGTGATGGTTGAGTTGCCTGAATCGACGTGGTGTTAATAATTGATGCGCCTTTTGGCAGAAATGCCAATGCCTCTTGCGTGATCCACATCATTGCGAGGACATTCACGGTGAATGTATCGACAAGCTGCTGCGTAGGAATGGTGGCAAAATCTTCGTTGAATATCTGTTTACCAGCATTATTGACGAGAATATCTAGTCCGCCTAATGCTTCCGCCGCCTGACCCGGGAGACCTCGGGCAAAGTCTTCATCCGTCAAGTCCCCGGGTAGTAAGACTGACGTGACACCAGCATCATCCATCGCAACCTGGACATCTTCGGCATCCGATTGTTCTGAAGGCAAATAACTGATCGCTACATCAGCGCCTTCACGAGCAAATGCAATGGCAACTGCCCGACCAATCCCGCTGTCTCCTCCAGTAATCAGGGCCTTACGTCCTTTCAGGCGTCCACTACCCACATAGGTATCAACGCCATGATCAGCAAGCGGCATGAGCGCGCTATCGAGACCAGGCTCTGATTGCTTTTGTGGTGGAATGTCCATCACTGGATATTGTTTTACTGGATCTTGTCTATCGTACTGGTTCGCCATAATTACCCTCCTCTAGGACTGATGCCATTTATCATCGTTACCTTTTTCATAGCCCGCCTTTTTGACGGCAGCCCAAGCCACCCGATGGGCAGTTTCCTCACGATCGGCATCGCCACGCCGCTCTTCGGGTTTAGCGTATTGATCATACGCACTGTTGAATGCCTCTTTGTAGATTTCCTGAGCATGCTTTGGTAAAACATTCTTCACGCTCTCGGGAAGTTCGTTAATTGATGTGTACGGCATAAACGCCTCCTTTCGCTTAACGATTTGTACTATCTATTATACCGCGTTCTAATGTATGAGACAAAATTACTGCATAGAGGTGCGAATCGGTATACCGTCGGCCGTCTGTACGAAACGTAACATTTCATAATTCATCTCAACTTGTTTCAATAGTTGCTTAGCCACCTCACCATATTTTTCATAGCTGTTATATGACCGTACGATTTGTATCGAATCATTCATAATCGGCATGAAGAAACTTGCCAACCATTCGTTGCCTAAAATACTCATACTGTAATAGACACTCTGCATGTTCTCGGCCATGTCAGCCATTTTGACGATGATAACTTCCTCAGGCGAATGCCGCATTTTCTCCATATAAGCATCACGGTCCAAATCGCTGTGTTCATTCGTAAGGCCAAAAATGAATTGATCAACCGTATCCCCGTAGAGTTGTCGCACTTCGTCGCGCGTCGCCTGCGTGTCTTCATAAAGGTCATGTCCTAAGGCTGCTAAAACGATAGCGGTATTATCTAGATCTGGCGTATAGTTTTCGGTATATGTCTGTACGATGTGTGCAACACCATAACAGTGCATCCAGTACGGGGTTGTATCATTCTTGTTACGCAGCTGTCCGTCATGATATTTGCGCACATAGGCCAGCATCGACTCATAGTGGTCTTGTGTAACCATATATTACTCCTGAATCGGGGTGTCAGTTGCCTGGCCCTCGATCTCTACCGATGTTACTTTGCCGTCAGTAATCGTAAAGTTATGGCGCCCCTGCACGAAGTCCATTGTCACCGGCAAGGACTTACCATCACGTTGAACGACGCGAGCTGGCGTTTTCTCGTGCGCCGCCTTTGCCAATGCGTCCTCTTCAGTCATGCCGACATATGATTCTTGTGGCGACACTTGCTGTTTACTATTCACAAATGACGTTCCATTAATAAGACACTGCTCGGGATACGACTCTAACAGCGCACCGCCAGCATCTTTACACTGATCAAAGCTAGCGACTACCTTGGTTGATGATGGGCGCAGCCACAGCGCAACCGATAGTATGACCAGTAGTACGATCACGACGCTAAGGACCATCACGACGACTTGATGTGCGGATGCTTTTGATTGGTTAGTGGTTGATGTCATATGCCCCTCCTTATTATTTCTCTCTTAGGCTGCCTCGTCTTTGAATTTTTGGTAGCAAGCCTCTAGCATTTCCGTCAAAATGTCCAGGTCTACATCAGATAGTTTTGCGATATAGAGGCAGGCCTTGCTGACTTTGTGCTTACCTAGCCGCTGCAGCTGCTGCTGATAAACATCAGCTAGACCCTCCATAAAATATACCGTGACGGCAGCTTTGCGAGGGCTAAAACCAAGCAGCGGCATATCTCCTTCGCGGCCTGATTCATACTTGTAGTGGACGGACCCGAATCCGATAATACTAGGACCCCACATAACTGCAGACTGACCTGTTATTGTATGCATGATGCGCATGATTGTCCGCGCTTCGGCCGCTCGCTGCTCGCTGACTGTTGCCAGGAAATCGTCGACGGTTATTTGGGTTGGCTTTGTCTTGTTATCTGACATGGGTTTTACAGTTTTTTCGCTAATGTTGTCAGGCCGGACCGCACAGCATCACGATCAACACCATCTAGTTGAGTTGCCGTCAGAACAATCACTTGTCTACCTACCAAGACATAGAGCGCCTCGGTCTTTTCATAGGTGCCTTCGGCTGTTTTTATCACAGGGAAGAATGCTTGATCGCCAACCCCATCAACATCCGTTGCCTGGCCTACTGCTTCTTGAGCCTCGGTCGTCTGTGGATGACGTAGATTATTCATGAAAGTTTTAGCATCAGCCGCACTGGCATAATTATTGATGGCAACCGAAAGGTCCAATGCCGCCGTCATACCAGCCGTCGAACCGTCATTATCTTGTTTGAAGTTACAGGCCGAGCCCTTTAGGTCCTCGTAGTTATCACTGCCCGGGCTTGCTGTACTAGGTGCATATTCTTCCTCACCGTCACCATACGTGCCGCCAAGGGCAGCAGCTATCTCTTCCTTCGTGAAGATCTTACAGGCATCATTATATTTTTTCGCATCACTGTCTGCAGTATCGCTAGTTTTAGTGGTGTCGTCCGACTTGTTATCGCCGGCGTTCTTTTGTGTCAGTAAATACGCACTCGCACCGCCCAATACAACAATCACCGCGATCACGATAATAACGAGTTTTTTATTCATACCTACCCTTGCCTCCACATTAGTTTTCTTCATTTAACACCTAGCTGAATGAAAAGGCAATATTCCCCCGAATGCATCGCAAAAATCCCGCTAATTGCAACAGATTTGCATCAAGAATATAGATTGCGGTACCATGACACAATGGATATTCTACAAGTACTTTTTTGGACACTGATCGGCAGTGTCGTATCACTCGTTGGTGGTATTTTATTACTAGGGAATAAGAAGTTGCGCGCCAAGGCGATGCACTTAGGACTTCCCTTTGGTGCGGGCGCTTTGCTGGCCGCGGCATTTTTAGGTCTTTTGCCAGAAGCGTTTGAAGGAAGTGATGTTCACTCCGTAACACTTTTTGCACTTAGTGGATTTTTGGGATTTTTTATTCTCGAGCGCCTGTTGGGCTGGTTCCATCATCATGAGGAGTCCCACCATCACGAAACAGCACACGGTAAACGCAATAAAACACACCAATGGTTAGTGATCGTTGGTGACACTTTACATAACGCCATCGATGGTGTCGCCATTGGTGCAGCATTTCTGATTAACCCAGCGGCTGGTATCGGTACAGCCCTGGCCGTAGCGGCGCATGAAATTCCACAGGAAGTCGGTGATTTTAGTATCCTCCTCGGCAAAGGGATGCGACCACGCAATGTCATCTTGGTCAATCTTTTTAGTGCCCTGGCAACGGTTGTGACTGCACTTATCACATATCTTTTGGGTGGTGCGATCGATTTTAATCCTTCCCTATTAATCGCCATCGCCGCCGGTTTCTTCATTTATATTGCGGCAAGTGATATCATCCCCGATATCCACGAAAAGCCACGACGGGAAGGGAATATACAGGCCGTGATGCTACTCATTGGCGTCGTAGTCATTGGCTGTATCATCAGCCTTACGCCACACGAACACTATCACGATAGTGCTAATCCCCAAGAAGATCACACCAATCATTTACATGAGTCGCACGACCACGATCACAACGAAGATCATTCACATTAATTGTGCCGCCTCGTGTAGCGACCGTTATCGGATGCTACTCCACGCGCCGTGCAAAGTATTCTTCGGTTTCGCGCATGAAGATTTCTGCCACCTTTGGACCAATACCGTGCAGCTTCCGTAGGCGCTTTACGAACTCGTCTTCATTCTCGCTGCTCTCTAACATCAGCCACAATGACCCGTCATAGTCACGAATGAGCTGGTCCATGCATCGCTGCAGACCGTGTGCCGTCACCGTGTCATAGCGCCGGTACCCGCCATCGCATAGAATACGTGAAAGCTCATGCCAGTGCGCATCCCGAATCGCCCATGGCGTATCCATCTTGTTTGCAACAAAAAGTTGCCAAGTTTTGATCGCCGTCTCTGCACGAATTGGCTTACCAAACAGAAAACACAACAAAAACCAGCGGAACAAATCGAGATCGCCCGACAATACATCGAGGTCAAATTCATCAGCTGTATGATTCTTTGGCTGCCTATGTACCATGTCCCTATTATATGCCAGGTGTGGATTATGGCGTATACTGAGGGTATGGTAAAAAAGATTGCAATCTATATAGGTTCTATTCTTGTCTCCCTCGCCGCGGGCGGTGTTGGTTCACTGGCGACGGTGCCAAATATCCCGACGTGGTACGAACATCTGGACAAACCACCACTGTTGCCGCCCAACGAAGTCTTTGGCCCGACGTGGACGCTGCTGTATGTATTGATGGGCATTGCACTGGCACTGTTTATTACTACCAAGACAGCGTCAACCAAAAAGGCAGGCTATATTTGGTTCGGCGCACAACTGGCGCTGAATACATTGTGGTCGGTCGTGTTCTTTGGCTTGCACCTACCTTGGGTTGCTGCCGCTATTATCGTGGCACTGATCGGTTCGATCATCATGACTGCACTGACATTCCGTCGTGTCGTACCCGCGACACTATGGATGTTCTTGCCATATTTGGCGTGGGTGTGTTTTGCCACCTACCTGAACCTTGGTGTGGCAATCCTTAACTAAACCCTATTCCTTGCGTAAAATTTTCTCCATCGCCCTACCTTTGGCCAGCTCGTCGATAAGTTTGTCGAGATAACGAATCTCGCGCATCAACGGCTCTTTGATTTCCTCTATCCGCACACCGCAAATAACCCCAGTGATTAGCCTCCTGTTTGGATTGAGGCTTACTGCCTCGTCAAAGAACTCCGCAAAAGTAATCTCATCCATAATCGCACTCTCTAACTGAGTTTGCGAATACCCTGTCAGCCAACGAATAATTTCATCAACTTCTGTCCTACTATGTCCCTTTTTGGTTGCTTTGGCGACATAGTGCGGATAGACGCTGGCGAACGCCATTTTGTAAACCCGTTCGTTGTTGGTGTTATTCATAGGTGACTCCTTATTCTGATCCAACTATAGTCGATTTGACTAATTTTAGCGAAACTGAGTTGACGCAATGGCGGATGTTTTTTGGTGTTAAATATTCACCCTCAAACACATGCCCGAGGTGCCCGCCGCAATTGGCGCAGGTGATTTCCGTGCGCACGCCGTCGGCGTCGAGCGTACGCTTTACTGCGCCGGCAATTTCATCATCAAAACTCGGCCAACCGCAATGCGCGTCAAACTTATCTTCCGACCGATACAGCGGCGCGTCGCACTGACGACAGACAAACACGCCTGCCCTGTTCTCGTTCAGCAGCTTGCCAGTAAATGGCAGTTCGGTGCCTTTGTCGAGGATGATGCGTTTTTCTTTATCACTAAGGGGATTCATTACTTTTTATTATACACGCATCTAATGTCGCGACACGTCGTATGCCTATAGCAATCTCATTAAACACATAGACTGAAAGTATTTTTACGAAGCGACATAATTACGACATTTTTAGATATTAACAGATACAAAACTTGTGGATAATTATTGACATATCCTCTCGAGTGGAATATAATTTCAAGTAGACAAAGCCTCCGTAGCGTTGTCGAGAGAATCCGGCGCGTAGTTTATACACTACACTTGCGGGATTTTTCTTTATTCCGGAGGAAAAACCGACATAAAATACTTATTGTCGGATCGCTTATCTTCTTTCACCTGCACATAAAACAAATCACCATCTTTTGTAAGTCCAGCAAAACGATGAACAATTTCATTTTTACCATTCGGGTTGGGCTTTGTTTCTGGTTCGTATGGCGTGTTGCGCAGTAAATCAATCGCACACTCATAATATTTTAGTCTTCGCTTACGATCACGACGTGACTTTTGGTTGAGATGTTGCCAAAATAGCGTTACGAAAACCTTATCTTTCTTAAAGTAAGCACTGCGTACATACGCATTACGTTTCGTCATTTTTACTATCGTGTTGTGTAGCTTTCGTGCTTTTCGCTCAAGCTCGCCATACGATGTACCAGATAATTTGTTATACTTCGATTGATATACTTTCATGCTTATTCATAATTATAACGGATGATACAGTGGTGCGTCGCACTGACGACACACAAACACCCCTGCCCTGTTTTCATTCAGCAGCTCGCCAGTAAATGGCAGTTCGGTGCCTTTGTCGACGATGATGCGTTTTTTGGAGGAGGTGAGGGAGTTCATACCACTTGTTATATACCCAGGTTTTACCCGTCTCCGGATCACCAGAAAAATAGATGAGCGTGCAAAGACCGAGGACTCTCATGATAAATACTATTTATTGAGGAGCTTTGTTTCAACTTCTGAGACACCCAGAGGAGATAGACTGACAGTCTTGGCCTTTTTATCATATTCCCAAAGTCTTGCTTTATGTCCTTTGACGAGAATATCACGCCTAAATACGGCAGCATTTGCATGTTCGGTCCACGTAACTAAATCGGCTTCACTCACACTAGTAGAGGTTTCTGAGTACAGTAATAGCAAAACTTTCTCTTTAGTCTTCAGGCTGCTACTCAAAATACGTTTTCGACCATTGATACTCCAGATGAGTGAAATTTCACGTTCAGTCAATGCTTCAACTGCGTCGGTGGCTGTCGGGATATCAACATTATGAAATATTCTGATAAGTTCCGCCATTACCCAGCGGGCGTTATGTAACACCATCACTGCATCCATATGATTTGGATCAACCTCGCCACCAACATGACCGACGCCCCGGTTATTGCGCACTTCATATAATGCCACAATTACACGCGGTATCTGGATGCGCACCGAGCGAGGAAAAGTCGAAGCGACTTGCTCCAATTGACGACAAGCCGTCACCATATCTCTAGGCTTTGAGGCTCTGGCTGGATACGAGCCATCAGTATAGCCTTTTAAAATGCTATAGGCTACTTCGCATAGCTTGCCGCCATCAAGCTCCGTCGGTCCCCATTTACCATTTCGAAAGTTTTTGACGATATCATTGAAAGCGAGCATTAACTCATCTCGAAGTCCAACAGGGAGGTGGCCAAGCACCTTGGACGCGTCCACCCTTACTCTCCCTCATCAAGCACGACAGAGCCACCAACCTTAGCAGTAATGAACTTCACTCCAGCACTTGTAAGCTTGAATGTTTTGCGCGCCTGACGACTTTTGCCGCTCTTTGCCATCTGTCGCACTAGTGCAGGTGTTTTGCGTTGCGCTGCGTCAAGCGCATCAACAATATGAGCGATACCATTACCGGTGTCCTTGAGGATATCGTTCACCCGCTGTGACTGCCAAGACTGGGCTCCTTCAATAACTTGTACCCAATAGGCACCGGTTATTGCTTTCTCAAGATTTCCACTCGGATTTACAGCGTCGAACAAGTCGACGAAATCAACAAAATCATTATTCTGAACTTGCGTGTCGTCCTCCCCCTTGGGACTGTTAGCAGCTACGCCCTTCCTAAGCACTGTAACGCCAAATTTATCGGCAGCCCAGCGCAAGACCCGGCTTCGACCCTCCTCCTCTAATCCGTCCAATGCCGCAGCGACAGCAGCCATAGCTCGTAGTTCCGGATCCATGTTTTCCATTTTATTTCTCCTTATTATTGTTAAAGTTGTCTTCTACGTATTTTTCGCCGGTTGCGGTTAAGACCCATGCCCGCTTATCATCCTTTTTAGTCGCATCTTCCATGATAAGCCCACGTTTGATGTTTTTATTAGCCGTATCGTTCATATTGGCGGGCAACTTTTCTTTTGCAGTGCGGAATAGTGTTTCTAGGTCAGTAATATTAAAGGCACCTTGCCCCAGAATGACCTCATAATAATAGCCAAGTGCCAACGCTTTCTCCACGATTGAACCGGGGGCTTTGCCAATAAGGAACTCTTTTGGTGATTGTTTTTTTGTTTGTAACTGCCCGGTTGAAGTCGGCGCAATGCGACCAGCCGACTCCAATACGGCAATGCGGTCTTCAAGCATCTTCAGTCGATTTTCTATTGAACTGTCCATAAAGCCTACTTCCTAAGCCGATCTATTATGTTGTCAATGCGATAGTTGGGGATACTATACTTACCAGCACTGTCTTTCTTGATCTTGCGACTATCATTGAGTTTTTTAATGGAAGACTTAACGCTGCCACTGGGCATAACTTCCATTTTGATGATTTCAATCGGCGTCAACCCTTCGGGTTCATCGAAGATCAAGGCACGTGCCTTTGATGCGAGCAATATGACATCGATTTTTGCCTCGTTTGATATAATAGTATTGAAGTCGGCATGAAAGTGCGGCTCTCTTGTCTCCTTATCAAAGCCAACGTAGGGCTTTAAAAAGGCGGCGAGGTGACTTCGATCAACGCTCTTTGCGTCATCGACCAATAATTCTTGTAGTGGATCTTTCTGATCCGGCTGGCTATCCATAGCTAGTTTCCCTCCTTTGTTTACTTGAAACTATTTTTTCACATAGGATGAACCCAGTCAATGGGATTTTTTAGTTTGTTGTCTATTACACTACAATTTACATCTGGTGGTCGGTCGAAATTTTCAATGCGTCTTCCGTACTTCGAGAAGTTTTTTTATTATTATAAATAGTTCATTGATGCCAATGGATAAGTACTATCTATAGATATATGCCTTTTTAAGGTGTTAAAAGTAAATCTAGATAGTAATGACTTCTGATTTCCTTGAACTTTTTTTATTTTTGAGTAAATCTAGTTACTAAATAATTGTGGGCTCACAGGTATTATTTATTAATTTCTGAGAAGATTACCGATCACCGGTACTAGTTCATACACGGCCTATAGCCGCCCAGTTTGTTTTCTATTACCACTTTTGCAGCCAATATACGCTATAACCCACTCACCAACAGAGTAATGACCATAGTTCTGATGTAAGTCATCGCATATTTGATAGTGCGGGCTGAAGGCCAATTACATCTTTTGACAAATGCGGTACAAGAAAGAAGGCAAAACATTTATCAATCAGTTCAGGAAGCCCGTTTGGGTTTTCACCGTTAAATGGCGACTCATGTGCGCAGCGATGGTGAAAACCTGAACTGGTAAATGTTTTGGCGAACACGCACGTGGTCGCCATTTTTGTTTGTTGCGATCACGAGAAAGATCGCAGGGAGATGGCGCAAAAGAACTTACATATCGCAAAGCAACAAAAACTGGATAAATTTTATACGCAGATTGGGGATATTGAGCGAGAGTGTTCGCGGTATCGCGAGCAGTTTTCAGGCAAGGTCATTTTCCTGAACTGCGACGACCCGGTGGAGAGTAACTTTTGGCGGTATTTTGCGCTGAATTTTACGCGGCTGGGGCTGAAGAAGCTGATTGCAACGCATTTTGAACCTAAAAAAATGAGCAAGCTAGAGTCAACCCAGATAAACTTCCGCGATACAATTCTTGTATAGGTACCTAAAAGCAAACAGCCCCCGACACTCCGGAGGCCATTCGCCTGTCACAGGTGTCGAGGGCTCACCACTCGATCTCGACACCATCGACCGATCCGCGGCCGTTCGTCGGGCCCCAGAAGAGATCCATGACGAAGTTCTCCGGTTCGAGTTCCCGATTCCGGAACCATCCGATGAGAAGCTCGTAGAGGCGGTCCCGAATGCGTAGACGCTCCGCCAGCGGCGGTTGGTCCTCGCTGAACTGGAACTTGACCCAGACGTTGGCGACGTTCACGTCGTATTCGTCGTAGTCGTGTCGCATGACCTGGATGCCCTCGGGCGGCGTGTCCGTCGCGAGGCCGAGCTCTTCAGCGTGGTCCACGAGTAACGCCGGCAGCGCCTCGGCGAAGTGGAACTTCACCGTCACGTCCGCAGGGACCGTGAAGTTGGGGTCCGCTGCCCGCATCTTCATGCGATAACCGGGTTTGAGTGTGATGTCGATGAGGGGCATTTCTGCCCTCCTTTCGAGGTGTGGGTTGCGGTGCTGGCAACCACAGCTAGACTCAGAGACTATACCAAATCTATATTTTCATTATATCAGATTTTTTAATAAAAGTCAATATTACGGTAAATTGGGGAGGGTCAGACGACTGAGAATTGTCGGCTACCACGGTCGAGAAGATAATCGGAGGAAGGGCAAAAAGTAGTCTATTTCGTGCCGCTATCCTGAAATTGCACAATCCATTCAGTTAGCGCATCCCTATCGATCAGTACACACTTATTGTCCGCTGCAAGTTCTTTGGCGGGGCGGCTAAAAATATTATTTGCCACTACCATTGCCCTGTCACATTTATAACGAACAAGTGCTGTCACTACCTGCCTCACGGCCGCCGCTTTCACCATGTTGTTGTAATGTTTTACCTGCACACCCCACCGAATGCCATCTTTTTCAGCGATAACATCAACACCATAATCAAACCTCTCGGTCAGTCGAACGTTCGTAAAACCTCGATGTTTCAATAGTTTCGCGACATACACTTCAAACTCAAGCGCATCCATCACATCAATTGCTGCGACGTCAAGCGCACGGAACCTACGCCGATCTCGCCGATACCTCCAGATAGCAAGCGCGCCGACAATAACAAGCACACCTGCAACAATTGCAATTGCTGCATACGTAATCATCTGCCCGTATTCTTGCCACGACTGCCAAACCCATACGCCTCCTCCAAGCACCGCAAGACCGATCAGACCATCAAGCGGACTTTCGTTACGTCTTCGTCGGTATCTACGAGCCATATTGTCTATTTTACATTACAATAGTAAGGAGTATGCACAATTTCATCCATCACTTTGATGCTAAAACAGCCGAGCTTGTACGGCTCTCTCCTGCATGGATGGAGACTGTCTATCGTCTTGCGACACTCGTAGGACATCCGATGGTCATCCTCGGTCTCATGACAGCGCTTTGTCTGTGGGCATACACGGCCAGCAAGCTTCGTCTGGCAGTGGCGTCAATCAGCGTCATGGGCGTTATCGGCATCAACAGTATTCTCAAAGTTCTCTTTCAACGTATCCGGCCTGCTACCGAGTACGCCGATACGATGATACTTCAGACGTTCAGCTTTCCTAGTGGCCATGCTGCTGCAGCCATGGTGGGATTTGGCTTTTTTGCCTACCTCGCCTGCAAGCTTTTGCCAGCCCCCTATGGTGTGGTTGTTGCCACCGTCTGCGTGGTTTTTGCCCTCCTCGTTGGCGTGTCACGCGTCTACCTCGGCGCACATTATCCGTCAGATGTCGTGGCAGGCTGGATCGTCGGGCTGATAGGCCTCTTGATTATTATTTTCATCATAAAGCCACTCTCATGAAATGCCTCATCGTCCACAATCCTGCCTCTGGCAGCGCCCTAACGACCGACCAGCTGCGCGATACGTTTCGAGAACAAGGGTATGATGTCGAGGCATTCGTTGCGATAGGAAAGAATTTTGAACAGCACCTCAAACGCCGCCTCACCTCTCGTTCCCTCGTCGCAGTCGTTGGCGGTGATGGCACCATTAGTGCGGCCGTGCAACCCATCATCGAGGCTAAGGCGACGTTACTGCCACTTCCTGGTGGCACACTTAATCATTTCACAAAAGACCTCGGCATTGCACAAACCATTCCAGACGCACTACGCCATGCCGCCACGTCACGATTGCGGCGAGTAGATGTTGCGTCTCTTAATAACCGTTACTTTATCAATAATTCGGCTCTTGGACTTTACCCAGCATCACTCACGGTCAGAAGCCGTTTCGAAGACAAGCTTGGCAAATGGCCTGCCGCAGTGATTGGTGCGATTCGAGCAATAGTGAGTTTTCATCATTACCGCCTTACGATCAATGGGGTATCTATCGTGACGCCGTTTGTCTTTGTCGGCAACAACCACTATGACCTTTCAGCGCTCAAAATCGGTGCGCGTCATCACCTCGATCAGGGCATACTGACAGTGGCAGTCGCCACAGCGCGTACGCGTACGCAGCTGCTTAAGACATTCCTGCTAGCCCTGATTCGCCGGCTCGATGTCGATCGGCAGTTTGAGATATATACAGTTGATGAAACACTCGCCATTAATTCTCGCCGCGATTCACTACATGTGTCGGCCGACGGAGAAATACGCACCGTTTACCCACCGCTGACCTACCGCATCCACAAAAAAGTACTCAAAATTCGCGGCTGACCATAGGCAAGAAAAGACCCCACACGGCTAGCTGAAAGTACAATCAATCAGACTAGATTGCAACTCCTTGTGCTCCTCTTTTAATCGCAAATATTCTGAGTCGTCTTTTGCTTGTTCATAATAATGATAGAAGATGGCTGCGGATTGCGCCTTTTCAGATGTGCCCCAATCTTTTTCTTGTGGATTCACCGAGCCATCAGCGGCATATTTCCTGCCACTGGCATGATTGGCGTAGCGACGTGCACGCGTGAAACCCATTTGTAAGAACTTGCGCGCCATATCCATTCCAACAAAGTCACCTTGCTTTTTGTATCCCTGAAACATCGCGTAGATTTTCTGTGCCGACACCTCAGCAATAGTAGGTGTTTTGAATTTCCAATAGGGTAAAATTTCACTTTTATATGGCTCGGCAATGAGGACACCCTGCTCGCCTCGGCCGATCTTATACAGCTCGGGGTGTTTACGAAAGTCAATATTGCGATAATTATTGGCGTAATTTGTGTCGCTCACAATTACAGTATAGCGCACGCAACATAATGCATTACCGCGGTTTCATATGCCACTGAGAAGGTTCTGTTAGTATACTTTTATCTTTTTGATACATAGGGGGAACTCGTAATATAAAACCGACGCAGCTCATGAACAGCCTTGGAGATACCGATACGTTTACCAACCGTCACGTCACTATCTGAAATAGCTGGCTTTTTGATAAGACGTACGGGCGCAACCGCCAGATCATGTCCACTTAGTTTGCGATCAATTCCTAACGCCTGACAGAGCTTGCCAGGACCATTTGTCACATTGACACCTGTCATGCCACGACGCTCCTCGATACTGTTGAGGCCCTCAATCGGCTCTACTGCACGAATCAAGACGGCCGACCCCACACCTTCCGGACCACACACCACATTGCAACAATGATGCATGCCATAGGTAAAATACACATATAAATGCCCGGCGCTTTTGAACATCGCCGCATTACGATTAGTTGGGCCGTTAAAAGTATGGCTAGCCTCATCAACCTGATCGTACGCCTCAGTCTCGACAATCCGCACGCGAATTTCCTCCCCATCGCCCAGAGTACGCACCAATTCACAACCCAACAAACGTCGTGCCGCCTGTTCGACAGGCACATCTAGCCAGGTAAAGTCATCTTGCCTCATCCTCTCCATTATCTCACACTCACCCCTAGAAGACGACGCTTGGCGCATGCTATGATAGAGACATGCAAGATTCTTCTCCTATTGCCACCTCTAACAATCAGCTCAACAAACTACGCGCCGCTGTGCTGGGTGCGAATGATGGTATCGTTTCTACTGCCGGTATCGTGCTCGGTGTTACTGGAGCAGCAGCATCAAAAGAGACCATTCTTCTGGCTGGGTTCGCCGGCCTTGTGTCCGGCGCTATCTCGATGGCCGCAGGCGAATTCGTCTCAGTCAGCAGCCAACGCGATAGCGAAAAAGCCTTTTTGCATCGCAGCAAACAACACATCAAGAATAATCACGCATCAGAATTAGACGAACTCGTCGAAATTTACGTTGCCAAAGGCATCAGCCCGAAGACTGCTACTCAAGCCGCCAAAGAACTAGAGAAAAAGGGTACGTTGGTCATCGAACTAGAAAAAGAGATCGGGATTGATCCGGACGACCTAACAAACCCGTGGAGCGCCGCGATTGCCTCGGCAGTTTCCTTCACCATTGGAGCCGCCGTACCATTGGCCGCCATCGCACTTGCACCAGCCAGCTTGCAGATCCCTATTACCGCTGGTGCTGTGCTGCTTAGTCTTGTCCTTACCGGAACACTGAGTGCCCGAGCTGGTGAGGCCAACCAATTGCGTGCGGCATTGCGTGTCGTTATCTGGGGTATTGGTGCCATGGCAATTACCTACGGTATCGGCCATCTTGTTGGCGTGAGCCTTGGATAGACTATTCTCGTTACTGATATGGTTCTCTTTTGTGTCAAATTACTTTCGGCTATACTACCTATATGGACTACGTGATTAATCATTACCCTGAATCAAACACCTATGGCAAAACATTTGATGAATGGGTGGCTATTCTCAATCAGCAACGAGACGGCAAAATCTTTTTCGTTGAAATCGGGGCAATGGACGGGGTAAATCATGATCCTCTTTACAAGCACGTCATGGCAAATCCTGACTGGTCAGGATTATTGGTTGAGCCTCTTCCCGATATGTTTGACAAACTAAAAACTAACTATGCCGGCCATCATAATCTGCAATTCGAAAACGTAGCGATCACAGAAACCGATGGCAGCGCTGATATATCGCGCATTCCTGCCGATAAAGTCAATAACGTCACCCCCGCTTGGGCGGATGGAATATCAACCTTCAAGCCTCAAGAGCACATTCTCGGCCAAGAACCGACGCTTCGTCAACATATGGTCACCCAACAAGTTACCACCATGACAATCGCCAGTTTAACAAAAAAGCACAATATCAGCCATATCGACCTCTACGCAAGCGATACGGAAGGGTATGATAGGGTAATCTTTGAACAGGTGTGGCAGGCTGGGTTCCGACCCGCTATTATCAAGTTAGAGATTAATTACATGCTCTATCACCATATCCGCGATATTTTTTACCAGCTGGTCAACGATGGCTACTCTTGTTTTTATGAAGGCGATGACCTCGTGGCGGTCAAATTATGAAACGGGTGACTTTTTACATAGACCACGAGTGGGCATTTGGCTCGATCCATCTTGAACTCTGCAAATATCTGTTTACTCGTCAGATTGACGCACAGCTACTCCCCTGGGGAACCCAATATAGCGCCAAAGAAATGGCCGAGCTTGATATAATAACTGATGTGTATGTTACAACACCAGTAGGATATACGGTGCTTATGCGTGACTATGCGATAGATCCCAATAAGATCGTTGTTGTTGTCCACGGCATCATTGATTTTTATGACATTATCAATACCCATGGACAGGCAGAGTTCGACCGACCGAAAGCCTTTGCTGTTGTATCAGAATTTCTCCGCACTAAGGCCCAAGAGCTTGGCATCAGCCGCACGCCCATTCTCCTCCCCTTAGGTATTAACACTAACCGCTATACATTACCGCCAGCTACCCAGCTACGCACCGTTGGATATGCGGCGGCATTTCGCCGAGTCGACAATCACACCGGCTATGATCTAAAACGTGGTTACCTTGTCGAACAATGCGCCAAGGCAGTCGGCCTAGAATTTACCGTTGCCCAGCATTACCACCATAGCTATGTGACAATACCCGGGTTTTATGCCAACGTCGATTGTGTGATTACTGCTTCTACTGAGGAAGGCGCCGGACTGCCGACACTTGAAGCGGGCGCTGCCGGACGCTTAGTGATTAGCACGAACGTCGGACATTGGCCAGAGAAAGTCGGCCATAAGGGTGGGCATGAAGTGCCCATGGATGAAACTGCTTTTATAACTGAGACAACTGCATTATTAACGAAATATATTAACGATTCGGCTGCTTTCGCGAAAAAATGCCGTGCTATCCAAAAACATGCCGCCACCTATGACTGGTCACATGTTCTTGATCATTGGGTTGCTGTTTTGTAGCCCTAACTACGTTACCCAGTCAATATTTGAAAATGTCACACTTGTGCCACTCCGCCACGTATTAGATTTGGGATCATATATCTGTGAAGATACCGTTCGTGCCGGGATATTGAAGGTGCAGACACGAGTAGGATTACTATTATAGTCGTGCCAACAATCAAGCACATGATATGTTTTATGACTGGTCGTACTACTGGTGGAGGTACTCGATGCCCACGTGCCAACATGCCCCGAAAAGGTAAATTTAACATTTGGATTATCACGAATAATCGCATTGTACATCGCTTGAGCACTGGTGTCGCCATAACCGGCATTGCTGCCGCTGACACTACCATTCGATTCCAGAATATAATGGCCAAAGATAATGACATTGTGATGTGGGTGCGCCTTGATAACGGCATCGGCCCATGGGTACACACTCGCACGCGGACAAAACTCCAAATTCATCACCAAGAAGTCAAGGCCTCCTGCCGTAAAGTAACGATAGGCATTATCTACCTTGCCTACCTCATATACCCCTTGAATATTTGGAAACCGTGAACGCGGAAAATAGGTATTAAATGTACTGCTGTTACGCAAATTCTGATTCACATTCCCTGGGGCCGCAGAACCCCCTGCCTGCACGGCCGCAGTATCGTGATTACCAATGCACAAGGCGTAAGGCATACTAGCATTATCGAGAATGGCAAGTCCGGCATCCGCTCGTACATAGTGACTATGCGTTTCATCATCCCAGTCGACGAGGTCACCGTTTTGGACAACAAATTTAATATTAAGATTATTCCTATTATTAACAATCCAGTTCATGCGCTCAACAAACATGACAGTCCGTCCAGCGCTACTATTCTCTTGTTGGGTATCAGGTATGGCAATAAATGTAAATTCCGTCTCCTGAGGAATGCTCCCCTGGGTACCAGCTGCGCCGCGTTGTGCACGTCTATGTAGCATAGCCACATTGTAGCATAAATTTTAGATCTGTTTTATAGTAATGGTATGGATGAAAATGCCCCTGTTATTCGCTACATTGCCCTTATTAATTCACTCAAACAAGGTGACAATTGGCTTGCCGAACCGGGTCAAGTCTCTTATGCTTTTCATACCTTTTCACTTCGTAATGAGCATCTTTACTTACCCACGGGCGACGTTAGTTTCGTATCGCCCAATACCGACCCTCGTAACCTTGATGGTGGCGTAGAGCGGCTTATTGACGCAGTCCTCCATCTATCAGTGAAAGTCCATGTCATCGCTGCCACCGAAGCTCAAGTCATACTTGAGCGTTACGTAGCTGGCGACACCATTGAGATAAGTGCCGGGTTTTCCCGCAGCTATGAGGCCTTGCAATCACTTATCGAGCAAGCTAGCGTCGACCATCCCGAGAATCACTAAATCGGGTAAGCACAGCCTCGCTAGGAATCTGCCCAGTGACCCTACCGATAGCTTACAGCCAATTTGAGTTACTGCGGCGCCCTACTATCCGCGGCTGCCACACTCCTGACATACGCACACATTCCGTTACCCGAAGAATCGTCACCCGGACGATATCGGTAGCCGTTAGTCCACCGCTATTAGTTACTGTAAGCTCAAACTCTAGATTATCACCATTAATCGTTGCCGGTGCATTAAAGGAAGGAGTCGCCGAAGCAGAGCTACTCAATATAACCGCCGCGCCACTGGTTTGTACCCACGTATAGCCTGTAATTGTGCCTATCGCCGTCGTCGAGCCCAATCCGTCAAGCGTCACCACCGTACCCGGCTCAATATTTGACTGATCCACGCCAGCGCTGGCAATCGGCGCAGCGTTAACTGGGTCAATCCAACCGGCGGCGAACGCACCAGCGCGCACTTCGTCAATATCATAGGTATGCGCAGAGGCGCGTCCTGTCGAACGACCAACGAAGACACTGGCCGAATTCGTCGTACCGGCATTCACCGCCGACGACGACCATTGCTCGAGCAATACACCTGCCTCATCATACATCGCCCAACCAAGCTGACCATCGGTTGGAGAAGTACCTTTTCGTGCCGACATCTGGATAAGTCGCGGTGTCCCGTCGGTCGGAATCACGCCAGACGATACCGAGCCAGCTACGCCAGCTCCAGCGGCGTTCCACATGCGTATCTTGCCATCCGCACCAAACACCAGCATACCCATCGAGCCCGAGCTATTGCGAATGCCCATGAGGTCTTCGGTTGCAGCGATGGTCGAACGCAAGCGCACATAGACCGACAGAACAACGCGATCTGATTCCATCAGCGACCACCTGAGCCGCGTATCGCCACTGTCTCCCGCCCCCAGCATAAAGCGATATCCGCGCGACCCAAATGACGCAGCTGCAGCAAGCGCAGTAATCGAGGAGCCCGCGCCAATCGCAACCGCCGAACATGCGGTTCCCGACGAACCTGTATTGACAGTTGTCGGGACAATTCCCTCTCCGATACCCTCGGCATTGTTTGTAATACTTATCGCCATTATTGTCTCCTTCTATGCATCATACCTGTGTCGGACTGGCTGCGAGGCCACTGAACTCCCGCTAACTATCATGGATGCATGAACATCGTTGCTCCACGTATTCCCCCATGTATCAGGCATTGAGCCGGCAGCACCCGGCTGGTAGCCGTTGACGATACAGTTGGTGTTGTAGCGAATTGGATAATACCTATACGTCCCGCCATAATCACGCCAGCGGCCACCAAAGCGATTGCCTGTGATTGTAGCCACTAGAGGCGTGGCACCCTGTGAGCCGCCCGTTTGCAGCGATACACCATGTCCCCAGTTCCAGAACCAATTGTCTACGATGGTCAAGTTGTTAACTGGCGCATAAACATCAGCCTTTGCGAGTACGCCATTGCCTGCCTGCGGAAATCCGTATGTTCCCGTATCTTCGTCGAGTGGCGTAACGCCGTTACCTGTGGCCACTGTATAATTTATGTAATTGCTATCAAGTGTTACATTGGTTGGGTTGAGCGCATTGTACTTTGCCCCCTGGAAAAAGCAGCCGCGCACTTCCATGGTCGATCCACCGCCATGTTGTACACCGTCATTATGCGTACCCGAACCGTCGCTGTGGCCATTCGATCGGCCACCTGGAAATGATGTGCCATCAGGGTCAACATAGTAATCATCGTCGTACCAAGACAAATAACCAACCCAACAGCCGAGCATCTGCATTGCTACTGGTCTACCCGATGGGTTGTAAAAGCCAAGCGCATCAACAGTCTTGGTAATAGCACATCGCACTACCAGCAGCACCAGCAGGACCTTGTGGACCAGTCGCACCAGCACCACCTGCACCAGCAGGGCCTTGAGGACCTGTGGCACCTTGTGCACCTGCACTACCCTGAGCACCTGTCGCACCAGCAGGACCTTGAATATTACCAACATTTTCCCAGGCCGTACCTGTCCATACATAAAGGCTGCCACTTACCAAGTAGCCATCACCTGTGTTACCACTTGGAGGAAGCTGACTCGAATTGGCAAATGAGCCAAGAATCGTGACACTGCTGCCCGCAACTCCTTGAGGACCCTGAGGGCCTGTGGCACCGGCTGATCCAGCAGGACCTTGTGGACCAGTCGCACCTTGTGCGCCGTTTGCACCGGCAGGACCTTGAGTACCTTGTGGTCCCTGAGTACCTTGCGGACCAGTTGCACCTTGTGAACCACCAGCATTATTAAGTTTAGTTTGTACTGCCGGAGCGAGCTTTACCTCTGTCACTGAACCATCAACAATTGCCGTTGTATCAACTGAATTCGGTTTAAGCTTTCCGTCAGCTTTGTGTGCCGCCGACAGGTAATCATTAAGGATCTCACCCCAATTTCCTGCGTCCGCACCAGGTATAGGTAGACGTGCCATAACTTACTTTTTCACCTCCAATTTAGTTACCTGTCGTTACTATTAAGTTTATGGTAACGTAATTATTTTTATTGGTCAAGAATTTTTTACTCATTGCTATAGTATAAGTTTCCAGCCAAGATGGTTTACCTCACACGCAACAACTCGCTAGACGCCATAGTCTGCCACAATAATCTTATGCTGGTTCATCATCGTTTTATAGGCACCAGGATATTTCATCAGCTCTTCCATATTTTCGGGCGTAACTTGCCACGAGACGCCAAATTTATCTTGGCACCAGCCACATTGCTCGGCTTCGGGCACGGTCGAAAGCTTTTCCCACAAATAGTCTATCTCTGTCTGGTCTTTACAGTTCACCATCAGTGAAATACCCGGAGTAAATGTCGTATCTTGCTCTACTCCAGAATCGTTGGCAGCAAACCATTGACCAGCTAACTTGAAATCGGCATATGCTACATTATCGGCAGCAACTGGACCGGTTGCGGCGTCGCCATATGGCGATTCCATGCCACGACCTGTATCTTCAAAAACTGAAGTATAGAAATCAATCGCCTCGCGGGCTTTGTTTTGTACCGGCCCAGCAAACTGAAGCGATGGAATAATTCGTGGAAATTCTGGGTCTTGGGGCTGCATCAAAATTAACTGCCACGTGACACCGTATTTGTCCCGAACCCAGCCGTACCATTCGCTAAAGTCATAGGCATCAAGCTTCATAATCGCTTCACCGTCCGCGATGAGCTTTTTATATAACTCACTCAGGTCTTCTTTTGATTGCCCCTCTCTCTCGGGGTCAAAATAAACCATGAACGAGATTGATGAATTTGGCGCAAAGGTGCCATCGGCATTGATGAGCGAAAAGCGAAAACCCGCAATTTCAAAATCAACAGTCAATTCTTTGCCAGCCATGTCCAGCTGGAAATCCGCCAAACCTTCCTCGGCCGTTTTCGGATAATAACTCGTACCGACAATCTCACATTTTGGAAACGTCGCTGCATAGAATTCTGCCGCCTCTTTCGCTTTGCCATTTGACCAAATGTTTGGGATTATTTTTTGCATAATTCTATCCTCCTTTTATATCTAACCGTTCACACATCTGCTGAAGATCATCCTCCGAGTTGACTCCGATACCATACGGCGAATTCGCGCTTTTCAGTAGGGTGACGTGCGGAAAAGCTGGCGCATAACCAGGGATGTGTTGACGAACAACTTGGCGCAAACTCTCTACAACAATGATAATTGCGGGTGCGATCATCGTTACCTCACCATCTTTTCGGCATACGTAACGTTCCTCACCCAGTCCTTCGAACACAACCACGCCTGGATTCTCATGCAAGAACTGCGTAACGTCTTGGACTACATCTTGAACTACGCTAGCGTCTTCTGAGAGTTTCGAGGCTGGCACGAGACTTATATGATACTCGTCTTTTGGCAGTAGTTCTACGTTATCGACTACCCGCGCCCGTTGAGACGAGATTTCATCGGTCACATCCAGCATGATATAGTTCTTCACTTCTGGGTCATACCATATCTTTTCAGTGATATTGATGCGTGTCATGCACTCACCTGTTCTTTCCGATATAAAACAACTCGTTTAATCAAATCCACGGGCAACGGCTGGTCGTTTGGAAATTGTACCGACCCTTTACCCTGTTTGTATTTGGCAAATTCCTCGGCAAACGCCTCATGGCCATTTGGCGTTGCATAGAATCCAATATGACCATCGTATCCCGCAAAATAGACCAGTGGTTTGCCATTCAATGTATAGGCTGGCATGCCGTAGGCGATTGATTCGACCGCCAATGGGGCCGTTGTACGAATGAGGAGGCGCATGACATCGAGACGCTTCTTCACCTCGCCGTCGAACTGATTAATGTATGCGTCCACACTTGCGACCGTCATGGCTATTACTCCTTTGTAAACCGTAGCTGTTGATGATCGTCTGTCTGCACGGTTGCAAAAAAGTCCTCAGCACTACGCACCCAAACAATATCCTTTTCTAGTGAACGATAAACAACAGCAGGAATTTCCTCATTCTCCAAAAAACCAGTCGTCACAATCTCGTATTCGCCGCCTTTGTAGTGACGATACCTTGCCCCATCTATTGGTCGTTCATAGTTGGACCAGCCAGCTAGAATCTCCGTTATCGATTTTGACTTTCCCATATTCCTATATTCCTATTTTGCAAATTCAATTGCGCGGGTTTCACGAATGACATTGACCTTGATAGTGCCTGGATACTGCATCGTGCTTTCGATCTTGGTTGCAATATCACGCGCTAGCTTGATCGCGCTGAGGTCATCAACTGATTTATTGTTGACCATGACGCGGACTTCACGACCGGCGCTAATCGCGTAGGCCTTATCAATACCATTGAAACTCGTTGCAATGTTCTCAAGATCACGCATACGCTCGGCAAAGTTCTCGGCACTGATGTTACGAGCACCTGGACGGGCAGCTGATACTGCATCAACCACACGGACCACCAATGCCTCTGGTGTCGTTGCCTCAATATCATCATGATGCGCCTCAATGGCGTGGACAATTGCCTCGGACATGCCATTTTTGCGCGCTAATTCTGCGCCAATGTGGTGATGCTTGCCCTCAATCTTGTGCGTGACCGCCTTGCCCACATCATGGAGCAGCGTCGCAATCTTGGTCGTACGTACATCAGCCCCTACTTCTTCAGCAATCATACCGGCAATGTGTGCCATCTCAGTACTATGCATGAGGACGTTCTGTCCGTAACTCGTACGGTATTTTAGTTCACCGAGCAAGCGCAGCATCTCTTTTGGAATACCGACGACACCAACCTCACGAGCTGCATCTTCACCAGCCCGAACAACTTCTTTTTCAATCTGCTTTTCAGCCTTCGCAAATACCTCTTCGATGCGACCCGGATGGATACGTCCATCCTTCATGAGCATCTCTAGGCCCAATCGAGCGACCTGGCGGCGAATCGGATCAAAGCTAGAAAGGATGACCATGCCCGGCGTATCGTCAACCAGAAAGTCAACACCGGTCGCCCGCTGCATTGCCTGGATATTACGGCCCTCTTTACCGATGATACGACCCTTCATCTCATCATCGGTCAGTTTGACTGCCGTCACCGTCCGTTCAGCAGTTACTTCACTGCTCATACGCTCCATGGCACTGACAAGAATCTCCTGGGCGCGCTCTTCGGCATCATCGGCCGCCTCGCGCTGTAGTTTTGCAACCAAACCAGTAAGGTCATTTTTGATGTCACGCTCGGTCATCTGCATAAGCTTTTCGGCGGCATCTTTCTTCTTGAGGCCGGCAATCTTTTCAAGCTTCTCTTGTTGACGCGTGCGGATTTCACGAATCTCGTTCTTGAGGCTCTCTACCTCATCTTCCTGAACACGCAACTTCTCAGCACGCTTGTCCAACTCATCCAGTTTACGATCGAGAGACTGCTCACGATCCGCCAGACGATCCTCGGTCTTTTTTAGTTCTTTGCGGCGATCATTTTCGATTTGCAAGGCCTCATCCTTGGCCTTCAAAACAATATCGCTGGCCTTCGATTTAGCCGCTGCAATCTCACGGTCGATTTTATTTTTACCATTTACCTGGCGAGTATGCTGATATCCAGCAAAGCCACCTGCCCCAAGTGCCAAGCCAACAAGAGCAGTGATTACTATCTCTATCATATTCTGTCCTTTCTTCGGCGCCTGAAAAACGACAAAAGACCTGGCAACTTAATCCTGGTACTGCACCCCTTCGAACTGTCTGCTAGTCGTCATTACGCTTTGTCTGCGCCATTCTTAGAAAATTACGGTAATCAAAAAACTATTTCTTATAGTCTCTATTTATCATACGCTACCAAACGCGGCAGCACAAACAGTTGATTACCAGAACCTTCCGTCAGGTACGTCGGCTGTGAATGGTCTTATGATCATTCTTGGCCTCAACCATATACTGCAATGTCCAGCTCAGCTGATCGTCTCCCTCGTCATAATAATACGCATCTTGCCCTGCAGATGGCGCCGTACAGACAATTGAGTTAGTCGATCCATTTGGTGCTTTTAATATCTCTGGGTCAATCCCCTTTAAAGTACTCGAAGCAACTGTTGCTGCCGGCGCAGTCAAGTCAGCACATGCAGGATATTCACCGTGTGCCTCATAATACTTTTCCAAGGCCTCGGCGATAATAGTGACACGCACTTCGCGAGTACTATCACGTGAATCGCGCTGGACCGCCCAAAAGCTGATTGAACCGACCGTGATGAGAATGCCGATAATAATGATAGCGGTCGCCACTTCTACTAGCGTAAACCCGTGCGAGTATTTGCCCATACCTCTTATGCTACGGTCTTTGCCGCAGCCATGTCAAGCAGGAAAAAACTATTTTTTAGGGGTAGTGATACGAGCAGGCGCTCCATAGAGAGGCTTAGCCAGGTGCTCATCCTCGCCTCGCTGCAACCGCACATAGGCACGCTCGACCCAATCCTCATCGACCTCGGTGATGATTGGTAACTCTTTTGCCTGAGCAATTGTATTCGCAACGGTCATTCCTATCCTCAACCCTGTAAAGCTACCAGGCCCACGAAAGACAGCAATCCCGCCCAGCTCGCTCAGGCTCATTGTCGATGCGGATAAAGCTTCCTCAATATAACCCAAAAGATTCTTGGCCAGTGAGCGACCAGCCTCCCAAGTGTATTCATCCCACGTATCATCATGCACGCAAATGATACAACACACTGGGGTTGAAGTGTCTAAAAATAAATAGTTTGTCATACCGCTATCCCTTCAATGATAACTCGGCGCATCGTCTCTGCCGTTGGCGTAATACAGATACGGATGTGGTTGTCCGCCAGAACATTCGCAACGATTTCTGCCCATTCCACAATCGTCACGACCGTCGTGTCATGCATCACCTCGGCAAGCTCATCAGCCATAATACCTGGATCATGAAGGCGATAAAAATCGTAATGCGCTAATCTCAATCCGTCACGACCTGCGTCATAGGTTCGACTAATTGTAAAACTGGGGCTTTGCACATCTTCGTCAACTCCCAGACCCTGTGCAATACCCTTAGTAAGCGTCGTCTTACCCGCGCCAATATCGCCAATCAACTCAATCACTTCACCGCCCTTCAGGCGTTCGCCGATTGCCTTACCGAGATCACGCATAGCCGATTCTGATGGTACATCTTTTTCCATTCCTTTTATTGTACTATGGACCTCTCTATAAAATACAGATTAGGGGGCCTCTATGTTTTTTCTTTATTTAAGATACAATAGAACGTAAGCATTATGCGTATTTCTGATGCCATCATCGAAAAAATCCTAACAAAGGGAAATCTTGCAACCGTCGAACGGATTGCTTCTCTTAAGGATGAGGCGAAAAAGTCAAAACGACCACTTCAACAACTTGTCACCGAACAGCAAATCATCAGTACGACCGACCTTATCAAAGCATATGCTGACAACGTTGGTATTCCCTACATCGAACTTGATGCTAAAGGTATCCCACCCGAGGTTCTTAATAAAATTCCTGAACGTGTTGCCCGGCAGTATAATGCCGTTCTCTTTAAGATCGACGAGGACGGCACCCATCACCTCGCCATTGAAGACCCAGATGACGTCCTGGCGGTTAACTTCCTCGAAAAAGAAATCGGCGAGAACACGAAGATTTACATTGCCCCCCGCAACAATATCATCGATGCCCTCGAAAATTATCGTGGCGACGTTAACGCTGAACTAAAAGAGGTCATTGATATCCAAAGGGAAGACAATACTGCTAATCAGGATGTTTCCGAGGCTGAAATCGCCGAAGATTCACCAATTGCCCAAACCGTCAACCTCCTTATTGAATACGCCATCAAGAGTAATGCCAGCGACATCCATATTGAACCGCGAGAGGAATATGTCCAAATTAGATACCGTATCGATGGTGTCCTAAAAGAAGTGAATCGCCTCCCGAAAAATGTTCTGGGTGCCCTGGTCAGCCGCGTGAAGATTCTCTCGAATCTTAAGATTGATGAGCGGCGCGTTCCTCAAGATGGTCGATTCAAAATTCGTGTTGGCGGTAAACAGTTTGCGCTTCGCGTTAGCACCCTGCCTATTACTGATGGCGAAAAGATTGTCATGCGTATCCTCGATGAAAGTAACCGATCAGTCACCTTGGGTGATCTTGGCTACTGGGGACACTCTATCACCACCATGAATGACGCCATCGCTCAGCCGAACGGCATGATTCTCGTTACCGGCCCGACGGGTAGCGGTAAATCGACCAGCCTTTTTAGCGCACTCTCCTTCCTTAATACCCCTGACGTCAATATTTCCACCATTGAAGACCCTGTCGAATACAAAATTCCTGGCGTTAACCAGACGCAAACGAATTCAAAGGCTGGTATGACATTTGCGAACGGCCTCCGCGCCCTGCTACGTCAAGACCCGAATATTATCATGGTCGGTGAGATCCGCGACAGTGAAACAGCTAACCTAGGCATCCAGGCGGCTCTAACGGGACATTTGGTATTCAGCACGCTTCACACCAATAACGCCGCAACCGCACTCCCTCGCTTGCTTGATATGGATATCGAGCCCTTCTTGATCGCAAGTACCGTCAAGGCAATTGTTGGGCAGCGCCTCGTTCGCCGTCTTTCTCACACGAGTCGCATCAGCTACACTCCTTCTGATGAAGAAAAAGCAGCCGTCTTGCGCCTCTTTGGCCTTACTGAAGGTCAGTCGTTTGCCCGCATCCATGAACTAGAGAAACAGGCCGCTGCCGCCGGTATTGGAGGGGATGCTCCTCTTAGTACCGACGAGAATGGTATTAAAACGCTCTGGAAGGCCGATACCGAAGATAACGACGCAGCGGCACATGGAGGCTTTCGTGGACGTATCGGTATTTATGAGGTTCTCGGTAACTCACAAGCTATCCAAAAGCTGATTGTTGGTAACGCTACCAGTAGTCAGATTCAAGATCAGGCCGTATCGGAAGGCATGATGACGATGCAGCTAGATGGCATCATCAAAGCCCTAAGGGGCGACACAACAATCGAGGAAGTTCTCCGCGTCACGAGGGAACAATAATGCATCATGCCTAAGTTTTCCTATATTGCAACTGACCCTCATGGCAAAGTCGTTGACGGAACCGTCGACATGACCGATCGATCTGTCGTTATCGCTGCCCTCATCAAACAAGATCTTCGACCGATATCTGTACGCGAGGGCACGAAGACGAACGCCTTGTCAAAATCGCTCTTTAGTAGCAACAAAGTCAAGAGTGATTCCCTCGTCATGTTTACCCGTCAGTTAAGCGCCATGGTAGGAGCGGGCGTACCCTTACTACGAGCTCTGGGATCACTTGAAGCACACAGCGAAAGCCCCGCTTTAAAAAAGATTCTCGCCGATATCATCAAAGATGTCGAGGGTGGCTCTCCCTTAGCTGATGCCCTCGAAAAACACAAAGGCACCTTTAGTGATGTCTATGTCAATATGGTACGTGCCGGTGAGGCAGCCGGTATCCTTGATGACATCCTCAAACGGCTTGCCATGCAGCAAGAAAAAAGCGCCTCAATGCGCAAAAAAATCAAAAGTGCCATGACCTACCCAATGGTGCTCGTTTTTATCACGATTGGTGCGTTTTTTGGGTTGATGATCTTTGTGATTCCCCAAATTGGTAAAATCATCAAAGATATGGGTGGCGAAGATGCCGAATTACCCCTCCTTACCAATATCATGCTGGGTATTAGTTCGGGTATCATTAGTTATTGGTACATCGTTCTACCGATTATTGGTGCGATTGTCTACGGTATCCTCCGCTATATCAAGACACCGGCGGGTAAAAAACGATTTCACACACTCGTTCTTAAACTGCCTGGAGTTGGAGGCATTATTAAAAAGGTAGCAGTGGCCCGCTTTACTCGCACCTTCTCTGCCCTGATGGGTGCGGGCGTCGCAGTTCTCGAGGCCCTATCGGTCACTTCACGAGCAGTAGGTAATAGTGTGTATGAAGAAGCGATTATAGATGCAGCCGAGCGGGTAAAAAACGGCAAACCACTCTCCGAGATTATAGAAGACAACCCTCTCTTTCCCGCTATCGTTGCACAAATGCTCTCGGTCGGTGAAGAGACCGGTCAAACCGACACCGTCCTCGTGAAAGTAGCAGATTTTTACGAAGAAGAAGTTGATGTCGCCATCGACGGTATCAGCTCAATCATCGAACCAGTCATGATTGTCTTCATGGGAAGTATGGTGGGCGTGATTGCCGCCAGCGTCATGATGCCAATTGCAGGGCTTTCTAAAAGTATTAAAGCTTAATTTACCCCTATTTTGCCTAATATGGTTATGGTATAATTTGTATAAACAACAAGTGGGCACATGGCAAAATTATTCTATAAAGACAGGCCGATCATTGGCATAGATATTAGCAACACCGGGATTAAGGTGATGGCTATTGATGCCAAACGTTGGTTAGTACTAGGATATGGATCGGTCGATCTCGAGCCCGCCAAGGTTAAAGAGGCATTCGAAGGTGACGGCGCATATCTCGTTAGCCACCTCTCAACCCTCCTCAAAGAAAAGATCGTTGGCACACTTCCTAGTAATCATGCTATCATTGGCCTTCCTACGTCTCGGACTTACTCCCGCACCTTTACCGTCCCGACAACCGTCGAAAAAGTACTGCATGACGCCGTTCTCACTGAGGCCGACCAATACATTCCTATCCCTTCAAATGCACTCTATATCGACCACGAGATCATTGAACGGGACAAGGATAATTTGACCGTCCTTATGAGCGCAGTCAGTCAACCGGTCGTTGATAGTATCCTACATGTCGTCAACGAGGCTGGCCTGCGTCCCATTCTTATCGAGCCAAGTATTAGCGCGGTAGCACGCCTCTTAGCAGCAACCGAAGACGGACACTTGCCTACGGTTATCGTCGATATTGGCCCTGCCGGCACTGATATCGCTATTCTTGACGGCGAGGTCATTCGCGTCACAGGTAGCGTTGCAGTCGGTGGCAACACCTTGACGCTCGCCATCGCCAAGAAGCTAAATATCTCATTAGAGAATGCCCATCAGCTAAAAGTCCTAAATGGCCTCGGCGCAGGACCAAGGCAGCAGAAACTTGTTAGCGCCCTCGAACCCAGTTTAGAGCGAATCGCCACCGAGGTTCAAAAAATCATGCGTTACTATAATGAACGTATTAGTAAAGATCACAAACTCGAACAATTGCTTGTTGTTGGCAGCGGTAGTAATGTTCCTGGTATTGGTGAATATTTTACCGATAAACTCGTCATGCCAGCTCGTGTCGCCAGCCCCTGGCAGCGCCTTGATTTCGGCAAACTCCCTGAGCCCGCTCGGCAATTCCGACCGCGTTATATCACGGTTGCCGGACTCGCAATTGTTAATCCTGAGGAGGCACGCAAATGATCAACCTCCTTCCCCGAGAGCAACAAAAAGAAATCCGCGCGGCGCACACCAATACTCTTTTGCTACGTTACCTCATTCTCTTAGTAGGAGCTCTTTTGTTCCTCTTCTTTGCCATGGTTGTGACTTATTTCTCACTTAATACAACTGCGAGGCAGGCTGACGACACCAAGGCTCAAAACGAACGAGCGGCTACAGGGTACCGCGAAACTCAAGCCGTCGCAACTGTCCTACGATCCGAGTTATCGGTGGCCAAATCACTCTTTGAAAACGAAATTCGTTACTCTAAAGTATTCGTGCGTCTCTCGGCCCTTCTTCCCGAAGGGACCGCTCTTGATAGCCTTGAGATCGATGAAACCGCCTTCACCGCCCCAGTGAAATTGGCGGTAAATATCAAGGGCGAGCAAGAAGCAAGACGCTTGCAGGAAAGCTTCAGCGCCTCCCCTTACCTGTCAAATGTATCGATGGGTCGCGTTACGACCAACAGTAACGGTCAAACCTATCCCTACACCGTAGAACTGCTTTTTACTCTCAATAGGAGCATCGCTCAATGAAAACACTGAATGCCATTAAATTTCGCTTGATGCTCATTGTCAGTATGGCAATCCTCGTCCTGATTATTATCGGGGTTTTCATTTTTGGCTACCGTTACCTACAAACTGTCGGCGAAGAAACAGCAAAGCGCCAAGCAGATGCCGCTGCGAGCGAAGACAGTATCAGCAATCTCAAGCTTCTGCAAATCCAATTAGGCAAACTGGAGGGTCTTAATGAAAAACTAGCTGGTTTACGAACCGCCAGTTCCCTGCCGCAATTTGACACCGAAAAAAGTCTTCGTACTATTGCTGCTCAGCTTGGATTACCCATCAAAGACATTACATTTGTTGATGATACTGCCTCTGAAGCAGCCACTCAACCATCGTCTGGTACTGGCACTACCAAACCATCTCAAGCAACAGGAAAAAATTCAAAAATCTCATTCCAATTTGAACGCTCATTGTCATACAGTGAACTAATTCGTTTTCTTGATGCAATTGAAACAAGCACACCGAAACTTACTATCAAAGGCGTAGGGCTGCCGAGCGGATCATCACGCGGATCAATTGATCCCGGCACGCTAACGCTAGAACTGGCAACAATGTAGGAGATAATGATGGCAACGAAGAAACCCCAGAAGAAAACCAAGACGCCAGTCAAGAAACCGACGATGTCGATAGCAGATTTTTTTAGTCGCTTTCATGCGGTCATCTTCTTTGTAGTTGTCTGTGGCAGCTTGACCGCCATGGTGTATATGCTAAACTCCGTCATTACCACCTCCTCAGCCCCGGCTGACTACCGGCCGCCTTCAACCAGTGCATCATTTGACACCAAGACGATCGATCAAGTCGAGCAGCTTCGCGGTCTTGATGAGGCGCCCGGCCCTTTCGCGTTACCCAGTGGTCGTAATGATCCATTCCCGCAATAGGCCTCTTTGACTACTCATGAAAAACCGCTTATACTAACACTATGTTACTCCTCGGCAAACGACTACTTGGGACCCCAGTTATGAGCCTTCAGGTTGGCGTAAAAGTCGCCGAGACTGTAGAGCCCGTCATTGATCCACGCAACCTGATGGTAATTGCGTACGAAGTCGATGGACCCTTGCTGGAAAATCGGCCCCAGTTTATTAGAATTGCTGATATCCGAGAGCTAAGTGATATTGGCATGATTATCGATAGTAGTGACGAGCTAGTAGGCGAAGATGATGTTATCAAGCTAAAAGAAGTTCGTGATATGAACTTCCAGCTGATCGGCATCAGGGTCATTGATGATCGCGGGAAGAAATTAGGCAAAGTCGAAGATTATACGATTGATACCGACAGCTTCGTCATCCAGCAACTATCAGTACGTGGCGGGATGATGAGCAGCCTCTCAAGCACCGGACACGTCATCCACCGATCGCAAATTGTTGAAATCAGTGATACGACAATCACCGTCAAAAGTGCTGAGAAAAAACTCACCTCCCTCAACACCACTGGCGAGATTCACCGTACCTACACAAACCCTTTCCGCAAACCAGCCGAGCCACAGCCAGAGACAACAACAACTGATTAGTCGCTCTCCTCAAGCGCCGATTTGATATCATCATAACGAAAGCCCTGTCGGGCAAGATACTGCATCAATTTTTGTTGATCGGGGTATTTTGACCGTTTTTTTGCAATTACTTTCGCAAGTTCGTCTTGGTCATTACGTCCACTTTCAGACAGCACGGTCGCAATCACCGCAGTGTCGATACCTTTTACCTGTAATTCAGCCTGTAGCTTGCGACGACTCGCACCCTTAGTTTGGTTTCGATGCTCTACCCAATATTGGGCAAATTTCTCGTCGTCAATATAGCCCTTTTCAACCAATCGATCATAGACTCGATCAGCTACGGATTGACTAACACCCTCTCTTTCTTTGATCTCGCCCGTCCGCCTTTGCTTATACTTGGTGGTGCGCGTTTTTCGGTAGAGATAATCACGTACTTCACGGGCACTGTGCGGTCTGAGGAGGCAATATTCCAATGTACGAGCGTATAGCTTACCAAAGGTTGATTCCGTCTCGAGACTCACCAGAAGCGCTTCATCAATCTCGCTTCCCACCTTGATGCCCAAGTCGACCACTTGTGCAACGGTCAGACTCAGTCTATAGGCACCATCAATTGCGACGTTCACCCTGTCAGGGTTGCGAACTTGTGCCGACAGGCTAGTTATCTTCATAGAGTTTAGTATACACTAGGGATATGACAGAAATCGTACCAGAAACACCCTACGAACGCTTTAAAAAGACGTATACACCACTCTACCGCGTCCTCCTTGTCCTTGGCATTCTTGCTGTATTTATGTCACTGGCCGCCCTTACGAATCTTCGGACGATCCTTGACTACTTCGCAAGCGATCCCATCTATGCCACAAGCGGGACAATCTCAGCGCTGGTTGTACCAGCTCTGATGATCGCCTCACTCATATTATTATGGAAAAAACACCCTACTGGGCTACGCCTTAGGTTAATCGGCTATGCCGTCTCTATTAGTGCGTCTTTTCTTGCCTTCTTCACCTCTAAGGAAACCCTCACAAACGCCACCCGCGACGTCATCGAAGCAGCCGTGCGTGACGGCAATGGTGCTATTACTGAGGAATTGGCGACCCAACTGACTCATGCTTCATTCTACGGCTCCCTTTATCTCTCTATTGGTCTCAGCCTGTTATTTGCATGGTTGTGGTGGAAGGCATGGAAGAGACAAATGAAAGTTGACCACAAGAAGAACACCTCACCTCGTACTTAGGAGGTGGCAATTCCGTAGTAGTGTTGCGCTGTCTGCTTGAGGCCGTCGGTTATATTGCCCTCGGCCACAATTACGGCTAGTTCTTCTGGGGTTACCCAGCGCAGCTCAGCTACCTCCTCTGACTGGGGGGTTACCTTGATCGTTCGTGGCACGACGGCCTTATATACTTTTGTAAATCGATTCATTTTATTACCCGCCGGGTCGACAACTTCACCGTAAAAGTATGCTTGTTCCTCTAAGGCTACACCCTCGATACCCACTTCTTCATAGAGCTCGCGCTCAGCCGCAACCTCATACGTTTCACCATACGTAATATTGCCACCAGCCGATGTATCCCAACAACCAGGGTAAGTCTTTTTCGTTTCAAGACGTTTTTGCAACAAGACATTGCCGTCGCTGTCCTCAACCGACACGCGTACAATCCGATAGCGGGCACCTGACTTGCGCGAATCATCACGTCCAATCGGGCCTATAGGGTGATCATTCTCATCGACATGCCAGATCTGCTCTTGACCAGCCATCTCTACGCCTCTTGTTCGGCTACTTTTGCGCGGACTTTCTGATCAATCTCTTCGAGGACTTCTGGGTTTTCCTTGAGATATTTCTTTGTTGCCTCACGGCCTTGACCAATCTTGGCGTCATTGTAGTCAAACCATGCACCAGATTTACCGACGATACCATGCTGCACAGCAAGATCTAAGACATCACCAGTCTTTGAAATACCTTCGTTATACATGATGTCGAACTCAGCTACACGGAAAGGCGGCGCAATCTTGTTTTTGACGATCTTGACCTTGGTGCGGTTTCCGATAATATCTTCACCTTCTTTGATCTGACCAGTGCGGCGAATATCCATACGGACCGAAGCATAAAACTTCAACGCGTTACCACCAGTGGTTGTTTCTGGGTTACCAAACATCACGCCAATCTTCATACGGATCTGGTTAATAAAGATAACTGTCGTCTTTGACTTGTTAATAATACCCGTCAACTTACGCAGCGCCTGGCTCATCAGACGAGCCTGCAGACCCATGTGACTGTCGCCCATATCACCATCAATTTCAGCCTGTGGTACAAGGGCTGCTACCGAGTCAACGACCACTAGATCAACAGCATTTGATCGTACCAGTGTTTCAGCAATCTCAAGTGCTTGCTCGCCATTGTCTGGCTGCGACACAAGCAAGTTATCAGTATCAACACCTAGTTTACGTGCATATGCCGGATCAAGCGCATGTTCGGCATCGATAAATGCCGCCGTGCCGCCCTTTTTCTGTACTTCGGCGATTGCGTGCAAGGTTAACGTCGTCTTACCAGAACTCTCTGGTCCGTAGATTTCAATAATACGGCCCTTTGGATAGCCACCGCCAAGCGTCAAGTCGAGGCTGAGTGCACCCGATGAGAACAACTCCACATCAACGGTTGTGGTATCACCCAGTCGGCGAATAGCCCCATCACCAAACTGCTTGTTAATTTGTTCCTGCGCAAGGCCTAGTGCCTTCAATTTCGCATCACTTGCCACCGGCTTTTCACCAATAGGGTCTTTTTCTGCCTTTTTCGCCATATTCCCTCTCTTTCTATACTACTAGTGTACCACTAGGAACGTTTTGCTGTCGAGAAGCCGATAGCAGCCACCACTAGTGTGGCGCCAGCCAGTAGCAGTAGCGTCATCTCAAGCGGCAAATCGTGGCGGATTGATGCGATAAGCGCCACCCCCAACCACATAACCGCAATAATTACCGCCGTATAGGGATATCTTGTAAGTAATATGACGTCCTTCATGTTTTACATCCTTGCACTAAACTGTGCGACTAAGTTTATGTTCGTATCAGCAATTTCTTCCAACCAAGCTGCCGTCACTTCAAATGCCTCATCGTCACCCAAAGATGACTGGCGACTACGAGCCAAGCCGTGAATCTCTACATGCGTGATCGCCGCAGTCAGTGATGCCAGTGTCACTGACCGATATGTCTCTAGTCCTGCTGGGCGACAAATGCTTCCCGCCATACTCATAAACATTAACATGGCGCGCTGCACCATCAAAAGATCGAGATTAACATGGACACCAAAACGATTTCCTTCATTGATAACACCATTAAACAACACGGCGATACGGAGTTCCCGCAGTTCTGCCTGATAACGAGAGGCGACGTTATGATCTTTAACAAGCTCTGTGACGTAGCTGCCAATATCATCAAGGAGTGATGTACCATACACGGTGCGTGATACTCGATCGAGACAACTCACCAACCGCTGATCAAAATACTCCATCATGGCACGTGTAAAACCAGCCAGTTCAAACTCCCCACGAAATAGTTTCTGATACTCACGCGTTAGACGAAGGAACGGTTCGCGATTGATTGGAGCCGCAGCCACCATGCCAAAATCAATAATGCCAATCTTGTTATCTGCGAGCAACTTGATATTCCCAGGATGGGGATCGGCAAGTACATAGTCTGCCACAAGAGTTGTCTTGAGAAACTCCGCGCCAATCAAGGCCATTTGCTGCCATAGGTTCGAACCTGTCATCTGCGCTACAAACGCTGCACCATCATTGCCAACACTTTGAGCCTGCATCACTTCCGCCAACGACACCCCGCCAACATATTGTTGTACAATAACATGGTTATTGGATAGATCCTTATAAGTAAACGGAACAACCACTTGATCATTCTGTGAAAAGTAATCATAGAACCAGGCCGCCTGAAGCACCTCCTGCTCATAATCTATTTCTGTCTCGACCGTTCGACGCAACTCCTTAAATCCAGCACGAATGTCCAGCATAGATGTTCGTGCAACGAATTGAAAAACAGCCGCAAAAATACCAAGTAATCGCAAGTCAGTCTGTAAATATTGACGTACACTGGGACGAAGGATCTTCAATACCACCATATCGCCGCTATGCAACCATGCCCTGTACACAACGGCAAACGAACCTGCCGCAAAAGGCTCCGGCTCTACGCGAGCGATGTGGCTAACGGCAGCACCAACCTCACCCATAACATCAATCGGCTCAAAAGCCGCATCTTCAAACGCTAAACGCTCGCGCGGACCTGACCAGCCCTCCATGAAACGCTGATTGACGGCCAGTACTTGTAGGAATTTTACATAAACACTCCCAAGTTGGCGAAACTCGCGGAACAAGGCTTGCTTGCGCCCAATATCACCCCGCGTGCTCATAATGCGCATGATTGCACGAATAACCTGCGCAGATCGTTTCATTTCTGCCGTTTCCCAAATCCGATAAAAAAGAGAACGACCGTCATAACTAGGGCCAGCGTTACCAGAAAAAGCGTATTGACCGTTGTCCATAGCGCCAATGCAATACTGGCCGCCCAAACTGCAATAATACTGACCGTTACAAACGCATACCTCATCGTAGGCCTTATTATAGCATTTAAATAGCCATCATCAGCGTGCTATAATATGTCTATATGAAGCATCAATCAGGCTTTACGGTGATCGAACTTGTTTTTGTCGTGCTCCTTCTTGCAGCGGCCAGTGTCATCTTTTTTATCCAAAAAAATAACATTGAGGTGACCGCCCGAGACACCCAGCGCAAAACCGCCATTAATGCCATGTACTACGGCCTTGAGGAGGTATATTACAAACAACACAAGAGTTATCCACGCACACTTGACGCGGCCACTCTGCCATCCATTGACGAAGCCTTATTCACTGACCCGACCGGCATCAAACTAGGACAAACAACCATTACGGTCGATGATGAAGAGATTTCCGTTGAATCAGACTATCGCTACGAACCCACTAACTGCACTGATAATAGCTGCAAGAGCTACACCCTTCGGACCACACTTGAAAACGAAGCCGACTTCGTCAAGACCAGTCGCAATAAATAACGACCATCCTCATTGTTATTTGAGGAAATCCGCACCAACTGGTCGACCATTCTTAAAGGCTTCGACGGCATTATTGACAATCGCAATCTGCGCTTTTGGATCTTCAACGTAGTTGAATCGATAGGTTGTCTCCTCACCCTCCGTGCTGAGCCGCATCAGCCCATAGCCAAAGATATTAGCCACAATACCATACTGTTTAAAACTAGCGTCCTCGATACTTCCAAGACTGACGGTTTGCTCGTGACGCGAGAATAGGCCGTGTTGAATCTCCTGAATCACACTCTCATTCGTGAGGAAAAACTGATTCTTCAGGTACACCCAAATAGCAATGCCACCAATAAGACCGACGAGCAGCATTAGTAGTAATAGTCCTCCGACGACCGCACTGATCGGCGGCAACTCTACAAATGATGCGTTCATTTGATTCGCTGCATAAAAATCAGGTACCAGAGCCAGTCCTACTGCCAGCAAGGTCAATCCCAGTGCCGTCACAGAAACCGGGATGAAAAGTCCGATCGGGTGACGTCTGATGCGCATCATCACAAACTCTCCTTCGCTAAGGTTCAAGAAAGGATACATTCTCTTGGATTCTTCATGCTTACGACGCAAGGCATCACTCATTGGTGGTACGGTCGGCTCGATCGGACGTGTCGTGTGTACAAGGTCCGGCTCATTAGCATACTGAGCACGCACCTTTGGATTAAAGTTATGCCCCTCATATGCATCTGGCTTTGACGAGACTAATGTTGTTGGCTGGCGGGGCGCCGACTCTGCCACAGGTGGATGATAATACAAAGGTCGCCCCTCAATATCGTAAGCAACAGGTTGCGGTTGTGCAGATGGTGACTGTGGCTGGTCTTTTTTCATGGTTATATTCTATCACCCTTCATACGAATGTCCCAGATGACGATATGCCTTTGGGGTCACTCGACGTCCTCGAGGTGTACGTTCAATGAACCCTAGTTGCAACAAATATGGCTCATAAAAGTCTTCAATGGTAGTTGCCTCGTCACCAGTTAATGCGGCAATCGTCGTTAACCCTACAGGATTACTGCCGTAATTCTCAATCATACTGGATAAAAGGTTGCGATCGGCTGGATCAAGTCCTAATTCATCAATTTCCAACATTTCGAGCGCTCTCGTTGTTGTAATAACATCGATAATTCCATCACCATTAACATCAGCATAATCGCGCACGCGTTTTAATAAACGATTGGCAATACGTGGCGTCAGACGGGCACGAGTCGATAAATCGCGCGCGGCATGCTGATCGATCTTACTCTCCAAGATCATGGCAGCGCGTGTAATAATCTTTTCTATCTCATCTGAGGTATAAAATTCCAGTCGATGTATATGGCCAAATCGATCGCGCAACGGTGCTGCCAAACTGCCCGTGCGCGTGGTTGCACCAATCACCGTGAACTTTGGCAGATCCAGTCGTACACTACGTGCAGCTGGACCTTTGCCGATGACGATATCGAGCTTGTAATCCTCCATAGCGCTATAGAGTACCTCTTCAACCGCTCGACCAAGGCGGTGAATCTCATCAATAAAGAGAATGTCGCCATCGCCAAGGTTGGTCAAGATACTCGCAAGATCACCCGCGCGCTCAATTGCCGGACCTGCCGTCACACGAATATTCTTGCCCATTTCATTAGCTATGACCGTTGCCATCGTTGTCTTGCCAAGACCCGGAGGCCCATACAGTAGTACGTGGTCAATCGGTTCATCACGTTTTTTCGCCGCATCAATCGCCAAACGGAGATTTTTCTTCAACCGCTCTTGACCAACATATTCGTCAAATGTCTGAGGGCGTAGCGTGACTTCAATCACCTGCTCATCGCTATCATCATCGTGAATACCCGTATCTACAATTCGTTCAATCGCCATAATTATACCTCTACCAACCGGTATTCTGTACAGATGCTACAGCCAGCCACGGCGCAACTGTCACTCGCTTTCGCCTGTTTGTCGGCGGCGACCAACCTATCAAACTCATCCCTGTCTTTTATCTCTACAATCTGTGGTGTCTGACCACCGCAGCCGCCACAACCGCAGGCGAGATACGTTTCATAGCTTGCAGTGTCCTCTGGCGAATTCTGTCGCAAGGCCCAAATAACAATTCCCGCACCCATGACAAGCAATATAATGAGGCCGTAGAGGGATACTTTTTTCATTGTTTTAATGCCTCCGTCACACGCTGGGCGGTTGATAATTCAGTCGAGACGCCCTCTAATGCCTTGGATGCATCTGCCAGATTATAGCCAAGCGCCATTAATGCTTCTAGCGCCTCATCGGCATGTGAGATTGATTGTGACACACCAGTTGCATCGTTGTCGTAGCGCAGTGGCATACCCACTTTATCGGCCAGATCAACAATGACGCGATCAGCGGTCTTTTTGCCAACACCACTGGCTTTTGCGATATACCCAGCGTCCTGATTGGCAATAGCGTTCCGGACAACTTCGCTATCACCGAGGCTCAGAATAGCCAAGGCTGCCTTTGGCCCAACGCCCTGCACACTGATCAATAGTTCGAATAGTTTTTTCGCTGCCAACGAAGAAAATCCAAATAGATCTTGTGATTGTTCTCGAATATGATGATAGGTGTAAAATTTCACTGATTCATGCAAAGCCGCATGCTCATAATCACCCAGTGCCACCTGCAACTCATATCCGACGCCGTGAACATCCACTATGACTGAGCCTGCAAATTTTTCTGCAACTTCTCCTGAAACGTGTGCAATCATATATCCATTGTATCACTTTAAGGAGTTTCAGGGGTGGTCGGGAGAGAAGGAGTTGTCGGGGTGGTCGGTGCCTCTTCTTCGGAATCTTCCGCTTCATCTGCCGGTGTTGTCGGTTGAGGCGCAGGTTCCTCTTCGGGCTGCTTCTCTTCTTCCTTTTCGACTGGTGTGGCATAACATGAACTAGTCGGCAGTGCAGAAAGAAGGAAAACCTCACTATATGTATTTGTACCGCTGGAAGCAGCCAGCCCACCCGTGCCGTAACAAACGAGTCGTTCGACAATCCCGTCTGGCCGCAGGAAAGTAGGATTTGTATCGCCGATTGCGGCTTGCATCGTCGCGCGCCAGATAGGACCCGCCATGTCAGCACCGCCACTCACCATCACTTTGTTGTCGTTATTACCCACCCAGACACCAATGGCGATCTCTGGTGTATATCCGATCGCCCAAGCATCCCGATTCTCATCGGTTGTCCCCGTCTTTACCGCTACAGTTTTGTTACCAACATTGAGTGATGAACCGAACATAAACGATCGTGCATTTGCATCCGACAGAATATTTGAAATGAGATACGCTCCTTGTGAGCTTATCGCTTGCTTGGCAGTCGACTGATGAGTGTAGATAACTTTGTTGTACTTGTCACTAATGGCATGAACCGTTGTATTCGTGCGTAATTGCCCACTATCGCCGAAGGCCGCATAGGCATTAGTCATTTGCTGCAATGGCACCTCAGCAGCGCCAATTGCCAATGCCAAACCATAATCCTTTGCATTCTTATCAAGAGTGGTAATGCCTAGTTCCTTGGCCGCTGCTATTGAATTGGCGATACCATATTGCTGCATAATTTTTACGGCTGGAATATTCAGTGAACGCGCCAAGGCTTGACGTACGGTCACATTCCCATAGAATCGTTTGGTAGCATTATTTGGTGCATAGCCGTTAATATTGATCGCCTCATCCTTGATGATGGTTGCCGGCGTGATTTTCCCTTCGGCAAGAGCAGCGCTATAATAAATCGGTTTGAAAGTACTCCCCGGCTGACGCTTGGTCGTTGCCATATTCACCTTGCCCCATTGCTCGTTTTGATAGTCCACCGAACCAACCAACGCACGAATCTCACCGCTCCGTGGATCAATAGCAATCAGACCGGCGTTCGATCCGCCCATGCTCTGGATATAGCCAACCCGTGACTGTACGTTCGTGACCGCTTGCTTTTGCAAGCCGAGATCCAAGGTAGTCGTTACCTGGTACCCTGATCGTTCAACCGTCTCTTCGTCATACTTGTCGTACAGCTCAGCGAGTACCATCTCGGTGAAATGTGGTGCATCGTTTTTAATAACGGCGGGCGGCTGATAGCTGAGCTCCTCTTTGAGCGCATCAGTTCGCTGTTGCTCGGTTATCATATTGTCTCGTACCATGCGTTTTAAGACTTCTGCTTGACGCTCAACACCTTTTTGGGCATCTCCCACAATCGGTGAATATGCGCTCGGGGCCGGCAGCAACCCGATCAGCATCGCACTCTCCGCCAGTGTCAAATCAATAGGTGCCTTATTAAAATAATTGCGCGCCGCCTGCTCTATACCGAATGAATTGTTGCCAAAATATACCGCGTTGAGATACATCTCTAATATCTCGTTCTTGGTATAGCGCTGCTCGATTGCAACTGCCACCGAGAACGCCTGATACTGACGCAGGACTCCTCGTTCCGACGACAAGAGTGTCATCTTAGCGAGCTGTTGCGTTAAGGTTGACCCCCCCAAACTCACCCCCACCCGAAAAGACATACCCGTACACGGCGCGCAAAGTACTGAGAATCGAAACACCACCGTGATCATAGAAATTCTTATCCTCGCTCGCAATCACGGCATCTTTGATATGTGGTGAGATTTTATCCAATGGCACCAATTCGCGGTGCTCAGCCGTACCTGTGCTATAGAATGTCTCACCATGAATATCCTTTAGTACTACCCCCGTATTGTTGCGATTCATGAGCTGCTCCATGTCTCCCATGGTTAAAGCAAAATAAGCAAATGTCAGGAGGGGAATAATTAAGACAATAACGAATAACGGGCCGCCGATCAGCAAAGTTTTTTGCCACCATTTGAGCCGCTGGAACCACCGCCACCTGTCACGTAACCACCACTTGCCACGGGTCACGAACGAATGACGCTGTCTTTTGGTGTGTCGCTTTTTCGTCTTAGTCACCCCTATAGTATACCATTTTAGCGACTCATTAATGAATGAGTGATCGCAGCAGCCAGAGCGTCGGCCGCATCATCGGGTTTTGGCACGGTTTTTAACCCTAAATGCAGTCGTACCATTTCTTGCATCTGTTTTTTGTCAGCCTTGCCATACCCTGTCAAGGTCTGCTTGATCTGCAAGGGGGTGTATTCTGCAATCGGTAGCCTCGCCTTACGTCCCGTAAGCATCGCAACGCCTCGAGCATGCGACACACTCATGGCCGTCGTGACATTTTGGGCAAAAAATAGCTTTTCGATGCTCATCACATCCGGCTTCGTCTCAGCAATGATCTCGGTCAGACCGTCAAAAATCTCTTCTAAACGTTCATCAAGAGGTGTATGCGCCGGTGTCGTGATTACTCCAGCAGTAACAAGGGAAACTCTGTTGTTTTTTACTTCAATCACCCCAAACCCTAAGATGCCCGTACCTGGATCAATGCCGACGATTCTCATGTCATCAGTATAGCACTAGGAACACCCCTTACTTCTTTGCTCCGACGATAATGGTGCCAACTCGGCGAATCGCCTTGAGGATTTCTTCCCGCCATTCCCACCCTGCATACCCCACTGCTACCAAGGCGAGTCCGCCCAGTACCCACCAGCCGACAAATACGTTTGCCGCATCAGTGATTGGCTCGACGGCAAATCCAGCAGCTGGCGGCGTTGACGACGTAACATTGCGGCAGCGATTAGTGGCCGGGTTACGTTCACGTCCTTCACCGCAATCCGCCAGGGCAACATCATCACTACTGGCGATTTTCTTGCAGCGGTTGGTTGCCGGATTACGAAACTGATCATCGGCACATGGCTTCAGAATACTAGCGGCCGCAGTAGCAATTGACCGGCACCGATTCGTCTCTTCACTACGATACTGACCTTCGCGACAGGGCGCTAATTCCCTGGCGGTTGGTAGATTGCGACACCTTCCTGTCAGTGGGTTACGTTCACGTCCTTCGCCGCAATCTGTCTGTGTGACAGGATTGGGCAGCTTATTGCAACGTCCCGTACTAGCGTTACGCATGTATCCTTCCTGACACGGTGCGTATTCAGCATAACTATTTTCCGTTTCTGGCGTTAATACGTATGTTTGTCTCCAACCATCACTAAATCGCGACCAACTTGTATCGACAGAAAGATCCTCGTAATATACCGAATCAATTTCCGTTTCAGTATCAGAAGCGATGAGATAAACGGTTCCGGTAGTACTTTTTGTCAGTTTTAATGAGGTCGTCTTGATATAGACAACAAAATACTGACCAGGCAACAAAATGACATCCGGCAAGACCTCAACCGTTGTCTGGCTACGGTTTGTCGCGATCACGCAGCCGCCGATTGATATCGCTGTATCACCATGATTGACAAGTTCAATGTACTGCTGAGAAACATTGGCAGCAATTTCATGTATGCTCACCCCCTCGCAAAAATTAATAGTGGCTTTTTCAACACACCGACCATCCTTTAATCGCCATAGACCGTCAGGAACAGTTATTTGCACACCGATGATATTACCGCACACATCCACAACCTCGTACAGCGCACCGGTTTGGTATTCCGTCCCGGCCGTAACTACCGCAAAGTCTTTGGTGTTATTGCCGGTACCCTGATATTGCCCGTCAATCGTCACGCGCTGCAATGAACGTAACGGCTGGCTACTAGGAATGGCAGGCGCGGGCTGCCCCTGATATTCCGTGGCTATTCCCCAACCCAGCAAATCAACTACTTCCAAACGATCATTAATAATCCGTATTCGCCCACCCGTGTCAGCCATCGTCCCGCCAAGCCTACCATCTCGCATGAATCCTACGTGTACCGCCACGAAACTGTCAGTCGTAAATACCGCGTACTTTCGTGCTGGCAAAAGTACCCTCATACCCATCGCAGCCTCATCCGAGGCAATGCATGATTTATTTGTATAGTTACTTGTCAGTCCAGCAGCTGCGTATTGAATACACCAGCCCGATACATCAATGTCCTCATCACTCGCGTTATATATCTCGACCAATTCGTTCGCAGCGTCGGTTGCGCCGCGCGTCTGCACCTCGGTAATAATCACTCCGCTCGCCACCGCAGGCTTATCCGGCTCCTCTACTATAGGTTCCTGCGAGATTTCCAATTGACTATCATCGGTCGTCGCCATAATGTTCGAAGCTTGTGGCGCCGTCTCACTCTCCGCTACCTCGGCTATATCATTTGGGTTTTCTTGTTGTTCTTGTTCCACCTCGGCGTCATCTTCCGACAACACACTATTATCTGTTACTACCGAGGAATCATCACTTGCGATCACCTCATCCGCCTCAGCAAAAACCGCCCCAGCAGGGGCGGCAAGTGAAATCACTAGTACGATTGTCAACGATAATAGGAAGAATCTCTTCAAATGCCCACCTTCGTTATGTTTATGCTCTTCAATATATCGACTTGTCTGTTGGTTGTCAACGACTAGGCGATATCTGCTGTAATATCAGCACTCGTATGGACATTCACTACGTCATCAAGCTCATCCAAAGCATCAAGTACCTTCATCAGTTTTGTCGCCGTCTCTTCATCGGCCACTTCAATGGTCGCATTAGGCACGTACTGCAACTCGGCATCTTTGACATCAAGCCCTGCCTCAACAATAGCCGCGCAAACCTTCGCAAGGTCTTTTTGATCGGTGTAAACTAAAATCTCACCATCTTCCTCGATCGCATCTTCAGCACCGGCATCAAGCACAGTCAATAATGCATCTTCGCCAGTTGCCGCTACGGTCACCACCCCTTTACGGGTAAACTGGAACATGACGCTGCCGGCATCAGCAATGCGACCACCGTTTTTGCTTAGCGCATTACGTACTTCAGGAAATGTGCGATTCTTGTTGTCGGTTGCCGTCTCAATAATAATACCGACACCCCCAGGGCCCATGCCCTCATAGGTAATTTCCTCTAACTGTGCGACACTTTTATCACTTACTCGATCAATTGCTCTTTGCACATTGGCATTTGGCATATTTGCCTGACGCGCCTTTTCCATCGCAAGTGCTAATGCCGGGTTCATTGCAGGATCAGTACCAGCCCGTGCCGCAATTGCGATTTGATTACCAATACGAGTAAAGATCGCGCCACGCTTGGCGTCGTTGACGCCCTTGTCACGTTTAATTTTTGACCATTTATTATGTCCAGCCATAGAGGAATCTCCGTTTTATTAGTCGGTAGGTATTTCTTCTATTATACCAGAAGGGCCTCAGTCAACGATGTTTGTATCTCTGAGGCGTAGTTTTGTCACACGCTGCATATATATACACCCGGCAACAAGTAAGACATACATCGACAAAACAAGCCAACCGACCTCAATATCAGTCATCGCCCAAGGAAGATTAGCCAGATAGGTTGCCACTGTCGTCATATACTGCAATAACCATGTCGTTGGCACAGCAAGTACCATCCCGACTGCCGGAAATGTCAGGGCACCAAGGCCAGTCACAAAGGTTAACGCCATCGCTAGCGGCACCAGCGGTAATATCAAAAGGTTAGCAATCAACGCAACATTTGAGAGTTGTCCAAATGCCAAAATAATAATCGGGAGGGTCACCAGCTGGGCAGCAATTGTCTCGCCCATGATTTGTCGAATGACTCCCGGTTTCTTTTCTCCAAAGAAATACGCCTGTAAGAGAGGTGCAAGAATCATCACCCCTGCAAACGCTGCAAAGCTCAGCTGCCACCCCATATCTCCCCAGGCATAACTGGGGTTAATGAGGACCGTGATTGCCGCCGCCAAAGGCAATAAAACAAGGGGATGAAACTTGCGCCCATAGTACCAGGCTAGCAAACTCAGACCTGTCACCAGCCCCGCCCGCGACATACTAGGGCTCATGCCAGTGACGGCAATAAAGCCAAGCACCAGCCCACCCGACGTCATCAGCGCCGTATAACGAGAGACCTTGGCAAATATCCTTCTGGCAAATCGCACCAGAATTGTCAGATTATACCCACTGGCCACAATCACATGCGTCAACCCAGCAATCCGCAACGATTCGGCCAACTCTTCAGGAAGGGCACGTCGCTGGCCCAATAAATACCCCAATCCAAGACTTACTTCCGGTTCGGGCACGACCGACCGAACCGCCGAGCCAAACGCGTCCCTCACGTGCAGTGCTACGTCTCCAGGATGAGGGCGTTCTACTTTCAAGATGTCCGCCTGGTACATTGCACCAGGGAAATTTCCAAAGCCCTCGGAAACCTTCCCACGTACCGTTATCCTGTCGCTCCGCATCGCCCCTCTATCATGATACGACGTAACCCATATCACCCCTGGGAGTGAGACTTCACCATACATCACCGACCCCAGCTTTATCACATACTGCCCATTCGGGCGTTGATCAATGTCTTCCTGGATGACACCGCGCACCTCAATCGTGTGCCCTATGACTTTCTTATACGCCGTAAGCTGAGCCTGATCGACCCCTCCGCGCCACAAGCCAATCAATATCCCTCCGCCAACACAGAAAATGATCATAATAAGGTAGCGATAATAGAACGTTGCCGCCATTGCTATACCGCCCACCACTATCCAAACATAATGAGAAAACCAGCCTATTGGTACGTAGGCTGCAAGCACAACACCAATCACACACCCTGCAGCCCCCACCGCAATCAACCACGAAATATGAATCCGTCGTTTTAGTATCCACCAGTTCCATTGCCGTACAAATGGTAAAAGCGTGCCCGATGCCCTCCTGTTTGAAATAGTATAAATGTCATTATACTCTTATGATTGCCACCGTCAGCGTTCCTAGTGTATTGTAGTCTCAATTATGTCAAAAGAATCATCTGGCAGTCAGGGATCAGGCTATTACGAAACACCTGTTATTTCTCCTGATGCATCTGACTATGCCATTGATAGAAAAAGTGACCCCAAAAGCCTTGCACGCGCTACGGTCATGCAGTTTCTAGAGCTGACGCCAGAATCTCTCATCACTGCCCGTCAAAGCGACGAAATTGCTTTTTCAGCAGATACCAAGACAGCCTTATCGCCTAACCAAACATTAGCAATCGCTATGTATAACCTTGAATCAACTATTACGACCTTGGCAGGATTTGATAACGACAGGTCGAGATCAATACAATCCACCTGGTCAATTATCGATGCAGAGACAGGCGCCCTCACCATACAAGATTTTTCTGGCCACAAAGCAGGGAGTGATTTTGGTACATCTCTACATTGCACCTTGCATCATGATAACGATCATTCTTATGCGACGTCTCCCGCATTTACCGTGCTACTATCCTCTACCCATTACCTTGATAATGTCCTACTTCTTGGTGATCCGCATGAACCGGTTTTCTTTGCCAGCAAACCCGATGATGTTTCACCTGAATGGTCATCTGAAGAAGATACATGGCTAGTAGGCGGCGGTAGAACGGAACGTTTTTTTGACGGCTCACTCCTGGATGATTGGTATGCCAGAGGTTGTGTTGGCGAAGAGCCCACAACTGTGTGGCGACGAGATAGTATCATGTATTATCCGCTATATAATCGTGACGCCACAGGCCTCGAAGGCTATCTAGAAATCACTCAGAAACTGTTAAACATGTTCCTGCAGGCTATTGAGGAGTCCGATAAGACTCGCAATGCTCTTGTTTCGTAGAGAAAATTCTGCCAAGAAAATATCTAAATACTAGAACCCATTTTAGTAAAAACCACCAGATAAAAACAGATATGAGGTGGAAAAAGAGAACAACCTGGGCAACCAGCCCCGCCGTTTGTCAGCCAAAGACTGGCCCGCCAGCCAGCCCTGACTTTTACCATTTTTGAGATTTCCCTCGCCGATTTTCTTTTCTATATTGAGAAAAAGTCGGGTCTGTCGGGTCGGCTGCCCACAAGGGCAG
>CAYMOS010000005.1:0-56318 GCA_964392265.1 uncultured Candidatus Saccharibacteria bacterium
CAGCCACGAAAAAAGATTGAACTTTTGTTCAATCTTTTTTCGTAACTAGGCCGTTGGGATCCGACCCCCCGGGATTTTGCATGCAAAATCCGTCGGCGGGTTCGGCGAAGTGAGAGAGATAAAAATGTATTTACATATTTTTATGAACGAATGGAGGAGCGAAACGAAGTGTAGCGATATCCCTCCGTCCCAGCTTCAGGTATACTATACCTATATACATCAAGAATCAATTCAAGGGAGATTCCATGCATATCACTACCTCAGACGAAGCGTTACGGATTGTTGATACAGAAATTAGACAAAGTTGGTTGCAGGCATTCCAGGGCAGTGAGTTCTGTGGTGCCATCGAGTCGGGACAAGTGTATGTTTACGAGGAAGGAGATTTTAATGGGGGTAAGGCCTGGCATTACCATATCGATGGATTGCCGCTGTCTCGGGATGGTCGCAAGCGATGGCTTCTTGATACTGGCGAGACGGTCGAGACGACTCTGGACGAGGACGAGAATACGATAGAGAAGGCGTATGTCAAACAACAACGCCTCATTGAGGAGTATCGGCGACAACAAGCCGAACAGCAGGGATAAGAACTAGATATTCTTCAACACCTCATACGCACTCAGCGCCGACAAAAACTGCTGAAACCGCACCGTGTCATCGCCGCGATGTGGCCACGTGCTGTGACCCAGCCAGAACCCCATTAGGGTGAGGCAGTGGCGGGGATTAACAAGGTCGTGGTAGGGGGTGATGTCGTGGCCACTTTTATGGAGGTCAATCAACAGACTGGTGATGTCGCTACCAGCTTCGCCCATACCTGCCCAGCTCCAATCAACTAATTTTGTGCCATCTTCGGGATGCCATGCCAGGTTAGACTGCCTGACATCATGATGACAAAAGACGAACGATCCAGGGTGATAGGGCTCGGTGCCGGCCTGACGCAGGGCGGGTATCGCGTCAAGGAGGTCGAGGGCGGTCGTTTGGCTGGACGGGTGCAGACGATCCATAAACCCCCGTGCCTTGTCATGAAGCGTCAACGGGGTCGTGTCGTCAAACGACCACCACCCCTCAGCCATAAAACTGGTGTGTGATGGGTCAATAGCAAACGAATCGGCCGGAACGGGCATTGTCTCAAGGTGAGAAAACGTACGAGCGGCGTCTCTGACATACGCATCCAGCAACGTGGGGTCGGCGTGCCACTGCCATCCATCCTCGGGTCGGAGGGCGTTCATGGCCAAGGTGTTTTGATGAAGGGCCGATTGTCCTGGCAGTCCCGTAAAACCGTGCTGCCTGAGGTGCGCCATCGTCAGGGCTTCTTTTTCAAGGTAGGCGTAGGATCGATCCGCCTTATCTGGATCGCTAAATCGGTCGGGGTTATGAGATTTGGCGAAGACGGACAGGGTATCATCTGTAACGATTGATTTGTCGTATTCCATATGACCAGCATCGATACGAGTGATAGTGTCAGGGGTGGTCAGTACATCGATGAGCTGTCGACCGCGCAGGTGTTCAAGTGCGCGTTCGATAATCATGGCGTGTGATGCATAAAGATCGTCCGGCGTTAGATCGTCGATGGTGGGCCAAGCCACCGCTTTAGCGTCGTCACCGGCCTTGGCGGTGTCGGTGTATTCTGTCAAAAAAAGGTAGGCGCTGGTTTCGATCCACGCCTCTTCGGTATTGCGTGGGTCGTCAACGATGCCGCGAAACACCAGCGGTGCCGAACCTGATAGGGTTAAATTGCCTTCTTCGCTGGCTTCGCGGATTGCCGTTTCATACGGCGAGGCATCCTCGGGGTCAACAAAGCCGCCTGGTAACGCCCATTGTCCCGTGTCCTTGCGCTGAACAAGAAATATTCTTTCCAAGGAAGGGTCAATAACGACGGCATCCGCGGTAAAATTCGGTCCATCCAGCCATAATTTGCGTTCAGTTGTCTCGGTCATTAGTTCACTCATACGGTTACTAACTCGCGTATGGCAGTGTGTCCGACGGCCCGTGCGACTTCTTCTTGGTAGAGTTCGATCTTGTCGGCTGGTCCGGTGTGCTTGCCTTCGGCGTCACTTAATTTTACTGTCGGAACACCATCGGCACGAACTGCCTTCATGACGAAGTTGTTTGCCTTGACGCCAAGATCGTTCGTCAAGGTTGTACCCCAGCCAAACGTGACATTGATGCGTCCCTTAAAGTAATCTGCCAGTTCGACAATCGTGTCGATGTCGAGTCCATCACTAAAGACGACTGTCTTCCCCAGTGGGTCAATACCAAGATTGTCGTAAAACTCGATCACGCGGTCGCCGAATTCGATAGGGTCGCCCGAATCATGCCGTAACGCCTTCCATTGATCGGCTTGTTCGGGTGTGAAATCGGCGAAGAAAAAGTCGGTCGTGAAGGTATCGGTCAGGGCGGTTGACAGGTCGCCTTTGTATGTCTGCTCCCAGTCTTGCAGGACGCGGTTATGGCCATCCAGAGGACTTTCGCCATTCTTGTCAGCCAGGGCGGCATAGACCATTGGTAATTCGTGTGCAAAAGTGCCGATAGGTTTCAATCCTAATTCGTGTGCCAGGTAGATATTAGAGGTACCGACAAAATTATCTGGCAGTTCTGTGGCGATACGTTCAACGACGTGTTTTTGCCACGCATAGCTAAAGCGACGACGGGTGCCAAAGTCAGAGAACTTGATATCGGGTCGATCTTTTAAAATAGCAATCTTCTCGTCCAAGCGACGATCGCCTTCGGCGTACAGCTCGTCAAGTGACATTCCCTCACTGGCGAGTTTGTTAGAAAAGTAGAGTTCGTTCAACTCGCTCATCACGACCGTCTCCCAGAAGGTGACCAGGGGCCACTGACCAGTAGCGGTGACAGCAAGGTCACCTCTCTCGTCGTATCCAATCTCAGCGGCTGGCAGGGGATTGTCAGCCAGAAAATCAAGATATTCAGGCGTAAACTGGGCAGTGCCGTCTTGGTTTTGCAGGCCCGCAAGATAGGCAAGTTCGTCTGGCTGCCAGCCCGTGCGGAGCATATCAAGACGTTCCTGCAGGTCCTCGGGTGACACAAACTCTGACAACTTTGTATTGGCACGGTTCTTTAATTCAAACGTTACTTCGGTATCAGGATGTTCGAGAAATTCGACCTGACCCATGGTTGCTTTGTAATAATCGAGGCCTTTTGAAAGGCGAGCTTCGGTTGTCATGATGCTGTCCTTTCGATCATCACCAAGGCTTCGGCAGCAGAGACGGCTTGGAACTTTGCTTCTTCGATGGCGGCAAGGGCGCGCTCTTCGTCAGTTGGCGCCAGGCCGACGGCGCGGATCGCATCACGGATCAGGTAGAGGCGGACGCGTTCGTCATCCTTAAACCTTGCGGCAATGTCCAGCGCGGTTGCCTTGACGCAATAGTCGGTTGCCAAACCGCCGACAAAGACGCGCACTTTTTCTTCACGAGTCTTTGGTGCAATAATGGTTTCGAGTGTCTGGCCGTCCTCGGCCACGCCTTCCCAGCCAGAATAGCCATCGGTTTGTCCCATGCCTTTGTTGATAATCACGTCGCTGTCCGCGATCTGTAGATCGGGGTGGAAGGCGGCGCCTTCGGTTCCGGCCACGCAGTGAGTTGGCCACACTCCACCATAATCGGCGAAGTGCGGGGTAACGTCGGGGTGCTGGTCGCGGGTAAGGGCGACGTCGCCATCGGTTAGGCGAACTGCCGTAGAAACTTCGTTAAGAGGTTGGACGACCTCGGCGCCACCATTTACTGCCAGGCTGCCGTCAATAAAATCATTCTGTACATCAACGGCAACCAATACATTGCGGGTTGGTTCAAAATTTGTCATAGGGTAACTCCTTTCATACTTAGTGTGTAAAATACACTTTCTAAATCTCATACTAACGCTTAGTTATTGTATTGTCAACACTAATTTACAAATTATGAATAAACGTGTACCCTGATAATAGAAACGGAGAATATAATAATATGACGATGCCACTGGACCTGCTGTTTATCCGCCATGGTGAATCCGAGGCTAATATTGTGCAAAAACGTGATGATCATGGTGTTGATCGAGTGGTTGCAGAGACAATCTTTGCGCGTCCTGATTGGCGGCAGCGGTTAACGGCACGTGGTATCGACCAGGCGAAACAGGCCAAGGCATATATTGACCAAGAACTGGGTGGATTGCAGGCGTTTGACGCGCGGTACGTTTCGCCGTTTTTGCGGACACGCGAAACAGCCGCCTATATTGGTGGCGACGCATTGGACGGCTGGACGATCGATGATCGCATTGTGGAACGTAGTTGGGGAGTGTACGGCAAGATGCCGCGGGCCGAACAGCGGGCACAGTTCCCTTTGACGGCTGCCGAGAAATTAGCGAACCCTTGGTATATTCGTCTTGATGGCGGCGAAAGTATGCCAGATGTCTATGCCCGTTTTAGGGATTTTCAAGCGACGTTGCACCGCGAACAATCAGACAAGCGTGTCGTCGTGGTATCGCACGGTGACTTTATTAATGCAGCGCGGTATGGTGTCGAACGGATGACACCGGAGGAATGGGAAATATTGGACGAAAACCGCAACTACACGATTCGCAACTGCACATTATTGCACTATACGCGTGTCAACCCGCACAATCCTGACGATGTGCGGGACAAATTACGGTGGCGACGATATATCTATCCTGACACGCCAGACGAATCGCCAGACGGCGGACAGTGGGTCGAATTATCTGAACGGCGACGGTATACGGGCGCAGAACTGATCGAACAGGCAGACCAGGCAGCCCCTCGCCTGTTGGGAGCATAACCTCCGTGAGGTATTTTGTTCTTTTTCCGGGGAGGCATCACCTGATTACAGATTTTCAGGTGCGATATCTGACGAATCTTGAGGCGTCGCTGCGTGCCCAGCATCCTGATATCACCTCGGTCCAGATTGTATGGGCAGTGACGTCGGCAAATCACACGGGAACGCGCCGTAATCCTATTAGTGGCGAACGACGGTTGGGCATGATCGAATATTGCGCCTCGGCAATGGGGATGGAATCCCGAGTGTTTACGATCAATAACGTGCGACGTAAACCGGATTTTGCCCATTTTTTGATCGAGGAGATACGTGTTAAAAGTCGAGGTGATGTGGCAATGACGCCCGATAATACCGTTGTGGCCTGTTCGACGCCAGAAGTCGCCGCCATGTATGAGGCACTTGGCTTTGCGATTGCCGGGGTTGAGATTGACCAAAATACGGCCGCCTCGCCCGTCGATCGTCCGTGGGATATCGTCGAAAGAATCATCGCAGCTGGGACGGAATGGGAGTCTGCGTCTGATGTCACTGCCCTCATGTATCCGCCGTGTCGTGACTATTATTGCAGCTATGGATTAGGTCAGTTGCTGGTTGATATCTACGCCGATCCGTTGGTGAGTTCGGACGATGGCGATATCACCGAGACGCGCGACTACGCAACCTATCGTCAGGCGTTTGAGGATAATGCGTGGCGTAAGGTAGCAGAATTTGGTGATGATGTGCAGCCCGGTAAAATCCTTGATATTGGGTGTGCAACGGGACAAACGCTGAAGTTATTGGCTGAAAAGCCGGAATTATTTGAGTCGGATTTTTATGGAGTTGAGGCGGCGCATCCGCTGTTTCAGATTTGTCAGCAGCGTCGCAGTGCTGGCGATTTTGGTGATGCCAATATGTATTTTTATCAGCGTAATTTTATGCAGAGTACGCTGTTCTCTGATGATTATTTTAACACCATCATCACCATGGCGTTGACGCACGAAGTTGAATCATATCTTGGGCGAGATGAATTGGACCGATTCGTCCACCGCGTTTATGACATGGTGGCGCCGGGTGGTATCTATATCAATTATGACGTGGTCGGTCCTGATAATGGCAACGAAGAAGTGTATGTTCGCTTTGTCCACGACGATGGCGATAACCCAGATGATATTGAGGTGGTTCCAGACGGCGTGTCTCTGCGAGATTGGTTAGGGTCGTTATCAACTGCCGCGCGATTTCGGCGGTTTGTACGAGATTTTCGTCGAGAAGAGGGCGACATGATCGCTGTTCGTGAACAGACGATTGAAGGTGTGTCGTATATGGTACTGCGTCGGTCTGACCTGTGCGAATTTTTAGCCAAAAAAGATTATCTTTATAGCTGGCAAAGTGAAATGCATGAACGCTTTTGCTTCTTTAGTCATCAAGAGTGGGTCGAGTACCTCGAACGGGTAGGATTTGAAGTGACAACCCAAAGCAGGGTGATTACTAATGAGTGGCTGATTGAAAACCGCTTTGCGCCAGCAGCTGATGTCTATGTTATGTCGGGCAAGACCCTTGCACGCGACCAGTCGGTACCAACCACCAATACCTTATTAATTGCGCGAAAACCTCTGTAAGAAAAAGATAGTTATTGTAGAATTAACAATTACTATGGATTTTATACCTAAGTTAGTGTTATATTAACACTATCAAAGCACCCGCTTTGGTCTCCCCTCTCCGAAATGGGACGGGACGTCGCTTGTTCCTGCAGAGTCAAGCTGTATAAAAAACCGCAGGCACATTAACAAGGAGGTGAGAAAACCGATGACAGACGAATTTCGTCAGGCAGCCGGACGCGTCCATGATGCAACCAGTTACCGCGATGTTTTTCTGGTTGGTGACACGCAGTCGATCAAGGCGACGTACCGCGGACTCGCGAGGACTCTCCATCCAGACCGGGTGGCCTCGGACCGAAAAGCGGAGGCGTCGGCGGCGTTCGACAGGTTGTCTGGTCTGTATCAGGCAGCATCTCAGGCACTGCAGGACGGCCGATTCTACGAGTCGGCGCCCTTGGTGGTGTTTGATTCGGCGACAATGCGTCATGAGGTCACGACGGAACTGCGTCGTTACTTTGATATGACGACCGGGTACCGGGCGCGCTCGACAAGGGGTGTGGCGGTAACCGATTCGATTATCAAGGTGGCGCAGGTGCCTGCTGATAACGAGTTGCTGGCGGCCGAGGCGGATGCGCTGGGGCTACTGGCGGGTACCGGTGATGAACACACGATGTTCTTTCCGGAGCTGCTGGACTCGTTTGCGGTGGCCGATGGTCGCCGGCGCCTTCGGGCGAATGCAATTACTCGATTGGATGGATTTGTGAATCTCGAAGAGGTTCGTGGTCGTTATCCAAAAGGGTTGCATCCACTTGATATGGCGTGGATGTGGCGACGGGTCTTGTGGGCGCTTGGCGGCGCACACGAGGTTGGGGTGTTGCACGGTGCCTTGGTACCCAGCAACATCTTGATTCACCCGGCTATGCACGGCGTTGTTCTGGCTGATTGGTGCTATTCAGTGACGAGGATCGACACAACCTATCCGCCACTGAAGGCAGTCGTGGGTGCACGGCGTGACTGGTATTCGAAGAATATCTTGCAGTGCAACGCACCCACCACAGCACACGATGTCGCACTGGCGGCCCGTTCGATGCAGTTTCTGACGGAAGGCGCAGACGTGCCGAACCTGATGAAGCAGTATTTCGCGCGGTGCGTTGGTGGCGATGAATCACGATCGGCGTACGAATTGCTGGCGCAGTTCGACACGATCCTCCAGCACCTCGGTGCTCCGTACTATCCCAGATTGTTCCGACCACTCAACTGGTGAGTGGCGGGTCTCATTGAAAGGAGACGATCATGGGTGGAGGCAGTTGGAGCGTAGGCTCCTACGGTGCCAAGGTGTCGGCAGCGAGGGCTGCCGGCGTCCCGACCTTTGGCCATTCGGCCAAGGTCAAGTCCGGTAAGGCTACGGGAGTCCACAAGCTCCTCGAACCGACCCAGGTGGCCGGTCCGAACAGCCCGTTCGCCGGGCAGGTGATGCGCGAGGTCTGCGTGACCGACGAGCATCCCGACCCGACGGCAATCCAGATCTGGTTGGACGTCACCGGCAGCAACATCGAGGCGGCGCGGCGAGTCCACAGCAAGCTGCCCAATCTTCAGGCCTACCTGAAGGACGGCAACTTCTGCGCTGATCCGCAGATCAACATCGGTGCGATCGGCGACGCAACCTCGGACGAGTACCCACTGCAATGGGGGCAATTCGAGAGCGACAACCGTCTGGACGATCAGATCGCAGCCGTCATCCTGGAAGGGAACGGCGGCGGTCAGCAGCGCGAGACGTACGAGCTGGGGGCCTACATGAGCGCCCGGCACACGCATCTCGAACCGTACGAACTGTTCGGCAAGAAGGGCTTCGTGTTCTTCTTCGGCGACGAGATGCCGTACAAGACGATTCGGCGTGACTACGGTCGCTACCACTGGAATGGTGGCGGTCACACGCTGAAGTCGCTGACGGGTGATGACCTGGCCGAGGATGTCGATACCAAGGCTGTCTTCGCCGAGCTGCAACGGAAGAACCACGTGTTCTTCCTGTTCCAGCGGATGGGCGCCTACCGCCCCGAAGAGATCATCCCCGAGTGGGAGCATCTCATCGGCAAGGAAAACGTCATCGTTCTGGACGACCCCGCGGCGTCGGTCGAGGCCATCGCGGCCCTGATCGCGCGGTTCGAGGGCGGACTGGATGCGGACACCACCAAGGCGGCCATGCTGGCGGCGGGTGGTTCCACAACGGCAGTCGGCACGGCGCTGGCGGCCATCGGACGGGTGACCCCGACCCGGGGTGGCACGACGCTGGCACGCACGTCGGGACGTCTCGACACCAATGGTACCGGAGCCGATCGGCTGTAGGTACTCCTTCCTTACCCACGCCTGGTGCGAGATCTCCCATTTCGGGGGACTCTCGCACCAGGCCTTATTCACTTCTAGAGAGGAGTGATGGACATGCCAAGGGCAACAATCACGGTCGATCTCAGTTACGGCGATGCCGGTAAGGGAACGACGACGGAATATCTGGCGGCAACGTCAGATTCGGCTGCGGTCATCCGGTTCAACGGAGGCTCGCAGGCCGAGCACAACATCGTGACGCCGGACGGTCGGCATCATACGTTCTCGCAGTTCGGTGCAGCAAGTTTTCTGCCCGACGTGCCGACGCATCTGTCGGTCGACATGCTGGTCAATCCGCTGAACATGTTCCTTGAGGCCAACCACCTCATCGAACAGGGCATTGCGGATATCTGGCAGCGCACGACGGTTGATCGGTTCGCGAGGATCGTTACCCCGTACCATCAGGCAGGCAATCGTCTGCGCGAACTGGTGCGTGGCGGTCGGCGGCACGGCAGTACCGGCCAAGGAGTTTCCGAGGCGGTACTGGACTGGATGTTTCGGCCTGATCTGATGATCTATGCGGGTGAGGTAACTCGCCCGGATATCCTTGGACGGCTGGACGATCAGCGACAGAACAAACTGGCGCAGATGGCGGCGATCAATGCGCCGACTGATACGCCCGAATGGGAGATGCTGAACGACAGATCGCTGCCGCAACTGTACGCCGAGGAGTTCGTCGAGTGGGCACGGTTGGTGCGGGTGGTTGATCCTGACTATCTGGCCATCTTGGCTGGGCGATACGATCACCTGGTGTTTGAGGCGGCGCAGGGCGTCTTGCTAGACGAAAAGCGTGGCTGGCATCCGCACACGACGTGGAGCAACACGACACCTGACAATGCTCGCCGGCAGTTGGAGGACATTCAGTTCTCTGGGTCGGTGACGACGCTGGGTATTGTGCGTAGTTACACGACGCGACATGGATTCGGTCCGTTTGTGACTGAAGATGCTGATTTGGACGAGCCACTGCGCGAGTACTTTAATGGTACTGGGCCATGGCAAGGACGTTTCAGGATCGGTCACTTTGACCCATTGGCGCACCGATATGCCCTGGCGGCAATCGGTGGTGTTGATGGGCTGGTGATCACTGGTCTGGACCGCACCGAGCAGTTGCCCGAGTGGCAGTGCGCGGTGGGGTACCAGGTGCCGGATACGGCGGACATCGGACGGTATTTCGCGCTTGACCCCAAGGGGACGGCGCGCGATATCAATGTTGGCCAGTACGGAGACAAGGTCTACATGACGCGGTTGACGCAGCTGCTATTCGAGGCGATGCCTCGGTACGGTGTGCCAATCGATTCGTCTGCCGAATCGGTCACTGCTGCGATCGAGCGCGAGCTTGAGACGCCGGTGGTTCTCACCTCTCACGGTCCGACCGTGAACGACAAGCGCGTTCGCTGAGGTTGGATTACCACGCCCCACTTCGACAGGTTCGAAGTGGGGCATCTCAATGCCTGAAGGTTAATCAAAGCTGCGTGATAATGACTCGAGTGTCTTGCTGTTGAACTCGTATAATTTGGCGGGACGGTGGGCACCATCACGCCATAATTCGTTGGTTTCGTGGATGAGGTTAAGGCTAAGGAACTTCTTGCGGAAATTACGTTTGTCAAATTCGCGGCCAAAGATAATTTCGTAGGCGCTCTGTAGTTGTGTGAGTGTAAAATGTTTCTCAAGGAAAGCTGAGACGGCGTTCGTGTACGTGAGTTTGGCAATGAGCCGTTCGCGAGCATACTGAATAATGTTGGCGTGGTCGTAGGCAAGAGCAGGGAGATTATCGACGTCCAAAAAAGCAACGTGTGATCCGGCATCTCGTGGTTCGATATCGCGTCCGCACCCCACATAGGTGACCGAGACAGCATGACCGCGTGGGTCGCGATCAACGGTGTCAAAGGTATACAATTGTTCGATATAGCGAAGATCTTTTTCGACGTCGACCCCCGTCTTGTGAATGACAATGCGGTGCAGTGCGGCGGTGGTGGTTTCGCCCTCGGCATTGTAGCCTCCAGGGAGTGCCCATTCGCCCTTGAAGGGTTCGTTGGGGCGCTTCATCAGGAGGACCTCTAGGACGCCATTGGATATCTGAAAGATAACTGCGTCAACAGTCAGGGTTGGAGCAACGTAGGGTTTGTCGTATTTCATACACTAATTCTACCCTGAAATGACATTATTGCCAATGTAAGGGGTGGTCATCTTCTCATTATCTGGTCTGAGAGTAGGCAACTGGAAGGTTGCGTTTATGCCATGTTGTGTCAAATCGACGCTCAAGTTTGACGGCAAGGTCGTCGGGAATGTCTTGCCCTTCCAGGTAATCATCGATAGTTTGGTAGCTCATGCCTAGTTCACTTTCGTCGGTTTGTCCTGGACGGCCGTCTAAGAGGTCAGCGGTTGGCGGTTTGGTAGTGAAGATTTCAGGGACACTAAGTTCTTCTAGCATAGCGCGACCTTGACGTTTTGTGAGACCAGCAAGCGGGAGCACGTCGGCGCCGCCGTCGCCGTATTTGGTGAAGAATCCTGTCACGGCTTCTGCGGCATGATCAGTGCCAACAACGAGAAGTCCTTGGGGTCCCGCAATAGCGTACTGGGCAATCATACGCATACGCGCCTTGATATTTCCCTTGTCAAAATCGCGTATTGGTTGTCCCTCGGCCGTCGTTATCGATGTTGCTATGCCGTCAACACCAGGTTTGATATCAATATCATGAACAACATCAGGATTAATAGTTGCAATGGCCAGTTCGGCGTCGGCGCGATCAGCTTGGGTGCCGTAGGGCAGAAGAGCGGCATGAAAGGTGGCTTCGTGTCCGGTGTCTCGACGGATTTGGGTGGCGCGCTGGGCGAGGATGCCAGCTAGGAGAGAGTCCTGGCCACCAGAAATACCCAGCACAAAGCCGTTCAGGCCAGTATGGCCGAGATAATCGGCTAGGAATTGACTGCGGCGTTCGATCTCCTCGGCAGGGTTAATGGTTGGTTGTGTTTCAAGGGTGGTAATAATGTCAAATTGTTGGCGTCGCATAGGGAGTATCCTTTCTTATTGTTATTTCAACACTAACGTGTTACACTCAGGATACATCATAGTTAGTGTAAAGTAAACAATAAGTTAGGTAATGACATGGAACGACCAAAGCAGCACGAAATAATCATCTATGGCGGTGCCTTTAATCCCCCTACCCTTGCGCACACTGCGATTCTGCAGGCATGTGTAGAGTTTGCGAAGTCCACGCAATCGGAAGTGTGGGTGATGCCAAGTGGAGTTAGGCATGATAAGACCATTGATGTCCCGCGTGCAATTCGACTGCGATATGTTCGGGCCATGATTGCTGATACGGTTTGCGGGGATGTAGCCGTAAAAGTCATGACGAATGAACTTGACCATGAATATCCAACAGAAACGTACGATACCGTACAGTTGCTAGAGGCTGAGTATCCAGAATGTGACTTTCGGTTTGTATTTGGGGCGGATTCGACTCAGACTATGGCCTCGTGGCGTGGCGGTTCGGAGTTACTTGAACGGCTGTCGATGCTGGTGGTTGATCGGCCCGGGAGTAGTATCAATCCGGAGGTTCGGCATGCCCTGAAGTTGCCAATCGTGACAGCAGACGTTAGCTCGACAGAGGTTCGTTATCGTCAGGCGAACGGCCTGCCTGTCGATCATTTGGTATCACCGCGTGTGCAACGATTGCTGTAAAAAGTACATTCTTTTCACCTATTTTCACGCGGTATGATGCACATAGGTATCAAGACTGATACCAAAGGAGGTGGTAATGAAATTGTCAACAAAATCTCTCTTGTCTGCACTCGTTGCGGCAACGGTTAATTCGGCTCCTCATACGCATCATCTGACGTCACAACGACACGAACGACGGTATGAGAAAGTCTTGCAGAAACATGATCGCAAGGGCGAGCTACGCGCCTCTGTCCTTGGCATGAATGCTGTCGATTTTCGCCAGCAGGAGCGCAAATATACAATGTCACAGATTGTTAACCTCTATGGTTTTCAAGACGAACGAGCTTTTTATCGAGCAGTTGTCGGGAAGATACGACAGGAGCTACGTAGTCGTGGGTGGACGCCAGAGCGAATCCAGTATTTCGAGGCCGCACGCCTTCAGCGTATTGCATAAGCGTTTTCGATTCCGTAGACTGGCTACATGGATAGTGAATTCTTTGTGCGGCTGATTGCAGACTATGCCGTATTTCCTGTTGTTATTGTTGGTGCATGGGTGTTACTGACGAGTATCCCAAAAGGGCATAGATATCAGGCGTATTGTCGAGTGCTCCTGGCAGGGCTGACGGCCTTTTTAATTGCGAAACTACTGGCGGTAACGTACCAGCCATCTGAGCTGCGACCATATGAGCTATTGGGGATCACTCCGGGTGCCTCGTATCTGGACAATCCAGGATTTCCGTCAGATCATGCATTGTTTGTGACGGCAATTACGTTGGCGGTCTGGGCTGAAACACGCCGACGGGGGATGGCGATTTTCCTTAGCATTCTGGTCATTATTGTCTGTGTTGGTCGAGTGCTTGCGCTTGTGCATACCCCACTGGATGTGGTCGTAGGGGTGTTAGTGGCATGTCTTGGTGGCCTTTGGTATCTGCAGCGAGATGCGTCTGCTGTCCGGAAGACTAAGCATAAGCAAATATAATTCTTTTGTCTTATTTGCAATAACATAGTACAATGTAGACTATTACAACGAAGGACAGGATATGGCAAAAGTAGTTATTCAACCAACAGGTGATCGATATGTTAACGGCACGTATAACTGGGTGACGATTACGACGATTGGTATTGGCCTCGGTATCATTACGTGGGTATTGGCCTTGTTACTTGGTAACTTTGTGATTGATCCTTTGCTATGTCGCTCGACGACCGTGCAGGCATGTAGTCAGTCGGGAGCGGTAGCAGGTAATATCGCCGCTATTATCAGCGCTATCATTGGTGCAATTGTCTTGATACGTCTTCATGTCAGGCATTCATTATGGATTGTGTTTGCAGTTATCCTGTCGTTCTGGGGTCTTAGCGCATTGACACAACCTTTGGGATGGGGCGAGGCGCTTGCCTGGACGGCACTGCTGTACGGCGTCAGCTATCTCTTCTTTACGTGGGTGATGAGACTTCGTTCGACGACGATTGCTGTCGTCTTGGCTGTTGCGACCGCGTTAGTGTTTCGCTGGATCGCCTTTTTGTAGGCATCACCAGTCCCTCTCTGTCTGAATAGGATACAATAGGAATATGGATATACTTATTGTTTTATTGATTGTCGGGATAGTAATTGTTGGGTTTGCGGTGACTATCGGCATTTTGATGGTAAAGCTGCGTGACTTGAAACAATCGAGCGCAGTTGACCTACTAAAGAGTGATGTCACCGAGCTTTCCAGGTCGATTGGTACCCTGCAACAAGTAATGGGTGACCGGTTAGAACGTAGCAGTACGTCAATGCAACAGAGTGTGCAAAAACAGCTGAGTGAGAGCGCTAAATTAGTTGCCGACGTTACGCAGCGATTGACGAAACTAGACGAGACCAACCGCCGTGTTGTTGATGTGGCTGATGAACTGAAAACACTACAGAATGTGCTGCAGAATCCAAAACAGCGAGGGGTGTTTGGTGAATATTATTTGGAATCTGTTCTTGATAACATCCTCCCAGCTAAAAGCTACCAGATGCAGTATGGGTTTAAAGACGGTCAGATTGTGGATGCGGTCGTTTTCCTCGATAAAGGAAAAATCCTGCCTATCGATAGTAAATTTAGCCTCGAGAATTACAATCGCATGGTGGCCGAAGCTGACAAAGACGCCCGCGAGAAACTACTTGCTAAGGTGCGAGCGGACCTAAAGGGGCGGATTGACGAGACGAGTAAATACATTCGTCCAAGTGAAAATACCATGGACTTTGCCTTTATGTTCATTCCCAGCGAATCGCTCTATTATGATCTGCTGATCGGCAGTGTTGGCGCTGGCAGCAGCGCAAGGGACTTGATTGAGTATGCCTTTCGCGACAAGAAAGTTATCGTGGTGAGTCCGACAAGCTTTATGGCGTATTTGCAGACGGTTCTGCAAGGTCTGCGTAGTTTGCAGATTGAACAGCAGGCGAAGGATATCCAGCTGCGGGTAGGAAAGCTCGGCACTCACATTGGTAAATTTGAAGAGTATATGCAGAAACTTGGTAGCGCGCTGGGGACGACAGTCAATCATTATAATGCTGCTCATAAAGAGCTTGCCAAAGTAGACAAGGATGTCATTAAGATTGCGAATACAACGGCAGGGGTTGATCCTCTGCTGGTCGACAAACCGCAAAAAGACGAATAAAAAATAACCCCGCATTCATAGCGGGGTTATTTTGTGAAACGTATCGATTAGCTTTGTTGACGATTAACGTAGGCAACCAATAGGTAAAGGTTCGCACCAAGTGCTGCACCAATAAGTGTTCCGAGGATGACTTCGTATCCCAGGCGGCTATACTTTACCTCGTCCTTTTCAGCACCGTAGCCACTGAGTTGGCTAGGAGTATTCTCGCTTGACGCAAGAGCAACAGCAGGGTTAAGGGTAGCACCCTTGACGCTAAATTCGCGAGGAATCGTTGTTGCGTCGCTGATGTTTACTTTTGACGTGTCAATGCCACTTTGTAGGGCAGAGAAGGCTGATCCTGAAACCAAGATACCGATTGTCAGTGAGAGACCAACGCCAAAGGCTTTGCCAACCTGTGAGAGTTTGTCATTCGTAACGGTTGCAACCAGACCGAACAGGAAGACGGCCGTACCAAGTACTTCAATACCCAATACACTCCAGTTCAATGTTGTGAAGTGGCCGAAATCTAGACTGTAGCCTTTACCGGCAAACAAACCAAGGAGCAAGACAGCAAGAATCGCACCGACAAACTGAGCCACCCAGTAAACAGGAAGCAAGGTTGATTTTAGCTTACGTGCAGACCATAGACCGAAGGTAACGGCAGGGTTGAGGTGTGCGCCCGATACTGCACCAACGGCAAGTATAAGGACAGCAACAGTCAAACCGACGTACAATGCGGCAAATTGCTGTAAGGTTAATAGGGCGACAAGCGTCAGAACAAAGGTACCAATGACTTCAGCGACAATAATCGCAGGATAGTTTGGTTCACCTGATGCTTTTTTAAACACTGCTGGCTTGGCGACAGGAGCTTCTGCAGCCTTGACGGTCGTTACTTTTGTTGCGGTTGTACGTGACGACGTTTTTTTTGCCGTCGACTTTTTGGTTGAACCAGACTTACTGGTAGCCATAAGTTTCCCTCCTTATATAACTGTATTATGAAACTTGTGACTAGAAGTATAGCATACCTGTCTGAAAATAAACATGAGTGATACACTAGAGGTATGGCATTATATGTGAGACAGGATCAGAACCGAACAGAATTACAAGAAAGAATTGCAGCGGAACTGCAGGAAAAGGCACGTCAAAAGGCCGATCCAGCAGACCTGCCAGATGGTGTTGAAGACTCACGCTATATCGAAGGGACAAAACGCACAACAACCTTAGCCTTGGTGTGGCTGGTGATCGGTATTGCCGCCGTCGTTGTTATCGTCTGGCTAGTGATTGCGAGCACACAGGCTGCTACGTACTAAAGAGTGGGGCAAGGAAAAAGGGTCTCTAACCCCTGGTTTCGTGATACAATATAGAATATATGGCCGATACAATTGATGTAATCCAACAAGAGTTGTTAGAGCGAATCTCCAGCAGCGATACACCGCGAGATATATTGCGAGCACCCGAACTAAAAGAACTTTCAGGGGTTATCCCTACGTTGCCATCAGACCAGCGTGCGGAATATGGTAAAAAGCTTAATCTTTTGAGGCAGCAATTGTCGGAGGCAGTCGAGGCAAGAGAGGCGCAATTAGAGGCGGCAAATCTGCCCGATCCAATTGATGTGACGGCGCCATGGGACGCGAATACTGGTCCGGTTGCATTATTACCAACCGAAAATGGTTCGACGCATCCTTTAATGCAGGAAGTGCGCATACTTTCTGGCATCTTTGAACGCATGGGTTTTCGGGTTGAAGATAGCCGTGAAATTGACGACCAGTACCATATGTTTGATACGCTAAATTTCCCTAAGGGACATCCAGCACGTGACGATTACGACACGTTTCAGACAGTTGAAATGGATCAAGACGGTGATCCACTGGTAGCTCCGGCGCATACCAGTACGATGCAGAACCGCATTCTGAAGAAATACAAGGCAGAATTTGCAGCGGGCGAGCCGATTGCTGCTGTTGTACCTGATCGCGTATTTCGTAATGAGGACCTCGATGCGACGCACGAACATACATTTTATCAGGTAGAGGGTGTCTATGTTGCCAAAGGGGTGACTGTCGGTAATCTGATTGCAACGCTGTCTGCCTTCCTCAGTGAATATTACGGCAAAGAAATTGAAGTACGAACTAATCCCTTTTATTTTCCTTTTACCGAGCCGAGTTTTGAGTTGAGTATGAAGAATCCGTTTAGTGATGATGCAGATAGCTGGATTGAACTAGTGGGATGCGGCATGATACACCCAAATGTTCTCAAAGCTGCTGATATTGACCCTAATGAATATACTGGTTTTGCCTGGGGTCTTGGAGTTGACCGGTTGGTGATGATGAAGTATGGTATCGAAGATGTCCGACACTTCGAGTCGGCAAAATTAGAGTTTTTGAGGCAGTTCTAATGTCGCTGGATCGAATTGCCGTGCTGGCGCTCGTACAAGGCGATAAAATTCTTTTGTCGCAAAGGAGTTTGGAGGCTTCTTGGGCGCCAGGTGTTTGGCATGTCCCTGGTGGTGTCGTTGAGATGGGAGAGGATGTTGAAAAGGCAGCGGTGCGCGAAGCTTTCGAAGAGATGGGTGTTCGTGTTAAGATTGATGATCTGACATTTCGGGGTGTGGTTGCATATAATCAGTCAAGTGAACGGCATGTAGACACGTTTTGCTTTTCTACTGATAAATGGTCGGGTGAACCAAGTATTATGGAGCCAGAAAAGTGTGTTGATATGGGTTGGTTTCCTATTAATGAAATGCCCGGTAATCTCACGGAACACGCGAGGGTTATATACGGTTCTGATCAATCGGTGTTTGTGCGTGTATATGATGGGGAAGTGATGAACAAAATTCAGAGTTCCTAATGAGTAATCTGTTAGAATTACAGCAACACGCTCGGGGTATCTATCACAAGTATGATAGGTTGTGAATGAAGAGAAGACGGATTATTACATGAACCTTAAGATTGTAACCTTTGTACCTGTCGACTATGCCGATACCGTACGCCAAGCAATGGCCGAAGCTGGTGCAGGTGTACAAAGTAACTATACGCATTGTAGTTTCTCGTCGATAGGGATTGGCCGGTTTATGCCAGGTACGGATGCGATGTCTTTTATTGGTGAAGCCGGTCAGCTGGAGGCGGTTCAGGAGGAGCGGATAGAAGTTATTTGCCAGCGCAACAATGCAAAGGCCATTATAACTGCTATCAAAGCCGTGCATCCCTATGAAGAAACAACTATTGACGTCATGCTACTACTTGATGAAACGGAGCTCTAACGTCATGACGGTAAAAGACTGCACAACAGAGGAGATTCAGGGTATAATAAGAATAAGATAAGTCATAAATATGATAAGGCAATGTTAGATGAGTACAATTTTCGATCAAATCGTCAGTGGTGAAATGAAATCGTGGCAAGTATGGGAGGACGATAAGTTCTTGGCCTTTTTGACACCTTTTCCGAATACGCCCGGATTTACCGTGGTCATTCCCAAGCAGAATCCTGGTGATTACGTGTTTTTACTTGATGATACGTTGTACGTCGAGTTTATGGAGGCAGTGAAGACGGTGGCTAATATCCTTGAGAAGGCGTTTGATACGTCCCGGGTGGCACTTATCTTTGAAGGAACAGGTGTGGCTCATGTGCATGCCAAGCTGATTCCGTTGCATGGACAGCTGGCTGATGAGACTGGTGTCTGGTCGCCGCATCAAGAATTCAACGAAGAATATCAAGGATGGCTGACGACAGCCGAGGGTCCAAAAATGAGCGATGAACGACTGGACGAGATTCAGGCAAAGATACGGAGTGCGCAGTGAAAGTCAGCCTAAATACCCTAAAACAATATGTAGCCAGTGATATTCCACCGGTTGATGAGCTAGTGGCACTGATTAATGCACAATTAGGTCAGGTCGAGGAAATAATTGATCTTGGCGCAAAATATAAAGATGCCAAAATCGTTAAAGTTGTTGAATGTGAGAAACATGCCAATGCCGATAAGTTGTCGGTGTGTAAGATTGATGCCGGTACAGAAGAGTTAATACAGGTGGTGTGTGGCGCACCCAATGTCCATGCTGAGATGTGGGCGATCTGGTTGCCACCAGCTAGTACCGTCCCATCAACCTTTGATGATGCAGAACCATTCGTATTAGGTGCCCGTGAACTGCGTGGTGTTATGAGTAACGGGATGATGGCAAGTGCACGCGAGCTAGGAATCGGTGATGATCATAACGGCATCGTCGAAATTACCGATACTGACGTCCCTGAGGGTCAAACACTGTCACCTGGTGCAAGCTTTGCCGAGGTATTTGGTCTCAATGACACGATTATTGATATTGAAAACAAGATGTTTACTCACCGCCCTGATTTATTTGGGCAACTGGGCGTTGCACGTGAGATTTATGCGATCTTGCAGGCCGCCAAAGAGGTAGATAGTCACACCGAGCAAAACATTATTGCTGAAGATTGGTTCTGGCGAGTGCCAGCGTTTGCTGATGCCGAGGGGCTTGCCTTAGAAGTAAGCAACGATGCGCCTGATCAGGCACCACGTTTTATGGCGGTCGCCATGCAAAATGTGACGGTTGGTCCTAGTCCATTATGGCTGCGCTGCGAGTTGGTACGTTGGGGCGGCAAGCCGATCAATAATGTTGTTGACCTAACGAATTACATTATGCTTCTTACGGCACAGCCAACCCATGCCTATGATTATGACAAACTGCGCGGTCACAAATTGGGAGTCCGCAAGGCTCGTCCTAGTGAAAAGGCACCCTTACTGAACGGTAAGACGTATGAACTAGTCGAAGATGACATTGTGATTGTCGATGGCGAAGGGGTGGTTGGTCTCGCTGGTATTATGGGTGGCGGCAACTCCGAAGTGTCTGAAAGTACAGTAAATATTGTCCTAGAAGTTGCGACCTTTGATATGTACGCAGTGCGTCGTAGTAGTATGCGTTACGGGCTGTTTACTGATGCGCTAACACGGTTCAATAAGGGTCAATCAAAACTACAGAATGATCGAGTGATTGCGCGTCTGACGACATTGATGGAGCAGTATGCCGGAGCCACACAAGCGAGCACTGTTTTTGACGCCGGAGTGGTTGATGGTCTCGACAAAACTTCTCTGTACGGCGAACAGTTGGTGTCGGCAAAGTTTATTAATGACCGTCTTGGACTGGCGCTGACGCCGATGGCAATTGGTAATATTCTGAGGGGCGCCAATTTCGCCACGTTCCAGCCAGGTGATGATGAGGTGCTGAGTGTCACGGCACCGTTTTGGCGCACGGATATTGAACTGCCAGAAGATATTGTCGAGGAAGTGGGGCGTCTCTATGGGTTTGACCGGTTGCCACGCGACTTGCCAAAGCGCAGTACTAAACCAACACCAACGAACGGGTACCGTGAATTAGCTCAGACGGTGCGAACTAGTCTGGCGCGTGCTGGTGCAAATGAAGTGTTAACGTATAGTTTTGTCCACGAAAAGGTTCTCAAGGCAGCAGGCCAAAACGCAGCGGATGCCTATCAATTAGCTAATGCGCTGAGCCCTGATTTGCAATATTACCGCCTCAGTCTCACGCCGAGTCTTCTTGATAAAATTCATGCCAATATCAAGGCCGGGTTTGATGAATTTGCGTTGTTTGAGATTGGTAAAAGTCATAGTAAGAAAGCCGGTCTTGATGCCGAAGGTCTGCCGGTTGAACCAGGCCGCATCGCCTTGACCTATGCGGCAAAATCATCAAAAGAAGGTGCGGCGTACTACCGTACAAAACGACTATTAGATGATTTAGCCACGACGTTAGATATGGTATTTGATTATAAACCACTTCCTGGAGAGTCGACCCTGACGGCAGCAACACCATTTCTTGAAGGGCGAACGGCACGGGTCATTGATCGGGCCAGCGGACAAGCAGTCGGGATCATTGGTGAGTATAGCCCGGCAACAAAAAAAGCCTTCAAGTTGCCTGATTACAGTGCAGGCTTTGAATTGTTTACGGAAGGATTACTGCTTGCGGCAGCCGCTGCTAGTACTACCTATCGCCCCCTTAGCCGATATCCGTCAGTTGAACGTGATGTTTGTTTTGAAGTAAGTGCAGAGGTAACATATGGCGCGATCGAAGAGATGCTGCGAACAGCACTAGAGGCAACGGGATTACAGTATGTTGTGGCGCCAGTTGATATTTATCAGGCTGACAAACAAAAACGACGTGTTACCATAGGTATTAAACTTGCGTCCTTAACGGCAACTCTGACGAGTGATGAGGCGAATGCTATTGTCGATACGGCTGCTGGCCAGGTGGTACAGGACCTAGGTGCAACGATTATATAAATTTGCTACACTAAAGATAGTTGAAAAGAGAGGGAGAGTATGGCAACAACAAAAGGCCAACGAATTGGCATATGGATTATTACAGGTGCATTAGTAGTGGGAACATTTGGCGGTTTCTTAGCGATGGTCTTGGCGCCTAAGAATGCAGCAACAGATCAGGCGAAGGCAGAAAAAGAATATGCCGAGTACCTTAAGCAGGCAGAAGAGCAGGCCAAGGCGCATGCCGCTTCCAGTAAACCCCTAGAAGGGTTTGAGGCCGCACCTTTTGATAAGGCAGGCGTGACAGAGCTAAAAGTTGAGACACTGAAAGAGGGTGAAGGCGAGGCCTTGGCCGCAGACTCAACAATCAGCGCAAATTATTTTGGCTGGACCAGTGACGGCAAGATATTTGACAGTACAAATCAAGACGGCACTGTTACCCCAAGTGAGTTTAGTCTGACGCAAGTGATCGAAGGCTGGACGAAGGGCTTAACGGGCGTCAAAGTTGGATCGACCGTACGTCTGACGATTCCGGCAAATCTTGCCTATAAAGAACAGGGCCGATCGCCAAACATTGGTCCCAATGAACCTTTGCAATTCATCGTTGAAGTAAAAGAGAAAAAGTAATACTATAAAAAGTATAGTATTTTCGGAGGGGAAGCGATGAGCGAAGTAAAAGATGTGATCATGATAGGGGCAGGCCCTAGTGCGTTGGCAGCAGCGGTCTATACAACACGTGAAGATCTTGAGACGGTGTTATACGAAAAAGGGGTCATTGGTGGTATGGCGGCAATCACTGACAAGGTTGATAACTATCCTGGTTTTCCTGATGGGATTGAGGGGATGACCTTGGCGGGGCAGCTGGAAAAGCAAGCCGAACGCTTTGGTGCAGTGATTGATTTTGGTGAAGTCTCCGAGATTCGTGATGAGGGCCGTGAGAAAGTTGTTGTGGTTGACGGGATTGAACGACGCGCCAAGGCGGTGCTGATTGCAACAGGAAGCGATTATAACAAATTAGGTATTCCAGGAGAGGCTGAATATTACGGCCGTGGCGTGCATTACTGCGCAACCTGCGACGGGGCATTTTATCGTGATAAAAAATTAGTTGTTGTTGGAGGTGGTAACTCTGCCGTCCAAGAGGCAATCTTTTTGACACGCTTTACGACTCATATTGATTTGTTGGTGCGCAGCACAGTCAAGGCTAGCGAAGTCTTACAGCACGAGCTGCAAAAATATGTTGATGAGGGTAAGATTACTGTTCATCTAGGTACAACGACGGACGAGATCGTCACGACAGACGGCAAAGTAACGTCAGTCATCGGCACCAAAGATGGTGAGAGGGTTGAGTTTGAAACAAATGGCATTTTCATTTTTGTTGGCCTGAATCCAAATACTGAGTTTTTGGCGAGCAGCGGAATTGAACTGGATGAACAACGACTCATCAAAACCGACAGCAAGCTTGAGACGAGCATGCCAGGTGTGTTTGCGAGTGGTGATGTTCGCAGCGGTGCAACCATGCAGATTGCGAGTGCAGTGGGAGAGGGTGCGACTGCGGCATTGAGTATTCGGGAGTATTTAGACGAACTTTCCCGTCAGTGATAGCCTGTAGTAAGAAGTACTTTCTCAGACCACACTTTCAAAAGACAGTCCCACCGGGACTGTCTTTTAGTGTTGGGCTGAGATTCTCAAGTCTTCGAATCTCACACGGTCTTCGAGAGTACTTCTTACTCCAGGCTACGCGACATGTGTTTGGATGAACGCTTCCAGCTGCGCGATAATCTTTGCATCACGCGTCTCTAGGGCGACTTCGCGGGTGCCGAGGAAGGCACCGCCATTGACGAAGTTGTGCGATCCAGTGATAGCGGCCTTGGTGCCATCGGGCATCGTAAAGACAATACATTTTGCATGGAGGTACGTATCCTTGTGGTAATCGGTCGTTAATTTTGTCAGGAACATGCCGACGCGAATGACAAACCGATTCAGGCCATTGGCGTGCTGCCAGTGATTGAAATACAGGGTTGCATCAGTCTGTCGCAATAGTCGATTCAGTTTGCCGGTGGGACAGTACTGTGAGACAAGCGTGATATGAGATGCCTCGGCGGCTAGTTGGCAGACGCGTTTATAAATGATTGACTCACCAAAGAACCCAGCATCAAATAAGACGGTGTTTTTGGCATTTAAGGTGAAGGTGTGGCTGCGATAGGTATAGCGGGCTTTGTCGGCGGCAACGATACGACGCTGCTCGACGGCAAGTTTATGGGCAAGTTCAGCATTTTTGACGCGGAACATGTAATCGATATTATCAAGGCCACGCTCGTAGAGGTTAACGCCACCGAAAGAAAAAACGACATCGTCAATCACGCACCATTTGCTATGGGTGCGACCGGAGATGGTGGTGATATTGAGTCGACCTAACCAGTGAAAGTCAACGCCAGCAGCTGAGAGTGTACGTGCCATGCGAGTGGTTGACCTGACGCGTTTGCTATAGTAATGTGACGGAATGAACTGGCCGCTTAGCTCGGTATAGGTAAACATGTCACCGGCAACTTGTACATCGACGCCTCGTCGGGCGGCAGCAGCTAAGGCATCAACCAATTCGTTGGTCGCATCATCATTCGTCAGGACAACACTAATGAAAGAGACCTTGCTGGTTGCCTTGTTGATAAGGTCGGTTGCTTCGCGGATGTATTCACGCGGGAGTAATAGTTTCATCGTTTCAGCTACTATTGTAGCCCACAACGATAAAAAACTGATAAAATAGAACCAAGACGTAATATAAAGGAGAATTATAGTGGCTGATTTTAATCAGATTTTAACCCCTGGTGACATTGATGGCGGCGTTATTAACGTCGTGGTGGAGATTCCAACTGGCAGCTCGCATAAAATTGAATGGAACCGTAACTTGGCAGTGTTCCAACTGGATCGTGTCGAGCCAGCAATTTTTGCCAAACCAACGAACTATGGTTTTATCCCACAAACACTCGATGAAGACGGCGACGAGCTGGATGCACTGATTATCACTGATGAGCCACTTACCACTGGTATCTTCCTAGAGGCAACGGTGATTGGTGTTATGAAGTTTGAAGACGACGGCGAAGTCGACGATAAGGTCATTGTAGTGCCGGCTGATGACCGCAATACGGGTAATGCCATCAAATCTCTTGAAGACCTACCAAAGCAACTGTTAGCGCAAATTGAGCATCACTTTACTCATTACAAAGACCTTAAGAAGCCAGGTTCGACGATTGTGAAGGGATTTGGTGATAGTGAAGAAGCGAAGGCTATTATTCACGAATCAGTCGAGCGCTGGAACAACCGTTAGGTATGATTGAAATAGAGCGCGCTGCCAAAGCGCTGATCCGTCGAGGGACTGACGGGAGATATTTGATGCTGACGTGCAGCCTCTGGCCGGAGAATCCCCGGCGGTCACAGCAGCCTGATTTGCCTGGTGGTGTTATTGAACCGGGCGAATATATTGAAGACGGGTTACTACGTGAGGTACGCGAGGAAACTGGCCTTGAGATCGTGCCAAGTAGTTTGCGAATGGCTCACTGCTCGACGTATCTCGACGATGTATTATCGTCGAATTTCATGGTGTATTATGCCGAAATCGAAGAAGATCAAGAGGTGGTGCTCAGTTGGGAGCACGAGTCATACCAGTGGCTTACAGCCAAAGAGATCTTAGGGCTCGGCATGCGCCAGCCGTATAGCCAACTGTTTGAGTATATGGCAACGATTGGATTGTTGCGATAAGAGCACGGTTATTGTGGGCGAATACGAAGTTTGCCTGCGAATTTTTCGAGGAGAGTGCGGTTTTGGCGTGATAGTTGCAGGCGTAGCTTGTCGCGTGCATGAGCTGTTGTGACGTAGTCTTTCCAGTCGGCTTTAGGAGAAGCGGTTTTACTCGTAAGAATTTCAACGGTATCGCCATGCTGAAGCTTGTGGCTAAATGGCTTCATGGCGCCGTTGACTTTAAAACCGCTGGCGCGAGCCGCAAGGTCAGAATGAATGCGATAGGCAAAGTCAAGTGGAAAGGCACCTTTGGGGAGATCCCAAATGTCACCCTTGGGTGAAAAGACAAAAATGCGGTCATGAAAGAGGTCCATGCGTAATTTTTTGCTGTCGATAATAGCGTGCTTGCCAGCCTTGGCAGCGGTTAGTTGGAGGTCTTTAATCCACCGGAGATGCTCTGGGAGCTCGGCAATGTGACGCTGTTTGTAGGCATCGGTGAGTTTTTGCTCGTTGTAGTGAAAGCTGGCGGCTAGACCACGCTCGGCGTATTCGTGCATCTCACGAGTGCGCACCTGGAACTCGACGATCTGCCCGGTAGAGGTTTGGACGGTCGTGTGCAGACTTTGATAACCATTCGGTTTTGGCTGAGCGACGTAATCTTTGATGCGGTCGAAGAGAGGGGTGTACAGTTCGTGCAGGACGCCGAGAACAAGATAGCAAGTATCAAGGTCATCGGTGATAATGCGTAGAGCGATGAGATCGTGAATCTGTTCAATATCCCCATCGTAACGGTCGAGCTTTTTGAAGAGGCTATAGACGCTTTTGACGCGACCGTCCATCTCATATTCGATGCCCTCTTCTTTGAGTTTTTGTTCGACCTCGTGTTTGACCCGGGCCAGCTTGCGTTGACTACGTTTGAGACGCGAATCAAGAAGTGCCTTGGTGCGGGCAAAATCTCGTGGCATCAAATAGCGGAAACTCAGCTCCTCTAATTGGACACGTACTCGACCCATGTTGAGGCGATCAGCCAATGGGGCGAAGACCTCCATGGTCTCGCGAGCGATTTTGATCTGTTTTTCGCGTGGCATGTGTTCTAACGTACGCATATTGTGCAGACGATCAGCAATTTTGATGATGATTACTCGGACGTCCTGGCCAACGGCAATTAATAGCTTCGTGAGGTTGTCTTTGGTTTGCGGTAGGTAACTTTCGAGGTTTTTCATGCCGGCACGTGCCTGGCTCACCTTAGTGACGCCATCAACGAGGAAGGCGACGTCACGACCAAAGAGACTCTCGATTTGCTCGAGGGTAACAGGAGTATCTTCGACGGTATCGTGGAGGACGCCAGCAATAACGGTATCGATGTCCATATCCCATTTGGTCAGAATTCTGGCAACGGCAAGCGGATGGATGATATAAGGTTCGCCACTTTTACGTTTCTGCCCTTCATGTGCCTGAGTGGCAAAATCAATTGCATATTCCAGTTCAAGCAGCTGCTCTTCGTCATAATGTGGCTCGGCCATCGCAAGGAGTTCGTGCTTGTTCATACTACTAGTGTATCATTTTAGGCTGGTATCTGTGTGATGGTGTGGTATATACTAAAAAGCGAACAAGTTTAGAAAACACAAAAAAGGAGCACAAAACCTATGAGTCAAACGAAACTTGCCATCAACGGCTTTGGTCGTATTGGTCGCAATGCCTTCAAAATCGCCTTTGAACGCAGCGATCTTGATATTGTCGCTATCAACGACCTGACGGACACAAAGACGTTGGCCTATCTGTTAAAGCGTGATAGTAACTATGGCACCTATGGGAAAGAAGTTGGTTACGACGATAAGGGAATTATCGTTGACGGCAAACATATTGCTGTCCTTGCCGAGCGCGATCCTGCGCTACTGCCATGGGGCGAGCGAGGTGTTGATATCGTGATTGAGTCAACCGGATTCTTTACAGACAAGGAAGGCGCCTCAAAGCACATCGAAGCTGGCGCAAAGCGCGTGGTGATTAGCGGCCCAACCAAGAGCGATGGGGTAGATACGATCGTGCTTGGTGCGAATGAGGACAAGATTGGCAGTGCTACTGAAGTAATCAGTAATGCAAGTTGTACGACGAACAGTCTGGCTGCCGTGATGGCAGTGCTTGACGCTGAATTTGGTGTTGAGAAGTCACTTCTAACGACGGTCCATAGTTATACGGCTAGCCAAGCATTGCAGGACGCGCCAAAGAAGGACCTGCGTGAAGGTCGTAACGCGGCTGAGAACATGGTACCAACAACCACCGGTGCGGCTATTGCGGTGACCAAGACGCTGCCTCAGCTTGAAGGTAAGTTCGATGGTCTATCAATTCGCGTTCCTACCCCAGTGGTATCAATTAGTGACGTCACTGCGCTTCTTTCCCGCGATGTCACGGTGGAAGAAATCAACAACGTGTTCAAGAAGGCAGCTGGTGATGCGTTTTATCAGGGTATTCTTGGTGTCAGCGAGGAACCACTGGTAAGTCGTGATTACATTGGCAACCCGCATTCGGGTGTGGTTGATTTGCTACTGACAAAGGTAGTCGGCGGAAATCTTATTAAAATTGCCGTCTGGTACGACAATGAATGGGGCTACAGCAACCGTTTGGTCGAGCTGACAGCTGACGTTGCGAAGGCAATAAAATAACCCACCAAATCTGGAGGGTGAAATAAAACATGAGAGGGGGCGGGAGTCGATGACTCCCGCCTTACCTCAGGAGGCGTGAACAGCTCAGGCCGCGTCACCCTTCTGACTGGCGCGGCCCTTGACGGCCATGGCCAGAGCAAAAACCTGCCAGGCGTAGAGCAGGACCACGACGACCATGACCGATGGCTGCACCTCGCGCCCCAGACGCCAGTCGACGTCGAGGATGCTGTAGGTGATGGTGATGATCATCATCACCATCAGTGGTGTCCACTGCCGGGCCTGAATGAGCACGATGGCCACGATGGCCAGACCTGCGTTGATCAGTTGGAAGAGCGCAACCATGGTAGCCAGTAGCCGATCATCCCCGTACAGAACGGGGTAGGCCACGGCAATGACCACGCTGGCAGCTGCGTAGATGGCAGCCCCGGTGATAGCGAGAGGTTTCACGAGTTTTCCTTTCCTGAGGTGCGTCGCAGCACCTCGATTCAATGAAGAGATGCTTACAACTCTTCTTATTATACCACGAATATTATAAAAAGTCAAAGCTATCCTCTCTGACAAACTAGTTATGCTATACTAACATCATGAAGATATATCTTGGTGCCGATCACAACGGCTTTCATTTGAAAGAGAAAATATTTGCCTACCTCATCAAGCGTGGCTATGAGGTTGAAGATGTGAGCGAAGGTGAATTGGATCCAAATGATGATTTTCCTGAATTTGCCCAGATGGCTGCGTTGAAAGTCATTGGCGATGAGGACGATGATGCGCGAGCGATTTTGCTGTGCGGTGGCGGTCAGGGTATGTGTATGGCGGCCAATCGGTTCCGAGGGATCCGCGCCAGTGTTATTTGGGATGCGTTTGAGGCCAAGATGACGCGCAACGATAACGACAGTAATGTCCTTTGTCTGCCGGCCCGTGTTCTTGAGGACGATGATAAGGAATGGAAAAACATTGTTGATACGTGGCTCACAACACCGTTTGCTGATGCCCCACGTTTTAGGCGTCGTAACGCGCAGATTGACGAGGTTGCCTAGATGAGTGTGATTGCTCCGTGTATTACAGTCGAGACCGCCGAACAATACCAACAGGCGGTTGAGCGGCTGCATCCTTTTGCGCAGCGAGTACATGTTGATATTGCCGACGGTGAGTTTGCTCCTACCTTCTTGATGGCGGATGGCCGAGTGTGGTGGCCAAAAGAATGGACGGTTGATGTGCACGCTATGGTGGCGCGGCCGGCTGAATACATCGATTTGTTAGTGCGACTCGCCCCTAACCTTATCATCTTCCATGTTGAGGCAGTGGCGGATCTTGTGCCGGTGCTACAACGTATCAAGCAAGCGGGTATCAAGGCCGGCATTGCTCTGCAGCGAACGACTGTTCCTGCGACAGTCGAGGCGGCAATCAAGGAGGCAGACCACGTGATGGTGTTTAGTGGCACCTTGGGCCAGTATGGTGGTACGGCTAGCTTGATGCAACTTGAAAAGGTGCGCTTGATCAAAGCAATCAACCCTTCCGCTGAAATCGGCTGGGATGGTGGTGTCAATGTTGACAATGCCTATACGCTCACCCAGGGTGGCGTCGACGTTTTGAACGTTGGAGGGGCCTTGGCGAATGCAGCTGACCCCGGTCAGGTGTATGCTACACTGGTATCAGAAATTAATAAACATGGGGTGATCTAATTATGCAGGGTGGGCAATTAACGCTGACGCAATTGGGGCAAAAGGCGAACGAGATTCGCAAAAGCATCATTACGATGCTTGAACAGGCAGGGAGCGGACATAGTGCCGGGCCGTTGGGGACGGCTGATATCTTTACGGCGCTTTATTTTGATATTATGAATCACCGTCCCGATAATCCTGAGTGGAACGAGCGAGACGCCTTCTTCCTCAGCAATGGACACATTGCTCCGGTATTGTATGCGACAATGGCGCATGCTGGGTACTTTCCTCTTGATGAACTGTCGACACTGCGTCAATTTGGCTCACGCCTGCAAGGGCACCCTGAACGAACGAGACTGCCTGGTATCGAGCAAACCAGCGGGCCGTTAGGTGAGGGCCTTGGGCAAGCGGCTGGTTACGCGTACGCACTGCAATACCTCGATAATCAACCGCATCGGTTTGTCTATACGATGATGGGTGACGGCGAGCTGGACGAGGGTAATATTTGGGAATCAGCCATGTTTGCCGGCAAGTACAAATTGTCACAGTTGATTGCCTTTGTTGATCGCAACAATATCCAGATCGATGGTAGTACCGACGATGTCATGCCCCTCGAAGACCTACGTGGCAAGTGGGAATCATTTGGCTGGCACGTCCAAGAGATTGATGGCCATAATATCGAGAGTATTATTGACGCTGCCAGTATGGCGCGGGCGATTACGACCAAACCAAGTGTGATTATTGCCCATACGATTCCTGGCAAGGGGGTTGATTTCATGGAATATGATTATAAATGGCATGGCATGCCACCGAATCATGACCAGGCAAAAGAAGCGCTGAAAAAACTGCGCACACTAGATGGCAAGATAAACCATGAGGGGGAGGCCTGGTAATGACATATCCGCTACGTGACGATATCTACAGCGATGATGTACAGCTTGAACCAACACGGGCCGGGTATGGCCGCGGTCTTAAGGCGGCAGGTGAAGCTAATCCTGCGATTGTGGGGCTGTGTGCCGACTTGACCGAGAGTACCCAGATGCATCTGTTTAAAGAGGCATTTCCTGGGCGATATATTCAGGTTGGTATTGCCGAGCAAAATCTGATTACTGTTGCGAGTGGACTGGCCCGTGCAGGTAAGATTCCATTTACCAGTAGTTATGCGGCGTTTAGCCCAGGGCGCAGCTGGGAGCAGATTAAAACGACAGTGTGCCTCAATGAACAGCCAGTCAAGATTATTGGGAGCCATGCTGGTATCTATACTGGTCCGGACGGCGCAACCCATCAGATGCTTGAGGATATTGCGTTAATGCGTGTTCTGCCGCACATGGTAGTAGTGGTGCCGGGTGATAGCGTTGAGGCAGAAAAAGCCACGCGGGCAATTGCCGAGAACGGCAAGCCAAGCTATCTGCGACTGGCACGCGAGAAGACACCCGTCTTTAGCACCGAAGACTCGCCATTCGAGATCGGCAAGGCCTATGTCCTTCGCGAAGGACATGATATTACCTTGCTAGGTACCGGGACAATGACGCACAAACTACTCAAGGTGGCCAAGCGACTTGAGGAAGAGGGTCTTCATGCCGAAGTTGTTCACGTTCCGACGATAAAGCCACTTGATACCGAGACGATTCTTACTAGTGTTCGTAAGACGGGTCGAGTTGTGACAGCCGAAGAGGCGCAGATCGTTGGCGGATTAGGCGGTGCTGTCGCCGAGTTACTCGCCGATCAGTTACCAACGCCACTGTATCGTATTGGTATGCGCGATCACTTTGGTGAATCGGGCGCACCAAACGACGTTCTGGCGCATTTTGGTTTGAATGAAGAAACGATGGCGCCAGAGATCAAGCAGTTTACTAATCGAACACCAAAATATCACCAAGGATTTTAAGGAGAATATATGGGTCTTACTATCAAACAGATTCGCGATAACACCACGAGAGCACGACACCTTTATCAGCGTACTCGTAGCCAACATTTTGCGGTAGGGGCATTTAATATCGACAACCAAGAGACGTTGATTGCGATCGCCAAGGCAGCCCAAAAACTGAACTCTCCTGTATTGGTTGAGGTGAGTGATGGTGAGGTTAAGGCGATGGGTCTTGAGAATGTCCGCGACCTCGTCGATAACTACAAGGCGGAATATGGCATCGAGATGTACATAAATCTTGATCACAGTCCAACGGTAGAGGCGTGTAAACAAGCCATCGATGCCGGATACGAATTTATTCATATTGACGTTTCCCAGGCGAATCACGATGCGACCGACGAGGAAATCATCGCTAAGACCCGCGAAGTTGTGGAATACGCCAAGTTTACTGGTGCGCTGGTCGAAAGTGAACCGCATTATTTTGGTGGCTCATCGAATGTCCACGAAGAAGCTATTGATTACGAAGAAATCAAGAAGACCTTTAGCACGCCAGACGGTGCCAATGCCTTCATTGAGGCGACGGGTATTGATACATTTGCCGCCGCAGTAGGTAATTTACATGGTAAATATCCAGTACCAAAGGAGCTTGATCTTGAGTTATTAAAGGCGATTCGCGAGGCGATGCCGCAATGGGGGCATATTAGCCTCCATGGTGGGTCAGGGACGCCACTACACTTCTTTGAAGAAGCGGCTCGGATTGGCGTCAGTAAGATTAATATCAATAGCGACATGCGCTATGCCTTTCGAACAACTCTTGAAAAAGTATTGGCTGATAATCCAAAAGAATTTGCTATCGTTAAGCTGATGCCGGAAGTGTATGGCGCTGTCCAAGCGGTCGTTGAGGAGAAAATCCAGGCCTTTGGTAGTGCCGGAAAGGCCGTAGTGTAATGACGGCCAAGATTGTGGCGATTGGTGCAGCGGTTCAGGACGTTTTCTTGAGCCATAGCGACGAGTTCAAGCCGGTCAGCGACAAGACAGCCCACGAACAGTTCATGCAATTAACGCTGGGTGGCAAAGCGGATGTGAACAAGGTTGACTTTAGCACAGGCGGTGGCGCGACGAACGCTGCAGTAACGTTTGCTCGTCAAGGTCTCCAGTCCGTCTTTATGGGGACGATTGGCCATGATCCGGCGGGACTCGCCGTCCTCGATGATCTGGATCGTGAAGATGTCGATACGACTCATGTCAGTTATTCAGATCGTTATAATACAGGCTACTCGGTCCTCTTGCTGGCACCGACGGGCGAGCGCACCATTCTTACCTATCGTGGGGCCTCGACGCATTATGATGCCAAAAACTTCAACCTCCATGGCCTTGAGGCAGATTGGCTGTATGTGTCCAGTATGGCTGGCAGTATGGAAGCGTTAGATAAGATTTTTACCCAGGCTCATGACAAAGAGGGTATGAAAGTATTCTTTAATCCAGGTAAAGGTGAATTAAAGCAGCCAGGCAAACTGAAGACGCTTCTTGAGGATGTTGAGGTGTTGTCGGTCAACAAAGAAGAGGCCTCGCAGATTGTCGAAGGTGGGTCACTCGAAGAGCTGGCACGACATCTTTTGCATTATGTCCCTGTGGTGATTATTAGCGATGGACCAAATGGTGTCATGGCGAGCGACGGTAAGACGATCGTGCGTGCTGGCATGTATCAGGACGTTAAGGTGACCGACCGTACGGGCGCAGGAGATGCCTTTGGATCAGGTTTTCTTAGTCAGTGGGCACAAGGAAAATCCCTCAAAGATTCGATTGTTTTTGCCAGTGCTAATTCAACGTCGGTGGTGACAAAAATCGGTGCCAAGACAGGTATTTTGCGTAAGGGCGTAAAGCTACACGAAATGCCCTTGACGGAGAAGGCATTTTAAATGGCACGAACGTTAAAAGACCTCTTGGCGAGTGATCATCCTTTGTTCTTGATGAACATTGCCCTTCTTGAGAGAGCGACGGGCGGTGCGGGCATTGACGTACAGCTCATCGGTGAGATAACTGACAAATCAAACCGCGTCATGCGGGAATTGGGGTTGGATCCGGGTGATACGACAGGTACTGAACTACATCAGGCATTGGTAGCGCTGGTACGTCGGGATGAATCGCATGCCAAGGAATTACTGGCAGATACATCCTATGTCCTAGGCAACCTTGGAACGGGGCCAATCTCTTTTAACCTTTATGACGTGATCGAAAACAGCCACCACGACCTTCCGTATGAAAAACGAATTGTGGCGCATGCGCAGCGTCAATTGCGCGCCCAACTCGTCAAGCGATATGCTGATCACGAACGGACTCATAATGATATGGTGCACAGTTTAGCACGTGAAATTGGCATATTGATTGATGAGGATGCGCATTACCCCGATCTGACAATAACAACACAAGCAAAGGAATCGATGATGGAACAGCCATATATCTTGGCCATTGGTGACATTTTTACAGATGCGTTCATTACCCTAGGTGATGATACGGCAAAGATTATTAAAGAAGGTGATATGGAATGGCTGGCGGTGCCGTTTGGCCGTAAACCGCCATATGAGAGGGTGGATATTGTCAAATCAGTCGGCCCTTCGCCAAATGTGGCCGTGTCGATTGCGCGTCTTGGTTACCGGGCTGGATTAATGGCATGGGTTGGCGGTGACGCAACTGGTGTTGAGGCACTTGACCATCTGAAAACTGAACACGTTAATATCGAACCAATGGTAGTCGAAGAGGACAAGGCGACCAGCTATTGGTATGTATTATGCTATAAGGCTGATCGCACCATGCTGGTCAAGAGTGAAAAGTATCGATACGAATGGCGCGACCCGGTGACCGAACCAGATTGGATCTATTTGGCGTATCTAGGCGAAGATTCATGGCCACTCCATGAAGGACTACTGGATTATTTGAACCGTCATCCAGATATCAAGTTTGCCTTGCAACCCGGCACCTTCCAGTTCAAGTGGGGTGCTGAGAAGATGGCAGGCCTGTATCGACGCAGTAATATCGTGCTGATGAACCGTGAAGAGGCGATGGACGTCACCGGTCTCCCGTACGATTCAGTAACAAATCTGGCGCGTGGCTTGCATGATCTTGGGCCAGAGACGGTGGTGATCACCGATGGACCAAACGGATCGTATGCATCACAAGGCAACGGAGTTTTGACGATTCCAAACTATCCCGATCCGCAGCCACCGCTTGAGCGAACTGGGGCGGGCGATGCGTTTTCGTCGACCTTTGTGGCGGCAATTGCTGCAGGCGAGACACTGGAAACGGCGCTACTATGGTCGCCAATTAACAGTATGAATGTCGTGCAACATACGGGCGCGCAAAAAGGACTTTTGACTAAGGAAGAACTGATGAAGTATCTGGCCGAAGCCCCAGAGTGGTACAAAGTAAAAGAGATTGAGGAATAAATGAGGTATCAAATATGTGTCTCAGGCGCGGCAAGCGGCGAGACAGTCAAAGCATCAAATAAATTAGCGTTCGAGCTAGGTAAAGCTATTTCCAAGCGTGGTAAGACGTTGACGACAGGCGCAACCGTAGGTCTGCCACACTATGCGGCGCAAGGCGCTGTCAGTGTTAAAGGCGAACGAGGTATTTCTATTGGGTTTAGCCCGGCCGCCTCATTCCGTGAACATGTCGCTACCTACAAATTGCCTACCAAAGAGTTTGATTACATCAACTTTACCGGTATGGCGTATGTTGGTCGTGACGTGCACTTGGTACGTAGTAGTGATGCCATTATCACGGTCGGTGGTCGCATGGGAAGTCTCCATGAACTCTCTACCGCACTAGAAAGCCGCAAAGTCTGCGGCGTGTTGCTCGGAAGTGGCGGGTTAGCAGACTATACGCCAACCTTGCTAGAAAATGTCGAAGCACCGGGGGCAAAGGATGTCATCTACGATACCGATCCGGATCGATTGGTTGAAAAAGTCATCGCCGCATTAGATGAAAAGTATTCCGATTTTGAACATGACGGTACTGACGGTCACCTCAGCGAGAAACGCGCAGGACGAGGATAGACGCAAAAGAAAAATATTACCAAGAGGAGCTTATTGAATGAATGTAAAAAATATTAGTTTAGGCGTACTGATGTTAGGCTGCCTGCTTTGGTCCATATGGCAGATATTTCAGGCAGTACCCTTGGAGATGATGACTACGATAATGTCTAGGAGTGTATCGCTCATGGCAGTTTTGTTTATGCCGGTGGCTGTACTTATCGGAGGGTACTTAGTGGGATGTTTTACGGCTAGGCGCAATAGGGTCATTGTGGGGTATTTGTCCGGGATTATTCCGTTTTTGATAATTGTAGCAATCGATATGATAAATTCACACTTTATGTTTGTTCATGATGTCAATACTTGGAGTATTATATATGTATCCACAGGGATTACATTAGTAACGAGTGTTTGGGTGTATATTCACTTCAGAAAAATATCAAAAAAACGGTAAAACATATCGGCAGGGCTTTAACGAAAGGCGATCACCTGGTGGGTAGCTAGGCTACCCACCAGGTGGTTCCTCACGAGTCGTAGCAGTAGGCAGACAGTGCTCTGTAGACACAGATGAAGTCGCGGCTCATGCTGGAAGTCTGGGCACTGATGTAGGTAGGTGACCAAGAGCCGCAACCGACGGTGATGTAGTACGGATCGCCGGCGTTGAGCGGAGCATGCGACCAGCCATTCTGCGAGCTGGTGCCGTTGATAATCCATCGATTCGCCCAGCCTCGCTTGGCAGGGTCAACTGCCTCGACCCAAATTCCTTGAATCGCTTGACCGTTAGAGCAGATCAATGTGCCGCTAGCTGCGGCATGGGCTGGGGGTGCGCTAGCTGCGGGAATAGCAACAAGCGCCAACGACGCAATCAGGGCTGCCATACGGCTAGCCTTTTTGCGAGTCATGACAAATCTCCTTCTGTAGGACCTCAAGTGAGGATGTCTCGTTCGAGACATGTTATTAAGTGTAAGAGATTTATCAGCGCCAGGTCAAGGCCGCCTCGACGGGTGGTGAGGTAATAATAGAATTGATTACTAACGAATGGCAAGAGATGATTATAGTATAATAATAGGATGAATCAATCATTCAAACTCGCCTCAGCGTATCAGCCAACCGGTGATCAGCCGACGGCAATTGCTCAGTTGGTGGCAGGTCTGAATGCCAAAGAACGTGAACAGACACTTTTGGGTGTAACCGGAAGTGGTAAGACGTTTACAATGGCAAATATCATTGCCGATCGCCAAGTACCCACGCTTGTGCTCGCACACAACAAGACATTGGCCGCGCAATTATACAGTGAGTTTAAGGCGTTCTTTCCAGATAACGAAGTGCATTATTTTGTCAGTTACTTTGATTATTACCAGCCTGAGGCCTACATCGCTAGTAGTGATACCTATATTGAAAAAGACAGCAAGATCAATGACGAGATCGACCGTCTGCGCCATGCGGCAACAACTGCCCTGTTGACGCGCCGTGACACCATCATTGTTGCCAGTGTTAGTTGTATTTACGGTATCGGTTCACCAAGTAATTACATGGAAATGTCGGTGACGGTCAAAAAGGGCGAACGTCGCCAGCAAGACAAGTTGATCCGTTGGCTGACCGATATTCAATATAATCGCAATGATGTTGATTTTCACCGTGGTACCTTCCGCGTGAAAGGTGATGTTATCGACGTCTTCCCGGCTGGGTCTGATGTGGCTTTTCGTATTGAGTTCTTTGGTGATGAGGTCGATCGTCTGACGCGAATCGATCCACTTACCGGTGAGATATTGGGTGAGCCGCATGAAATCAGCATTTTCCCTAGCAGTCACTATGCAACACCAAAGGAACAGATCGCGCATGCAATTGAAGGTATCCGTAAGGAATTTGACCAGCGAGTCGAATGGTTTGAAAAGCATGACAAGTTGCTCGAGGCGCAGCGACTCACTCAGCGCACGAAATATGATCTTGAGATGCTGGAAGAAACAGGGTTTGTCAAAGGCATCGAGAACTATAGCCGGTACCTGACTAACCGTGAACCGGGCGAGCAGCCTGCAACGTTGATCGATTACTTTCCTGACGATTGGTTACTACTGGTGGACGAAAGTCATATGACATTGCCGCAAGTACGTGGGATGTATAACGGTGATCGTGCCCGTAAAGAAGTGCTGGTTGAACATGGATTTCGTTTGCCATCCGCCCTCGACAACCGACCGCTCAGGTTTGATGAGTTTGATCGCCACGTTAATCAGGCAATTTATGTCTCAGCGACGCCGGGCGAATATGAGTTAACGCATAGTCCGGCTCCGGCCCAACAGGTGATTCGCCCAACCGGCCTATTAGATCCGCAGATCGAAGTTCGGCAAACCGAGGGCCAGATTGATGATCTAATCGCTGAAATCCGTGATCGCATCGCCAGGGGGCAGCGCATCCTCGTGACGACACTTACCAAACGTATGGCCGAAGACCTCAGTCAATATCTGTTAGACCTTGAGATAAAGACCGCCTATATCCATAGTGAAGTCGATACGTTAGAGCGCGGCGATATCTTACGTGACCTTCGACTAGGTACCTATGATGTACTGGTGGGAATTAACTTGCTCCGCGAGGGGTTAGACCTTCCCGAGGTAAGTCTGGTTGCGATTATGGACGCTGATAAGGAAGGATTTTTGCGTAGCGAGAGTGCCTTGATCCAGACGGTTGGTCGTGCGGCTCGCCACCAAGAAGGTACGGTCATTATGTATGCGGATCGCGTGACAGACAGCATGCGCCGTGCAATTGATGAGACAAACCGCCGTCGTAGTATTCAGGAGGCGTACAATGCTGAGCATAACATTACGCCGACAAGTGTCGCCAAGGAAATCGACGAAGGCTTGCGGGCTATCATTCCAATGAAAGAGGATGACAAGAAGCCAAAACTTGATCTAAGAAAGATTCCGAAAGACGAATACGCCGGCCTCATTCGTGACCTTTCTGCGCAGATGGATCTTGCGAGCGCTAATCTGGAATTCGAAAAAGCGGCAGAATTACGCGACTTGATTGCAGATATTCGTACAAAAATGTAACGAACCCTAAAGATATTGCCATTGGCGCGTCGGCGTATCGTAATCCGGACTGGTACAGTGTGAGGTCTCCACCATACTGACGGTTCGTTGACCAAAGTTTTCGAGTGCGAAACGCTCTTGGTGGAGCGTATAGGCGAGACGACAAACTTCCAATGTGTCCGTTTCCTTTGTTCGGATAACGACAGCTGGTTCGGTGTATGTTGATGCGCTGTCTTTGTCCAGTCGCACGGTAAAGACATCTGCCTGGCTGAGGTTTGCATCAGGTAGACGACCAGCAATAGCGTCAACAGCACCAGGAATAATATTGGTCGAATAGCCTTCATAGAGACCCATCACAACACGGATGCCCAAAGTCTGAGGGTCTGGCTGAACGGTGCCGTTTAATTGGCCTGCAAGGATATCAACACCACTGACGCATTCTTCGACAGTGGGCGTGCCGTATTTTTTACGAGGATAGAGAGTTCGTGTAAATGAGGTGATGCGTCCATTCTCGGAGGTCGTAAATCCAGTAAAGCCTTGCCCAATGTCCCGGGCACACTGGACGGTTTTTTCCTTGAATTCAGCAGGAGACAAGTCGCAGGTAATAACGCGTGACCACAACTGAGTTGGCTTGGTTTCGCGAAACGCAAGATCAAGGTTGCGATCGAGTGACGGCAGAAAGTCGGGAATGTGTGCAGCGGATGGAATATGAAATGCATCGTGCCTATCAAATTCTTCAGCCGATGCCATACCACTGGTGACACCAATAAAACCAACTCCAGCACCCGTCGCGGCGCGGAGCCCTGCTAACTCGTCATCAACATGAATCAGCTGACTGGGCAATAGGTCAAGGTAAGAAAGAGCCCGTGTAAATACAGCCGGATCGGGCTTTTTAGGTTGGCCGGCATCACCGGTGTGAATATGGTCAAAGAGAGCGAGGGGAATGTCGAGATCAGCAATGTCGGTCTCAAATAATTCGCGTGTGAGATTGCTTGTTAGGATTGTTCGATATCCTAATTTGCGCACTTGTTGAACATGAGGAATCGTGTCATTTTCAAATCGCCTTTTGGCATATTCGGGGAGGGTATAGGTTTGTGAGAGAAACTCTTTCACCTCGTCCATAGGTGCGTTAGGCGCCAGTGTTGCAAGCATATGTTCAAAGCTGGTGGCGCCTAACCATGCCCGCCGCGTCTGTTCGGGTGTCAGGGGGTTGCCAAAACGCTCGGCGATGCGTCGATTCTGCAGTAGCTTTGGACCGACAGAATCAACAAGAACACCATCAAAATCATAAGAAATGGCCTCTATCCTTGATTCGCCTTCAGATGGGCTACTGAGTCTGCGCATGTACAATGGTCTCTAGGGCGATGGCAGCACCATCTTGGTCGTAACTGGCAGTGAGGTGTGTGGCGGTAGTTTTTGCCTCTGGATGCGCGTTGGCAACAGCCACAGCAATACCGGTTTGTTCGAGAATGGCGATATCATTCAGGCCATCACCTGTCATCATGGTCTGTTCAAGGGTGACATTGGCTGCTTGGCACGCCAGTGGCAGGGCATCACGCTTGTTGGCATCGGTATGAAGAAAGAAAACATCAAAGACGGGATCGCCTTGCTGATTGGTTCTTTCATGGGCGGGTAGCAGGGCGACATGACGATCGGCATAGCTTTGGCTGAGAACCCGTAGGTTTTTCAGAGTTTGTGCACCAACCTCACGGGCAACGATCACTAAAGGCTTGCGAGGTTGATATCGTTCGAGGATAATTGCTGTCTCGCTGGTTGGCATTGTCCATGGGTCGCTTGACTTCTGGTAAGTATCAGCTTGTTGATCTGCATCGACCCAAAAACAATCTTCACCATCATCTTGTACCCAGTGTGTGATGTTTTGGGCACGCAGTTCGGCCAATATCTCTGCTGTTGCCTGAGGATCAACGGATAGCTCGCTTAGCATCTGCGCTGTTGCTGGATCGTAAATCTGAGCGCCGTTACTAAGGATTGAAATGCCTTTGAGGCCCGTATGGTCAATAACGTGCTGTACTTTTTGGAGGGGTCGTGCAGATGCGATGCCGACGAGTATATAGCGTTCTTGTGCCGCGGCGACAGCTTGGCAGAATCGATCGGACGGTACAGCGGGCGATTCATTGTCAACCAGGGTATTGTCGATATCAAACAATGCATATTTAATCTGATCAAATGATACGTCGGTAGAACGTGGGCCTTTTGCCATCTCACTCATGGACACAGTATACCACGAAATGGTTTATTGCCCTTGGGTGGGCGTTGTGGCATACTGGGGCTATGGTAAAAAAGAAAATCGAAGCAAAGATCAAGCAAGATCCTGTGTCGGTCATCATTATTATTTTGGTGTTTGCCGTGCTGATGATGGGTGTATTGGTGTATATGCATGTGGTGCAGGCCAGCCAGATCAAACAGCTACGTCACGACCTCACGCAAGAGATTGAACTGCGCGAAGTTCGCTAACTTGACATAACCGCTATCAGTATGCTATAATGAAGGTATTGCATTCGATAGAATGTCGAGTTTCTTCAAAGTGATATGGCAGTAATCCATATACCCACCGATTCCACTCTCGCTGTTCTCTATAATCGACCGCTCTGTCGATTATCTGTAGTGCAAGACAGCTATTAACTTACATCTTAAGAAAGGATTTGCTTCGCGGCAAGGAAAAAGAGCAGACCGCGCATCCGAATTTACTTCGGTGCACGGCTCGATGAGAAAAAACGTAGTTTTGTCTCATAAGCGAAGCGCATTAATTATGCCATATCAAAATCGACGCGGTGGACGACCGCAAGGCGGACGACGCCCACAACAAGCACGTGGTGGGCGGAGGGGTCCCGCAAAAAAATATATTCATCCGTCAAAATTCATCAATAAGGCAGTTGCGCCAGCAGAGGAAGTTGCCTACGAGTCAGCTCACAAATTTGTTGACTTTCCTTTTGGTGCCGAATTGCAGCACAATATCGCTAAGAAGGGATACGAGACCCCTAGCGCAATCCAAGATCAGGCGATCCCACACATTATTGAGGGACGCGATGTTATTGGCCTCGCTAACACTGGTACCGGCAAGACAGCAGCCTTTTTACTGCCAATTATTGAACGCCAGAGCGGCATCATGCTTCGTCCTAGTGTGCTGATTGTTGCGCCAACCCGTGAACTCGCACAGCAAATCGACGAACAATTCCGTGATTTTTCGAAAGGCATGCAGCTTTATTCAACACTGGTGGTAGGTGGCATGAACATTGACCGCCAGATTCGTGACCTGAAACGCCGTCCTCATTTGATTATTGGTACCCCAGGCCGTTTGAAAGACCTGATCCAGCGCCGGGCCATCCAGCTAAAAAACATGACGACACTCGTCCTTGATGAGGCAGATCGAATGTTAGATATGGGATTCCTGCCTGATATTCGTCAAATCGTCAATGAAATGCCGCGTGAGCGACAGACGTTGTTCTTTAGCGCAACGATTACACCTGAGATTGAGGCACTGACAAAAGATTTCTTGAATGATCCTGTGACGGTGTCGGTTCGTACCAGCGAAACCAGTGAACATGTCGAACAAGATGTCATTGAAGCTCGCGATAAGGCACACAAGATTGAGCTTTTGACCGGAATGCTGGAACAAGATCACTACGACAAGGTATTGGTCTTTGGCGAGACAAAGTTTGGCGTTCAGCGGCTGAGCGATCATCTAGACAATAGTGGAATCCCTTCGGTCGCAATTCACGGCAATAAGAACCAGTCGCAGCGTAGCAAAGCCTTGAAGTTGTTCAAGGACGAGAAGGTGCGCGTCTTGGTGGCGACCGACGTTGCGGCACGTGGACTGGATATTCCGAACGTTTCACATGTCATTAATTTTGACACCCCACAGACCTATGAAGATTATGTCCACCGCATCGGTCGAACCGGTCGTGGTGGTGCCAAAGGTCATGCGCATACGTTTATTGACGCTCGCTAAACAGCGAACGATACCTAAAATGCCCTTCATCCTGAGGGGCATTTTTTGTTGCCGTCTGGTACAATATACCTATGACACAAATTCTGCGAGATGATGTGCTCCATTTGGCACAGTTAAGTAGTTTGCAGCTTGGCGATGATGAAGTTGACGCGCTGCAGCAAGACATTGAAAACATCCTCAAATATATCGAGCAATTAGGCGAGCTCAACACAGACGGCATTCAGCCAACGTATCAAGTGACTGGTCTAACGAATGTTTGGCGAGATGATACGGTTGATCAATCTGGAGTAGCGCGCGATCAATTATTGGCACTTGCCCCCGAGCAACAAAATAATTCTGTAAAAGTTCCAAAGGTATTGTAGCTATGGCGAGTATTTCTGATTATATTGGTAATTCTGCACGTGACAATGTTGCAAAGGCGCTGGCCGCTGCACGCAATAATGAATCGTATCATGCGTTGTTACATCTTACCGAAGAACGAGCGTTTGAACGCGCTGATGCGGTTGATCGCGGTGAGATCACTGGACGATTGGCTGGTGTACCGTTTGTGGTGAAGGATAATTTCCTTGCTTTCGGGGCGCCCTCAACCGCAGCGAGTAAGATGCTTGCTGATTTTGACACCCCACTACAGGCAACCGCTGTCGAGAAGCTTGAAGCCGAAGGGGCAATTTGTATTGGTAAGGCTAATCTTGATGCCTTTGCGCATGGTGGTTCAACTGAAAATTCAGCATTTGGCCCAACCAAAAATGCCCATGACGAGACACGTGTTGCCGGGGGAAGCTCCGGCGGCTCGGCGGTTGTAACAGCGCTTGATATCGTCCCGTTTGCCTTAGGGACGGATACGGGTGGCTCAATTCGTCAACCAGCAAGTTTTAACGGAGTGGTGGGGGTCAAGCCAACCTATGGGACTGTCAGCCGTTACGGTGTAGTTGCAATGGCAAGCAGTACCGACACGATTGGTTGTTTTGCCACGAGTGCTGATGATGCAGCGGTGGTGATGGATATCATGGCAGGACGGGACACGCGCGACATGACTACCTTGCCGGATTTCTTTACACCAACGAATGACGTGGCGCCGCAGAAGATTGGTCTGATTCGTGAGTATATGTCGGATGATGTTGATGAAGAAGTGCGCACACAAGTCACCGCATACGTCAATAAGCTTCGGGCGGCTGGTCATATGGTCGAGGAAGTCAGTCTTCCTAGTGTGAAATACGCCCTCGCCATGTACTACATTATTGTCCCGGCAGAGATTAGTAGCAATCTGGCAAGGTATGATGGCATTCGCTATGGCCATCGTGCCGAAGGCATTAAGACACTCGCCGAGCTCTATGGCCGCAGTCGTGATGAAGGGTTTGTGACGGAGAACAAACGTCGCATTATGATTGGTAGTTATGTGTTATCTAGCGGCTTCTTCGATGCCTATTATCAGCAGGCTCAAAAGGCGCGCACGATTTTGATCAACGAGTACAACACCTTATTTGAGACCTATGACATGTTGATCGGTCCGGTTGCACCAACCCCAGCGTTCTTGTTGGGTGAGAATACGGCCGATCCGGTTAAGATGTATCTGGCCGATATTATGACCGTACCACCAAGTCTTGCCGGACTTCCGGCGATTAGCGTCCCAGCCGGGGTGACGGCCGCAGGGCTGCCTGTTGGTGTGCAGCTGATTGGTCCTCAGCGATCTGATGCGGTACTATTGGCACTCGCGGCAAGCCTGGAGGATCAATAATCATGGAATTAGTATTTTTTCTGGCTGCTGTATTGATTGTCGGCGCCTTGTTGTTTGCTGTTATTACAATGACAAAAGGCGGGTGGCGCGGTTTGGACGTCGATAGGTACCGATCGAGGTGGCTAGAGATCGAGCAAGCACTAACACGGGATGATGCCGCCAGTCATCAGTTAACGGTGCTCCATGCTGATAAACTCCTTGACCAAGCACTGAGGGATAAAGGTACTCAGGGCAAGACAATGGGCGAGCGCATGAAGGTCACGAAATGGTCGAACGCCAATGCTGTATGGGCCGCCCACAAGCTGCGCAATCAAATCGCTCACGAGCCTGATGCAAAGGTAGATTATGACACTGCCAGGCATGCACTGGCTGGGTTCAAGCAAGCACTAAAGGACGTAGGAGCAATCTAATGAGTGTTTATGACGATTATGAAATGACGATTGGCATCGAGTGCCATGTTCAGCTGGCAACCAAAACAAAGCTATTTAGTACTGCCGACAATGACGCTCGCGATGCCGAACCAAACAGTAAAGTAGTGCCGATTGATTTTGGCCTGCCAGGTATGTTGCCGGTTCTTAACCGCGAGGCGGTCAATTTGGCCATCAAGGCAGGCAAGGCGCTGAACGCAGATATTGCACGGGTGAGCCGCTTTGATCGTAAACACTATTTCTATCCAGATCTTCCCAAGGGATATCAGACAAGCCAGATGTACGAGCCGATTATTCTTGCCGGGTATATTGATGCGCCACTCGATGATGGTTCGACGGTGCATGTACGGATTCACCACGCCCATATGGAAGAAGATGCCGGTAAGCTAACGCATTATGGCGACTACAGCCTCGTTGACCTTAACCGTGCCGGGACACCGTTGATTGAGATCGTATCCGAGCCAGATATTCATAGTGCGGCTGGTGCTCGGGCGTACGCGACTGAGCTCTATCGGTTAATGACGTATGCTGGGGTGACGCATGGAGATCTGTATCATGGCAATATGCGATTTGATGTTAATATTTCGGTGGCAAAAAAAGGCGCCTCGGAATTAGGCAAGCGTGCCGAAGTAAAGAACCTCAATTCTTTCCGCAGTGTTGAAAAGGCCGCCGAGTATGAGTTTAAACGCCAGATTGATTTGATCGAAAAGGGCGAGCGTGTCGTCCAGGAAACTCGTGGATGGAACGATGACAAGCAGATCACGACCAGCCAGCGCAGTAAAGAGGACGCTCAAGATTATCGCTATATGCCAGATGCCGATATTCCTCCGATTGTCCTCGCGGATGAAGAGATTGCAGAAATTCAAGCAACCGTGCCAAAGCTACCGCCGGTGTATCGTGAAGAATTTGCTACCCTTGGTGTCGATAGTTCGGTGGTAGGCAAAATTATGTCGCATAAAGATTACGCTGAGATCGTTTCGGCAGTGCTTGCGAGTGGCGGTGTCGGCGCAGCCAAGCGTGTGGCTAACTGGATTGCCAGCAACCTTAGCACGGACGAAGTTGAGGTAGAGCTACAAACGCCAGAAGTCGATGATTTGTTAGCATTAGCTGATATGACCGAAAAGGCTGAGATTACCAGTAATGCTGCGACGGAACTCTTTAATGCGCTCATGAACGGGGCGACGGACCCACGCAGATTAGCCGAAGAACGTAATCTGCTGCAGGTCAGCGATGAAGGCGCCATTGCAGCCATTGTCGACGAAGTCTTAGCCGATCCAGCTAGTGCCAAAGCAGTAGAAGATATTCGTAGTGGCAACGACAAAGCGGTTGGCTATCTTGTCGGACAGATTATGAAGAAGTCTCAGGGTAAAGCTAACCCGGGCCTGGCGCAGAAGTTAATTCGAGAGAGGTTGTAGTTATGCCACACCTCGTTGTTGTATCGGGCGCCCCCGCGTCAGGAAAGACAACGGTTAGTCGTCGGCTTGCCTCAGATTTGAGCATTCCCTTAATCGCAAAAGATGATATCAAGGAGATGTTGTTCGAGAAACTGCCTCAGCATGATCGTGATTGGTCAACCGTTCAGGGACGAGTGGCGATCGCCATGATGTATACAGCTGCGGAAGAGTTACTGCGTGCTGGCTATCATGTCATGATCGAGTCTTCATTCCATAAAGAGTTTGCCGTCAAGGAAATTAACGCAATGATCCAACGCGTGAAGGCTGAGGTTATTGAAGTTCACTGCCACCTGGACGACGAGCTGCGTCAGCAGCGTTGGGCTACGCGCATAGAAAGCGGCAATCGCCACCCGGGGCATCTTGATCAATCTGCTCAGCAAGTAATATTGCACTCTCGTGATGCGCCGCTCTACCCGGAGAGTGTCCATCTTTTAGATACCGGAGTTACATCAGAAGAATATAATAATCAGTACCTCAAGATAGTACACGAGTTGCAATCTAGTTTAGGACAAGGAGGAAGATATGAAACGACCAACTAAAGCAATTATTACCGATGCAGGCTTCGCTAGCCGTTATTTGCCAATCACAAAGACAATTCCTAAGGCAATGCTACCTCTGGGCAACCGTCCTATTATGCAGCTCGTCGTTGAGGAATGCGTCGAAGCCGGTATTAAAGAGATTATTATCGTAGCAACCCCCGAAGGCAAGCCAATTTATGAAGATTATTTCTATAATAGTGTGCCGCGTATTCGCGATCAATTGCGCTCGCAAGGGAAAGAAGATCGTTATGACTTGGTGCGTGAGGTGTTGGATTTGCCAAAAATTATGGTCATCGAGCAGAACCAAAGCCTTCCGTATGGCAATGGTTCACCTATTGTCAGCGCACGCAATTACATTGCCAGGGACGAAGCCTTCTTGGCGCTGTACAGTGATGATGTCGTCTTTGGCGCGAGCGACGCAAAGCTGTTGCTTGATGCGTTCGACGAACATCCGGATGCCAAGGCGATTGTCGCGGCCCAGGAGGTTGATCCTTCACTTGTCAACAAGTATGGTATTTTCCAACTGAAAGACGGTGATAAATTAGACTATATCGTCGAAAAGCCTCGCGTTGGTGAAGCGCCTTCGACTCTTGCATCGTATGGTCGCTACCTACTGACCCCAGAGGTGTTTGATCATTTGGATCCTAAAAATCTTGGGCTGGACGATGAGTTGTGGACGGTTGATGCGATTACAAAAATGGCCAAGGATGGGGATGTCTATGTGACACCCACGAAGGGTCAGTGGTTGACGACAGGAGACCCGAAGAATTATTTCTTTGCTCATGTCGAATATGTCCTTGCGAACGAACCGTACGGTGAAGAGCTGGCTGAGTTTTTGCGCACTCGTGTCTCGTCCAAGTAGTGTAAAATAGAAGTATGACATTTATCGTATGGTTCTTCATCATTATTGCCGTCATTCTGGTGGCACTATGTGTCGCCTTGGTCGTTGTATTAATTCGTTTGAGTCAGGAATTGCGTCAAGTAGGTGATTCAACCGATTCGATGGTGCAGCGGTTGAATCGCAGTGGTCGTACGTTACAGTTGGCTGTTCCGGTAGTTTTGGCGGTATACGGCAGGGCGAAAACCATATATTCTCGTTTGAAAAGGAGCTCTCATGGCAAGTAACAAACAAAAGAAGACGAATAAAACATCCTTTTTTGAGCGCTTCAAGCGTGCCCAGGCGATCGGTGCCCAGCGCGGACTTTTTGAGGAATTATTGAACGATATGTACGAGCATCGTCGCCAGGTATATATCATGAACTTTTTTCGCGGACTATTTTTCGGATTTGGTAGTGTCCTAGGTGGTACTGTTTTGATTGCATTGTTGGTGTGGCTGTTGGTGCAGTTAGGGACAGTGGTGCCATTTTTGAGTGAGTTTATTCAACAAATTTTAGATGCCCTCGGTAATAAAAACGCCTAACGTTATAGTGTATAATAAGTCCTAGTTATGGGGACAAAAAACGAAGCGCTACTCACGCCGTCGGATTATGTGCATTTGCATAATCATACGCATCACAGCCTCTTGGACGGGTTAACAAAAATTCCTGCACTGGTTGATCGTGTTAAAGACCTGGGTATGGAAGCGGTCGCCATTACCGACCACGGGACAATGAGTGGTACGGTGGAATTTTATAAATCTGCTAAAGATGCTGGGGTCAAACCAATTCTTGGTATCGAAGCCTATGTGGCGGCACGTGGTCGACACGACCGCGATCCGCAAAAGGACAAGGCTCGCTATCACCTTATTCTTCTGGCGATGAACGAAGTGGGCTACGCCAATATCATGATGCTTTCGAGTAAAGCGAATCTTGAAGGGATGTATTACAAACCACGTATCGACCACGAATTATTAGAGCAATACAATGAAGGGGTTATTGCCTTGAGTGCTTGTGCGAGTGGTGAGGTTGGTGAGAGTCTTCGCATGGATGATTATGAAAAGGCAAAAGAGATAGCTTCGTGGTATAAAAGTGTCTTCGGTGATCGGTATTATTTGGAACTGCAAGATCACGGGCATCCTGATTGCCCTAGTAAGTGGGATGTGCAGGTAAAAATTAACGAATATCTCGAAAGACTGAGTAAAGAGTTGGATATTCCGGCAGTGGTAACGAGTGATGGCCACTATCTCTCGCATGATGATCAAGATTCGCATGAAATCCTTCTGTGTGTTGGTACAGGATCGTACCTGTCTGATGAAAAGCGCATGAGTCTCAAAGACTTTGAGCTGCACGTGACCGACCCAGCGGAAATTATTGAGCGTTGGAATAAAACCAATCCAGAGGCAGTGGCAAATACACGACGGATTGCCGATCGGTGTCAGGTCGAGTTAGAGCTAGGTCGTATTCTGATTCCAAAGTTTCCGACTCCAAATGGCGAGACAGAGAAGGAGTTTTTGGACAAGCTGGTCTATCGTGGCATGGCCATGAGGTACCATGGCAAGCCAGCCGATGAAGCAATGGCAATGTCAAACGAGAATATTCGGTCATTATTGACCTCGGATGAGGTGGAACGTCTGGATATGGAGTTCGATGTCTTGGATCGTATGGGCTATAACGGTTATTTCTTGATCGTGCAGGACTTTATTAACTGGGGGAAGGATCAAGGAATTATCTTTGGTCCTGGACGAGGGTCGGCCGCGGGGTCAATCATTGCCTACGCATTGAATATTACCGACCTCGATCCGTTAAAATATGATCTCCTTTTTGAGCGCTTCCTCAACCCTGATCGTATTTCAATGCCTGATATCGATATCGATATTCAGGATACGCGTCGTAATGAAGTGATTGAATATTGTGCAGATAAATACGGAGCTGATCGCGTCGCAAACATCGTGACGTTCGGTAAGATGGCGGCGCGTGCGGCGGTGCGTGATGTCGCACGTGTGTTAGAAGTGCCATATGGCGAGAGTGATCGTCTAGCGAAACTGATTCCACCGCCACAGCAGGGTCGCCATATTCCGCTTGCAAAAAGTGTCGTTGAAGATGTTGACCTCAAAAAGGAATACGACTCTAATCCTACAGCCAAGCGTGTCTTTGACTTTGCTATACGCCTCGAAGGCACGATTCGTAGTCACGGCGTGCACGCGGCCGGCGTAGTGATTGCACCGGACGACATCGTCAAATATGTACCGTTAGAAATGGCGCAAAAGGGTGTTGTCGCAACCCAGTATCCCATGGGCCCAGTTGAAGAGCTCGGACTTCTCAAGATGGACTTTTTGGGTCTTTCAAACTTAACGATTATTAATAATGCACTTCGTATCATCAAGAAGGTATATAAAAAACAAATTAATCTTTCTACTATTTCACTTGAGGATGAGAAAACATTTGAACTTTTCCAGCGTGGCGATACGACTGGTGTCTTTCAGCTGGAATCTGCTGGTATGAAACGTTATTTGCGTGAACTAAAGCCAAGCGTGTTTGATGATATCATCGCCATGGTGGCTTTGTACCGTCCAGGTCCGATGCAGTTTATCGATAGCTTTATTAAACGTAAACATGGCCAAGAAGAGATCACCTACCTTGATAAGGGTATGGAGAATTCACTGAAAAACACTTATGGTATTTTGGTATACCAGGAACAGTTTATGCAGATCTCTAAGGAATGGTGTGGCTTTACCGGTGGTCAGGCAGATACCCTGCGTAAGGCAGTGGGTAAGAAGAATATCGATTTGATGCGTAAGGTAAAGGTTGACTTTGTTGAAGGCGCTATTAAAACGAGTGGGGCGAGGAAAGAGACGGCCGAACTGTTTTGGGATCAATTGGAAGAGTTTGCAAACTACTGTTTTAACAAGTCACACGCCGCGTGTTATGGTCTGATTGCGTATTGGACGGCGTATCTCAAGGCACATTATCCAGATGCCTTTATGGCAGCGTTAATGACGAGTGACCGCGATGATATCGAGCGCTTGGCAATTGAAATTACCGAATGTAAACACATGGGAATCGAAGTGTTGGCGCCTGATGTGAACGAATCGTTTGTGGAGTTTGCCGTGGTTCCAAATGAGAGTAAGATTCGTTTTGGTATGGCAGCCGTCAAGGGTGTTGGCGTCGGGGCAGTGGAAGAGATTTTGAGGACCCGAGATGTCGAGGGTAAGTTTACGAGTATTGAAGATTTTGCGAAACGTGTCAGCACCAGTAAATTTAACCGCAAGGCCTGGGAATCACTGATTAAGACGGGTGGCTTTGATCGATTTGGTGATCGATCCGATTTGCTGTTTAATCTTGATACGATTACGGCATTTGCCAGCAAGATCCAAAAAGAAGCACTCAGTGGCCAAACCGATCTCTTTGGTATGCTCGCTGATACGGGTGCGGTCGGGGTCCAGCCGACAATGACACTGATTGATTCTCCTGCCAAGCATACAGATAAAGAACGTTTGACGTGGGAGAGGGAACTAATGGGACTGTTCATCAGCTCACATCCGCTTGATAATTACGATGCCTATTTTGAAGAGCAAACCATTCCACTGGGTCGTGTTAGCGAGGATATTGATGGTAAAAAAGTTACCATCGGAGGGTTGGTCGCCAGTGTGCGTACGATTATTACAAAATCGGGCACCAAGATGGCGTTCGTAAAAATCGAAGACAAGACGAATGAGGCAGAGATCGTTGTTTTCCCTAATTTGTATGAACAGGTGGGGGCAAAATTGGTCCAAGATGCGGTTATCAGGGTAACGGGCAAGGTGAACGCTCGCGATCGTGACGGCAATCTTCGCAGCGAAGCAAGTGTTATTGCCGACGAGGTGATTGAAATTACTGACGACGAGCTACGCAACTACGAATCGACTGGCCGCAAGATGGACGCTCCGCGCATGAGTGCCAAGGTAAAGGCGACCAGGGTGGCTGCCTATAAGGCGGCGAAGAGTGGTGCCCCAGCGCCAGTAGCAAAACCAACCCCCGCCTCAGCAACAAAGACGGTTGAGGCACCAGCGCCTCGACCTGTTGCGGTCGAAGTCCCCGTGGCCAAGCAAATGTTTGTCCATGTTAAGAACACTGATGATCATGCCACGCTGCAGAGTCTTCGTGGACTATGTTCGAAATTTCCCGGTATCGATCAGGTGATCTTGGTGCTGGGTGAGGATAAAAAGTCTGCTATTAAACTACCATTCAGCGTTGAGGCCGAAGGCACATTGACGTCCGAATTAGTCAAATTACTGGGTGAAGACTGCGTTGCGATTAAATAAAAGAGAGAATCTCCCTCCTGTTAAAGTGACCGCTGCGAGGCCTCCGCGTCTATGGCGGTCAGATGGTACAGAGCGATGCCGGTGGCGACACTGACATTGAACGACTCTTTTTGTCCTGCCATAGGAATCTCGATTAAATCATCACACAGATGACGCAGGGCTAGGGTGATACCTTCAACCTCTTCGCCTAGTAGTAAGGCCAATTTAGCAGGTGTTTTATAGTCAGGAAGCATGATCGAGCGACTATCTTGCTCGAGGCCAACAATTCGATATCCTTCTGCTCGTAGCTCTGCGAGGGGCGCCTGTTCATGATAGGTAAAAGGAACCAGCGTCTCGGCTCCTAGGGCAGTTTTGTGAATCTGGCCCGTCAGTTTATCGGCGATGTGCGGCAAGCGGCTGTCGTGGGGAAGTCGGGGATAGGGTGAATACCCACTGAGGATGATACGCGTGACGCCAAATCCTTCGGCGGTGCGAAAAATAGCACCGATGTTGTGAGTCGATCGAATATTATGGGCGATAAGGATGATTTCTGGCATACATCACTACTATACACTAGTAAAAAGCCTATGGTTTCTGGTACGATAGAACCAAATGGACGAAGATAAAATTCAACAGCGTCGTCGCGATCAGGACGAACAGGCAACTATGCAGCGCTCGACGGTGCTTGGTCTCCAGTATCTTGATACGCGGCAAGTTGAAGATACCTTGCCGCTGGCATGGGATGTGCTAGACATTGCTGAGATGCATAAGAGTCGCATTATTCCACTGATACCAGGTAGCGAGTCCGAACCTTGGCAGTTTGGCATTACCACTCAGACGCCTCAATCGGTGTCGCAGAATCTACATAAAAAATATGCCGAGGTTGGACAAAACACCTTATTCTATCTGATCAGTAACAGTGGGTACCGGGCATTTATGAATCGTTTTGATCCGCCAAAGAAGGTGGTATATGACGATATCAAGATTGCCAGTGAAGGTGACAGTGACACCTTAGCAGCCGTCAGCCAGACGTTGAATTCTGTCGGTACAGATGAGCTGTTTAACTTTCTTTTGGATCAGGCGGACAAATTAGGAGCCAGTGACATCCATATTGAGAACCAACGGACGTATATCCGTGTTCGTATGCGTGTCGACGGTGCCTTGCACCCTGTGGCCGAACTCGAACGTGAGCGGTATCGTATTATTATGGGCGAGCTTGCTAGCCGTGCTGGTGTGTCGAGTGCTGCTAACACGCCACAATCAGGTCACATGCAGCGCGAGATCACGCGTGATGGCGCAACGCACCTTCTGAACATCCGTGTTGAGACCGTTCCGACACTGTATGGGCAAGACGCGGTGATGCGTTTGTTCAACTTTGACGAATCGATGCTGAATCTGGATCTGCTGGGCATTCAGGATCGTGAACGCAAGGAGATTAATGAGATCGTCGGACACCCGAGAGGTATGTTATTGATGGTAGGTCCAACAGGATCTGGTAAATCAACCACCCTCTATAGTATGATCAATGCCCTCAATACAGTCGACCGCAAGATTATCACCCTAGAAGATCCGATCGAATATGGTATCGGGGGAATTGCGCAGATTCCTATTGATACGACTGGGGGGCAACACTTCGCCGATGGACTGCGTAGCGTGCTACGCCTGGACCCTGATGTCGTGATGGTCGGTGAGATTCGCGATGCCGATACGGCTAAGACGGCAATTCAGGCCTCAATTACTGGTCACCTGGTGCTATCGAGCTTTCACGCCAATTCAACCTCAACGGCATTCAGCCGTATGATCGACTTGATTGGGGTAAATCCTATTTTTAGTACGGCCATTCGCATGGTGATGGCGCAGCGATTGGTACGAAAATTAGACGATAATAAAGAAGAATATGAACCAGATCATGCGACTCGTAAGTGGGTGCATGAGGTACTGAAAGATCTTCCTGATCACGTCGAAAAGCCGGATTTTGACAATTTTAAGCTATGGCGACCCGTCAAAACTGAAGAGTCACCGTTTGGATACAAAGGACGTATCGTTATTATCGAGCAATTGGTCGTGACCGAGCCAATTCAGGCGTTTTTGCGTGGCGACGTCGCCGAGGTACACTCTGAGGCGATTGAAAAGATTGCTCGCCAGAATGGTATGCTAACGTTGTTAGAGCAGGGCGTCCTGGCGGCCCTTCGTGGTGATACGACAATCGAAGAAGTAAACCGCGTTATTTAACCTTTCACATTTATCGGTTTTGTGCTATAATCGGCAATTGATTGTATAGAGTAAACGCCTAGATTCGAGGGTGTGGAGCCGCAGCCATACAACTGCGTGGCCAGCCAAGATCGAACAAGGCATTAATTATAGAGGTAAAATATGAGTTTTGCACTTATCCAAAAAGTAAATGACGAGCAGAAAAAGCACGCAGTTGTTGACGCACGTAGCGGTGACACGGTTCGTGTTCACCAAAAGATCAAAGAAGGTAACAAAGAGCGTGTTCAGGTGTTTGAAGGCGTCGTTATCCGTACCGACAACAAAAAGCAGCATACCAGTCGTATCACGGTTCGCAAGATTGCTAGCGGTATTGGTGTTGAAAAGAGCTTTCTTTTGCACAGCCCATTGGTAGAGAAGATCGAAATCGTGCGCCGTGCCAAGGTTCGCCGTAACTTCCTTAGCTATCTGCGTAACCGTAGTGGTAAGAGTGCTCGCCTGAGTGCTGTTGGTTTTGACCGCGAGGCAGTTAATACGCTCGAAGAAGCGCCAGCAGAAGTTGCCGAAGAGGCACCAGTCGCTGAGGCTGAAGCACCTGCTGAAGAAAAAGCAGAATAGTTCTTTACTGTCATTCTATATACCTCCCACTGCGGTAGCGGGAGGTATTTTTTTATTATCCACTTGCTAAATACGGTCGGGGGGGGGGGGGGGGTAGACTATAAGGAGTTCATATCAATCAAAGGAGGGAATATTATATGAGTAAAAACGATGTAGAGCTGAAGAAGAGTGGGCTGGCAAGTGCTGCGTTGGTATTGGGTATTATTGCTGTCGTATTGTCATTCATACCAATTATCAATAATGCTGCATTTGTATTGGGCGTGCTGGCGGTTATCTTTGGTTTGATACCGTTGTTCAAGAAGCGACGGGTGGCGATATCAATTGTGGCGATTGTGCTGGGTATCCTCTCGGTCGTCATCACCTTGAATATGCAAAAGTCGGTTGGTGATGCACTCGACAAGGTCGGTGACGAAATTGGCCAGTCAATTGATGATTCAACAGGCAAGAACACAGACGACATCCTCAAAAATGATATTGCGGTCGAGATGGGCGAGTTTGCTGTTACCGAGGACGAATACGGTATTCAAAGTTCCAAAATGGTGGTGACGGTAACTAACAAGACGAGTGAGAAGCAATCATTTAGTATCAAAATCGAAGCTGTCGATGCAGACGGCAAGCGTATCGATGATGATACGGTGTACGCTAGTGACTTGAATGCGGGTCAGTCGCAAGATTTTGATGCATTCACGCTCGTTCAGAGTGATAAATATGAATCGCTAAAAACTGCAACGTTTAAGATAGTATCTGTTTCTAAAGTATAAGATTCTATGCGTATACTTGGCGCCCCGATTGGGGCGCTTTTTGTGTACAATGAAGATATGATTCTTGGGATTGACGAAGCGGGTCGCGGGCCATGGGCAGGACCTTTAGTGGTAGGGGCTGTCATATTGGGTGGTGCCCAGATTGAAGGGCTGACCGATAGCAAAAAACTGACCAAGAAAAAACGCGAACGGCTGTACGACGAAATCACTGGCCACTCGACTGCTTATGCTAGTGGTTGGGTAACGGCGGCAGAGCTAGATGAGATTGGTATGAGTGCCGCCTTGCGGCTGGCGACTAGGCGGGCTGTCGAACAGATTACGGTGCTCTATTCGGAGATTATTATTGACGGTACGATTAATTTTTTGGCAGACACCGGCAAGGGAAAGTACGTCCAAACGATGCCGAAGGCTGATCTCTTAGTACCAAGTGTCAGTGCGGCCAGCATCATCGCCAAAGTGGAACGTGATCACTATATGACGAAACTGGGTGAGGAATATCCGCAGTATGGGTTTGGTGCACATGCGGGCTATGGCGTGGCGAAACATCGGGCAGCGATAGAAGAGTACGGGGTCACCCCCGAGCATCGATTGAGTTTTGCACCATTGGCGAAATATCGTACGACATCAAGATCACTGCTTTCGTCGTCGCAGATTTCAAAAAAATCTGAACACTCTGTTAGTCGGTCTGGACAGGCCATCCGTATTCGCGAAACTTCAAAGTCCCTTGGCGATAGAGCTGAAGAAGTAGTTGCGGAATACTTGCAGCGCGAGGGACATAAAATCATTGATCGTAATTGGCGCACGAAATTTTGTGAAATAGATATAATTTCGCGCTACAAAGATATTATATACTTCACTGAGGTAAAATATCGTCGTAATACAGTGCATGGTGACGGCTTGGCTGCAATTACGGCTAAAAAGCGACGCCAGATGAAGTTTGCTGCGGAGTACTTCATCCTCAAACATCAAATCAATGACTGCGATCTTCATCTGGCGGTTGCGGATTTGTCGGGTACTGATTTTGCGCTCAGAGCGTGGTTACCTATTCACTAGTTGTATTTATGATCTAACGGCCCAGGAAGGATCGACTCCTTGTCTGGAATTACTTGACGAATGTACGCGGGGGGGGGGGGGGTAAACTATACGCTATGAATACTGCTCGTGGCTTTACTATTGTCGAACTACTTGTAG
>CAYMOS010000006.1:0-32691 GCA_964392265.1 uncultured Candidatus Saccharibacteria bacterium
AAACTATACGCTATGAATACTGCTCGTGGCTTTACTATTGTCGAACTACTTGTAGCTATCGTCGTGATTGCTATTCTAGCCGCGATTTCGATGAGTATCTATAATGGCATTCAGTCTCAAGCCGTCGAGACTACTTTAAAAGCTGATCTAAAAAATGCAGCCACTCAACTTGCCCTGCATTATGCTACAGAAGGCGTGTACCCTGAGGGTAGCACTCCGCCAGACTTACTACACCCCAGTAATCATACTTATTTCCAGTATACCTCGGATGGCAATGGCTACTGTTTGACGGCTACACCGACTCCAGCTCAAGCGGGAGTGACTGCGTATCATATATCGTCCACCAATACTCTTACCGAGGGTGTTTGCGAGGGTCATACGGTTGAGGTGTCGGGTAATGAAGGGGTTGTCACGCGACAGGGCTTTACAGATCTTTCTTTCTCATATGCAGCAAGCAACCTGATCCGTGCTCCGATCGGTGAGGTTGCTAATGGTTCGTGGATGATTGTTGTCATGGCCTACACTCAGAATATCGATCCTGTTCCACCGTCCGGCTGGATAACGTTAGTGGCGCGAAAAACGACGAATACATTACAGACTAGTATTTTTGCTAAAATTAAACAATCGGGTGATGCTGTAAATCAAGATTTTCAAGTGTCAGGACAGGCAGCAACAAATGCATTGCTGATGTGGGGCACAGGTAGCACAGGGGTATCCACGTGGACGGTAGGAGGCTTTGGTGACCGATATGTCAATGCCACACCTACCACAGTTACGACTCCTACCATCACAACAGCCGCCGCCAACTCTTTAGTGTTATCTATTGCTACGGAGCGTACCACGGCAGGTGAAATCATTAATGATTTAGTATTGAGTGGGGCGTCTCTTTGGGCCTATGTATCACAGCCGTCTGGTAATGCAAATAAAATCCATACAATTACGGTGGGATATAATAACCAAGTTCTGACGGGCATCTCACAACCCATGACTATTGTATATCCGAACAGCCAGACCTATAACGCAACGGCCATACAGGTGGCACTGCCACCAGGGGGCTAGTATTTATTAGAGCATATTAATATGTTAGCTGTGATCATATAAAACAAAGGAGATAACCAAAAAATGCCAAGACTACCCATCCCCGGCTCAGACAAAGGTAACTGGGGAACTATCCTCAACGACTACCTCTCCGAGTCACACAACCCAGATGGTACTCTCAAGTCCGGCTCTGTCTCAGAGTCTACCCTTGACGCTGCCGCTCAAGTCAAGCTCAACTCCGGCGGCGGTACCCAAGGAGCCACCGGCCCAGCTGGTCCTCAGGGACCGCAAGGCCCTCAAGGACCACAGGGTTCCCAAGGCACCCAAGGCCCTGCTGGCCCAGCAGGTGCCACTGGTGCACAAGGTACCGCTGGTACTCCAGGAACAAACGGCCAACCAGGTGCCACCGGCCCCAAAGGCGACCAAGGCTCTCCAGGTATCGCTGGCCCAGCAGGCGCCACCGGTGCACAAGGTACCGCTGGTACTCCCGGAACTCAAGGTGCCACTGGACCCCAAGGTACTCCTGGCACTCCCGGAACTCCTGGCCAACCAGGAGCCACGGGCCCACAAGGCACACCAGGCACCCCCGGCACCAACGGAACAGACGGCGCCCATGGAGCCACAGGACCGCAAGGTCCTCAAGGTTTCACTGGCCCCAAAGGTGACAATGGTCAAGACGGTGCAGACGGCACCAGTGTGACCATCACTGGCAGCGTGGCCAATGCTGCAGCCCTTCCCACTGGCCTGACACCTGCTGATGCCGGTAAAGGCTGGATTACCAACGATGATGGTCATCTCCATGTCTGGAGCGGTACTGCCTTCACTGACGTTGGTACGGTACGTGGTCCACAGGGTCCGACGGGACCGCAAGGAACAGCAGGTACTCCGGGTACTCCAGGCACAGCTGGCAATACAGGTCCTGCCGGAAATGATGGCAGCACTGGCGCTACCGGACCTCAAGGCACCGCCGGCACCAACGGCCAACCTGGCGCCACAGGCCCACAAGGCCCGGCTGGTGCTACCGGCCCCACAGGCACCAACGGCTCAACTGGACAGACCGGTGCCACCGGACCACAGGGCGCAACTGGCCCCCAAGGAGCCACTGGCCCCGTCGGCAACGCCTACACCCTCGCTACGCAATCTGGCACCAGCTATACCTTCCAATTGGCCGACGCTGGACAGTTCATGAGTTTCACAAGTAGTACAGCCGTTACTGTCACGGTACCCTCAAACGCAAGTACAGCCTTTCCTATTGGTACACGCCTCATGCTCTTCCAGGCCGGTACTGGCCAAGTGACCATTACCCCAGCCAGCGGTGTTACCTTACAAGCCGACCCTGGCCTCAAGATTGCCACTCAATACGGTGGTGCCGAACTAGTAAAACGGGCAACTGACACATGGGCAGTTGTGGGGCGATTGGCGGGATGAGTTTTGGGGTAACAGCCAGTTCATACAAGCTGGTGAGTCCGTGGCCTGACTATAGCGGCATTGCGCCGTCGTACAATCAGCCGACTATTGTAACCACGGCAGTTGGAGCTTCGGCACCGACGACGATTGCTGGTTCGGCGGGCTGGCTGCGTGAGAAGCGAGTAGGTGTTAGCGAAACGGCGCCGGGCGGCTCGCAATCATCGACCAACGCACTCGACCTCACCGGTTCAACACGATTTGCTTATCCGGGTATACCGTCTGCAGCGGGTGAGCCGAGCAACCCAGGCAACTATGTCCGCACCGACTACAAGCCTGGCGGGTCGCCACAAGCAGCGTATTGGCTCATGAATGTCGACCTCGTAACGAACGCAACCGACATAGAATATCGGCTCAATGCCGCCGCAACCAATGGACGTTTCGGTCTGGTGATGGTAGATGGTTTGCGTGTAGACGAGCACCCACTTATGATGACCAGCCCGCCGAATGCCGGTGCTGGTGCGGCAGTCAAGCTGACATTTCCAGATAGCCGCAGCCGCCGAATCACTGTATACGGTATGAACCAGACTATGGGACGATTTGGTGGTGTGGCGGTCAATAGCGGCGCCAGCGTTACCAAAGCGCCGACGCCCAGTCGCACGGTTGTGGTGTTGGGGGATTCCTATGTCAATGGTGCGACAGGCTCCTCGCCAGTCGAAACCTTTGCTTGGCAGTTGGCACTCAAGATGGGGGCCGACTGCGTCGTGCAGGCGGGAATCGGTGGCACGGGATTTATTACAGATATTAGTGGCGAATCAGCCTCGTCGTTTGACGGCCGTGTCGCAGATATCCTGGCAATGAATCCGGCAGCAATCGTGATAGCTGGCGGGAGGAATGATGTTTCGGGCGGGCTGCAAGCGGCGGTCGAGTCATTGCTGGCGTTATTCGCAAGCATACCGGAGCGCTATGTACTGCCAACTGCATCTGAATCAGGCCAAGCACCAGTACGAGCGGCAATACAGGCGGCATGTGCGGCGCATAACGTACCATATTTGAACGTTGCTATCGATAACCTGGAGAAGATTGCTGATAACATCCATCCAACCTATGCGGGGCATCAAGCGTTGGCTGCCGACGCATTTAACCGATTGAACTAGGGGATAACATGAGTAGATTTGCCCGACGATTGCAATCCGCTTCACTATTGCCGCCTATCGGCACTCCATCACCGGGATTGTTTTTTGCGATGGACCATACTGCGCTGGCTGCTAGCCCGCGCAAGGTGCTGGGGCATTATTTTCCGCCATTTCCTATCTCGCTGGATGACGCCACGCCAACCAATGATTACTATGCACGTAATTATATCGCGGCAAATGGTGAGGGCGGGGTGCATGCCTCGGCTGGCGGGTTCCTGAGGAATCGGCCACAGGGGCGAGCGCCGCGGGGCGGTGACTTTCGTTTACTTGACGCGCGTGATGATGTTGACCGGGCTTATGCGAGTGGGCTAGACGGTTTCTTCGTGGATATCTTAGGCTCAAGCGGCAATAACTGGACTATCATCACGAAAGTTGTCCAGGCCGCTGCCGACCAACGGCCGGATGGCGACTTTATGGTTGTGCCGATGGTCGATGGCACTGGCAGTATGGCAGAGGCCGGTGATGTCAATGTAGTGGCCGACCGCATCGCGTACTTCGCCTTTACGAACCTGAACATGCCGGGCAGTGGTAATTGGTCAAAAAGTGGTTCAAGCGCCCTGCGCCCGACGGCGTACTTCTTGCCAGACGGCCGCTACGTGGTGGCAAGCTTTAAGGCCGAAGGGCAAACTGCGGCGTGGTGGAACAGCGTGTTTGCGTCACTCAAGAATCGCTATAACCTTGATGTGGCGTTTATCGCCGTATTCAATAACTTCAACCAAGCTGCCAACTACGGCGGCTACAGCTGGAAATATGTCACGGGGTCATGGGGATACGGTGCCGACCCGAACCTTGTACTCACCGCCAGTAATCAAGCTAATAACTCACGCGGTCGCGGGGAAGGCCATTGCGGCCCCATTGTGCCGCAAAACGTCCGCACCAATTCGCGTAACAGCTATAACCCAGTGGCTGACGAAGCAATCGGTTTCGCGTCGCTACGTGAGCACTGGCTCAAAGCTATTCGTGAAAACTGGGAATGGGCTCAGTTGGTGACCTGGAATGACTATTCCGAGGGCGGGGAAGTCGCCCCTTCGGTCGCTGCAGGCTACGCCAATCTCGATATTTCTGCCTATTACATTCATCGGCTCAAGACCGGCAGCTATCCAACTATCCTGCGCGACGCTATGTACATTGCGCACCGCAATCAGTTTTGGAACTCCACTATTACTGGTGCGCAGACCAAATTCTTCGAGCAGTGGAATCGCGGCGCGAATATTTCACCGAAAAATAACTCCGTCGAGATTCTGACGTTTTTGACGGCGCCTGCCACAGTAACGGTCAACATCGGTAGTAACACGTATACCTACGCTGCTCCCACCGGTATGAATAGTCAGTATTATCCGCTGGCATATGGCCAGGTCAAGGCGACGGCGACGCGCAGCAGCCAGACGGTAGCGGCAATCACGTCCCCGGTAAACGTCATGCAATATCCTGATAAGGACGACATGCAGTACTTCAAGTTCTCATCGATTCGCGGCACTGCTGGTCAGTTTGACCCGCAGATACAAGAGGGGCCGTAACGCGGTATAATAGGTAAATACTAATGCTTGCAAGACGTATACGAGCTGCCGCTATCACTACTCAACCGCCGCAAAACGTCGATTATACACCGTGGTTGGCCTTTGACATGCCCAAAGCCGAAGTATTGGCGGCCGGCAAGCCTGTCGTCGGGCACCCGATGGGCAACTTTATCGTTAATGTATCGAACGTCAACCAGCTGAGTGGTGCCAGTGACTACTGGCTCAATAACTGGCGGGCTGACCCAACGACAGGCGCATATCCGCCCAATGCGGCTGAGGCGTGGCAGCAAGCGGGCGGCGAATGCCGCGACTGGCCGATACGCCGAGCCAGCCGTGCCGGCCTGACAACTGCCCAAGCGGAGTCTGCCGATGTGCGCGACTGGGTGGCCGAGCTAGCGCGCAATGGCATGGATGTGGTCGCGCCGCATTTTCCGAGCAACAACACCGGAAGTACTGAGTTCATACGGGCAACGCGCTGGCTGGATGCGGCGATTGAGGCTGGCGTGTACTGGACGCCATGGGTTGACGGGTCGACGTCAATCGCGGATACGACCAGTTCTATGAGCACGGGCGGTGCTGCGCTGGCGAATCTCTATGCTACTAAGTCGGCTGGATTCTGGCACAAGGATGGCCGGCCGGTATTCATCTGCTATAGCCCTAATCAAGCCGGACCGGACGCCAATAGCACCAATTACACAGCAAACGCCAAAGCTGTCTGGCAGGCGCTTCGTTCGTCGCTTATCGCAGGCGGGATACCAAATCCATATCTTTGGGTTATTTATCAGTCGGGCACCTGGTATGATTTGCACGCCCAGTACAATGCCGGCACGCCAGTGTTTGATGCGTGTTCGCGCTTCGGTGAACGCGACCCGGTAATATCGGCTGGAGCAAACGACAACAATGCCAATGCAGCCATCAGAGCTCAGTCAAGTTTTGCGCAGCCGTGGCTGTCGCCATGCTCGGCACGCGGCTACTATCCGCGAGGTGGTACCAACCCGGCGAGCCCCGGGAGTCCTCGTGCCTGGGAACCGCGCGGGTTTGAGCAGCTGATTACCTCAGCTATGAACGCGATAGACAAGCCGAATGTCGGCGGTATGTGCTGGAACACGCTCAATGACTTTCCCGAGCACACGCACCTCATGCCGTCGAGCGGCTCCAAGCGTAATTGGATGGAAATCCTAGCGTACTTCAACGTCTGGTTCAAGACGGGTTCGCCGCCGCCAATCATACGCGATGTGGCGTATATAGCACACCGTCGCCAAATGGTGCAGGGGACGACATATACCGGCACACCGCCCACGGGGACAAGCATGCGGACCGTATCCTACAACTCGACTGGATGGCCGAATTTCTCCAATGGCGCGACGCCGGTAAATCGTGTATCGGCGCTGGTATTTCTCAAGGCACCGGCCACAGTGACGATAACGGTCAATGGTACGCCAACCATCCATGAGTGTCCGGCCGGGATGAACCATGTGTGGGCACCGGCCCAAGTATCGTCGACGCCACCAAGCCTGACGATTACGCGCTCAGGTTCGACCGTCGTTTCTCTGAGTAGCCGCAAGCGCATTCGCTCGTCGTTGCCCTGGGAAGACCTAGACGAGTATGTGACTGGCTCAACCGAATCGGTGAGCGGTCGGCCACCGCTGTATGCTGATGTGATGTATGACGATACTTTAGGTGATGTGGAATAGGCCAAAAACTTCGTTGACGAGAATGAGTATATGCAATCCGCCAAACTATACATGCCACGACTATCATCGGGCGCCGCGGCGGCCGTGACGGGGGAAATGTTTAACGTCGAAGACTGGGTGGAGATAATTGACGGATAAAGGAGTTCTCTTTATCGTAGGCGAGTTAGGTCGCCATCATGATAGCGAAAGAGAGACGAAGCTGCCTGGTTAATTACCGGGCCTCCATCGTGATAGTAGTCAACAGTATCACCAAAGTATTTTTTTGCTTGGTCAATCGTCATGGCAGGTGGCGATGATTCAGGGTTAGCACTGGGTGCGGCCAATGGCCCGACCGATCGCAATAATTCCTGCAAGGGTTCGTGCGCCGGTAGTCGGTAGGCGATGGATTCGTTGCCTCTGGTGATCCAGGTCGGGTCCTCACGGCTCGGCAAGATGATACTGTTGGGTCCAGGCCAACACGACTGCAGCATCTCTAGTGTTGCGGGGCTGTAGGTGTCAAACATGTCGGCCGGGTCGCTGATGAGAACAATTGGCGATTTGTCAGGTGATCGTCCTTTGATCTGGTAGATACGTTCGACAGTTGCCTGAATATCGGCACGCCCCACAATACCATATAAGGTGTCGGTGCGAATAACGGCCACGCCGCCAGCGCGCAATGTTGCGATTAATTCCGGAGGGTAAGAGTTCATGCTATTGCTTTGTCGTCAGGGCGGCAATGACCGCCGCCTTATCTTGCTTGATTAATGTTACGCGGGCATCAATTTCGCTCATACCTAGGGTGATAACGCGAGACAAAACAGGAATAGACTGTTTTGGTCCGAAGAACTCTTTGTATTCTTGCAGTTGCTGTTCGGTTGTTAGTCCGGTTGCGGCATATCGCGGATAATCATCATAACTTTTGTCACCACCAAACGTCTTTTCAATCCATGGCCAGCTGTCTCGCACCCATTGCCAGGTTTTGCCACGCGAATCTTTGCCGCGGATAAGGTAGACAAACCAACGGGCAACATCTTGTGGGCGGACGATATCAGCGTTTTGCATCGCCTCAAGCAGGAGGTCAATCTTGGCAGGCTGCTTGGTTGACGTAAGGCCAACACAAAGGTCCATGGCGAGTTCCGCGTTTTGAGTTTGCTGATAAAGCGTTAACAAATTGTCGACCACTGTCCCCGATTCGTCGTGGCGAACGACACTACTAAGGATGACGGATCGGAGTTCAGGGTCAAGTGCATCCACGGCAGTCGCGTCGTACAACTGAACTGCTTGGTTAATCGCTGCTTCGTCCTCGCCGTAAATCATCAAACTGATAATCAGGCTACGTAGTTTTGTGTCTTCCTCGGCTTCATTTGTAGCAGGTGTCCAGCCAAGACGATCATACTGCGCCCTAGCGACATCGGCCGAAAGGGCTCGTAGTGCCTTTTCAGCGGCCTCATCGTCTTCGACAAACTTCCGCAGCTCGGCCAGTGTCATGGCGATAAGGTTCCATACTGGTTCACTGGTTTCATTTTTGTATGCCTCGAGGATTGGCAATAAATCAGCCGTCGTTATCACACTGGCGCGGGCAAGCAGAATGACATCATTCAAGAAGGATAGGCGATCAATTTCTGTCAATGCTCCCTTTTTAATGGCATCGAGAATCATTGCCGTCAATGTCTCATCATAATGAGGCAGATAATGAGCGGTAGCATTCGTGTTAAGCAGTAACAGAGAAGTGTTGTCGAGTGGTACAGAGATCTCGCGTTTTTCGAGGAGTGTCGGAACGGCAGGGCTGGTCGATGCGAGAGGGATTGGCCATAGCTTCTCTGATGGTTGGTGCTCGCCGATAAAGAACTGTTCTTGACGCAGTGTCAATGTACTATCGGCAAGGGTGGCGTGCACAATAGGATAGCCTGATTGAGAGATCCAGGTATTCATCAGGCCAGTGATATCTTTGCCACTTGCATCCGCAATGGCATTCCATAGATCATCACCTTCGGTGTTTTGGTAGGCAAACTGATTGAAATAGGCAGTGAGACCGGTACGGAAGGCATCTTCGCCAACGTACGACTGCAGCATACGCAGTAACCTACCGCCCTTGGCATAGACAATCGCGCCATCGAAGAGAGTGCTGATCTCGTCTGGATGATTAACATCTACCTGGACCGACTGAACGCCGTCAATGGCATCGCGCCTGAGAGCAATAACGTTTTCGTTAGAGGCTTGTTCGAGCCATATATTCCATTCGGGATAGAGGGCATCAACGGCGACGTATTCCATCATGTTAGCAAAGCTTTCGTTCAGCCACAGATTGTTCCACCACTTCATTGTGACGAGGTTGCCAAACCATTGGTGGGCTAACTCGTGGGCAATAACAGTAGCGATATATTGCTTGCTGGCAATGCTCGTCGTAGCTGGGTCAGCCAGTAGGGCGATCTCGCGGTAAGTGATGAGCCCCCAGTTCTCCATGGCGCCAGCGCTGAAATCAGGCAGGGCGACATGATCGGCCTTTGGTAAAGGATAGGCAACGCCGTAGTATTCCTCATAAAATTCAATGGCCCGGACGGCGACTTCTAATGGAAAATCAAGCGCTGCGGCCGGTTGGGCTGGAGTTGCCCACACGCTAACCGCAACATTGTTCTTTGTCGTGGCGGTTTTGCGGTGTAATTCACCTACTACCCACGCCAGCAGGTAGGTGCTCATCCGAGGAGTGGTCTGAAATGCCGTCACTAATTGGTTATTCTCGCTGCGCTGCCAATCGATTGGCATGTTACCTAATACCTCAACATTTTGTTCGGTCGTAAGGGTGACGTCGAAGGTTGCTTTTGCCTCTGGCTCGTCAATGCAAGGAAAGACCTCGCGAGCATGATGACTCTCAAACTGGGTGGCGATCAGTTCTTTTTTGACGCCGTCATGTTCGAAATAGCAGGGATACATGCCGTGCATTGCATCGGTGATGACGCCTTGGAACTCGATAACGACGATGTGTTCGCCAAGGTCAGGGGAAGACTGCTCAATTCTTAACTCGCCATCTTCTTGCATTTCATAGGTACCGGTTTTGCCGTTCAGAACTACCTTGGTGATAACAAGGTCTTTTGTATGAAGAGGGAGGTAACTACTCGGAGCAACCAGCTGACCTTTGATGGTAACGGTGCCGTTAAAGGTGCGGCCAGTACGGTCGATAATCAAGGATAAGTCATAGTGGGTTGGTGAAAAAGTCTTAATGAGGCGAGATACTGTAGTCATATATTCCATTGTACACTAGGTATATGCAGAAATTTCGCTGGCGTCGGGTAGTTGTAGTGGTATGTTCGCTGGTTATTTTTGGAATACTGTTAGGTACAACCCCGGATATGTGGCAACCAGTGTCACCTAAGGATGATGCTATTCAGGGTGCTCAGGTGGAGACAGGTGCCGCAGTCAAGGCACTTGATCGGCTGGAAGTAAAAGGACGGGCGGCCAAGACCGGGTATGCTCGGACTGAATTCGGCAATGGTTGGACGAGTGTCGGTGGATGCGATACGCGCAACACCATCTTATATCGTGACCTTGCGGAGGTCGTTACTGACCAGTCATGCAAAGTAGTGTCAGGTATGTTAAGTGATCCCTATACGGGAGAGGTTATACGGTTTATTCGTGGTCCCGAGACGAGCCAATTGATACAGATTGACCATGTCGTCGCCCTTAGTAATGCCTGGCAGACTGGTGCGCAGGCGCTGACACCTGAAGAGCGTGTCTTGCTGGCGAACGATCCATTGAATCTACTAGCAGTAGATGGTGCGGCCAACCAGCAGAAATCTGACGGTGACGCCGCCACGTGGCTGCCGCCGAACAAGCCATTTCGCTGTCAATATGTCGCGCGGCAAATCGCTGTCAAACAAAAATATGTCCTTTGGGTCACGCCAGCCGAGAAAGAAGCGATGGAGCGAGTCTTGCGCCTTTGCCCTGGACAGCAGTTGCCTTTGTAGTAACGGTATGATATATTTAGTGATGTACAGTTCCGGCCAGCAGGTCGGATTTTTTCATAAAGAAAGGAAAATCTATGGATGAGATTAATCTCAAACAACTAACACTTGCGGTTCGAACGATTGCCGAGGAGAAGAATCTTCCCGAGGATGTCGTACTCAGTGTTATCGAGCAAGCTATTGCTGCAGCCTGGCGCCGTGATAATGGTGAACGCGACCAAGAGGTTCGTGCGGAATTAAACGTTAATGACGGTACGGCGGATGTATTCGTTGCGCGTGAAGTCGTAGAAATTGTCGGCAGCGATGCGGTTGAGATCAGTCTTGACGATGCCCGCAAGGTAAAGAAGGATGCCGAAATTGGTGATATCATCGAGGAGAAGCATGAGGTTAAGAGCTTTGGCCGCGTTGCTGCTCAGACCGCCAAGCAAGTTGTCTTGCAGCGTCTGCGTGAAGCCGAGCGCGAAGTCGTCTTGGCTGAGTATGAAGACAAGATTGGTACGGTGGTGAATGGTACGGTCCAGCGTGTTGAGCCACGTGTGATCCGCGTCGAGCTAGGAAAGGCCGTTGGTATTATTCCCCAGAGCGAACAAATCCAAGGCGAATTTTACAGTATTGGTTCACGCATCAAGGTATTCATCAAAGATATCGAGCGCGATAACCGCGGTCCGCAGCTGATTCTTAGTCGTGGCAATGAAGCTTTTGTGGAATATTTGTTCCGCCAAGAAGTACCAGAACTAGAGACCGGTGCGGTCGAGATCAAAGCCATCGCCCGTGAGGCTGGTCGCCGTACCAAGTTGGCGGTTGCCAGTAGTGTTCCTGGCGTTGATCCAGTCGGTACCTTCGTTGGTGGTCACGGTACTCGTGTCCAGGCGGTTATGAACGAAATTGGTGATCAAGAAAAGATCGATATTGTTACCTACGACGAAGAACCAGTGCAGTTCATTAAGAATGCATTGTCACCAGCCGAGGTAGTCAAAGTTGCCATTGATGAGGATAAAAAGCGTGCGACTGTCTTTGTTAACGAAGACCAGCAGTCAATTGCTATCGGTCGAGCTGGCCAGAACGTTCGCCTGGCAAGCCGACTGACGGGCTATGAGCTGGATATCGAAACGGCTGCACCTGAAAAGGCCGAACCAAAACCAAAGAAGAATATCGAAGACGATCTCTTCTCGGCAATTGAAGAATCTGCCGAATAAGAACCCTGCAGGTATTTGATAGAAAAGTCCCTCAGTTTCGAGGGACTTTTTATTTTTATACATCTGCTCTATGATAAAAGCATTAGCACTATTATTTCAGAGGAGTAGGAAAATGACACAGGTAATTGGACGATCTCAAAAGGGCGAGGCACACACCATTATAATTATTGTACTAGTGGTGGCGCTTATCGCTGCACTTGGCTGGATCTTTTGGCAGAACTTTATTCAAAAACAAGACGCAGCAAACGATACTGACAATACGACCAAAGTTGAAGAGACGCCAAAGACTGATACGTCTGACAATACGCCAGTCGAATCAGTCCTGTCTCTTTCGAATTACGGAGTTGAGATTCCTCTGGGGGATGTCACGACAAAATATACGGCGGTCTATGAGACGTACGACGGAGGTGATCGCTATGAAATTCGTACGCAAATCGGTAACTGTGGTGTGGTAGGTACAGGTGTGATTGTGCGAGCAGGTAAAATAAACGAAACGACACCTTATAAAACCAACGAAATGAACGGTGCCTGGGCAAATAGAACTTGGGGTGAGGTGGCTGCCGATAGCGACTATTCGGATATGTTCGTGGTGGTAGGAGACGAAGCATACTACTACGTGCACCCTCAGAATGTAATGTGTCAAGGTGAAGAGCAGACCCAGGAGGTTGCCGCTACGAAGACGGTGCAGAATACACTCTTCAAGAAACTACGTGCTGCTAAGTAATACGAAAATAACAAAATTAGCACTCTATTGACGAGAGTGCTAATTTTGCGTTACAATAGAACCATGAGCATAGCGATGAGTACTTGCGCTATGAACAAGGAGGCGAGACAATAGATATATGGCAGATGATTTTGCAGAATTTATCACGCACTTAACGGACAATGCCCGCATTAGCCTGCAGCATGCTGGCTCTATTGCCCAAGGGTATGGTAGCGCCTATATCGGCACTGAACATCTATTGCTGGGCGTCCTTGCTCAAGGTTCATCGGTCGGTGCTAAGCTACTCGCAGATGCTGGCATTACACTAGATAGAGCTGAGATGGCGTTAAATATGACACCTCGCACACTGGTTATCGATACGGGCGCCAAGGGACTGTCTGAGACGGCAAAATTGACCCTCAAAATGAGTTGGGAGATTGCCCAGGAATTTCATCAAGATTACCTCGGTACCGAACATATTCTTTATAGTATTCTGAGCCAAAAGAATGCTCGTGCAACGGTGTTACTGCGAGACATGGATGTCAATGTGGCGGAACTGACGAGCGAATTGGAAGAGTTCTTTGACCGTAATACCAGCGGGTTACATAACGCAGCAACCGAGACGGAAATGCCTAGGCGCAAAAAAGATGGCGGTGCCCTTGGTATTTTTGGTATTGATCTGACGGCCCGCGCCAAGCGTGGTGAACTGGATCCGGTGATTGGTCGCGACAGTCAGATTGAACGCATGGTGACTATCCTTAGTCGTCGCACCAAAAACAATCCAGTATTGATTGGCGAGCCTGGCGTCGGTAAGACGGCAATCGTCGAAGGTCTGGCGCAGCGTATTGTCCACGAGGATGTTCCTGATTATCTGCTTGATAAACGTATAGTCCAACTTGATTTGACGGCAATGATTGCAGGGACGAAATACCGTGGTGAGTTTGAAGAACGACTAAAGAAAGTTACCAGTGAGTTGCGCCAGCAAAAGAACACCATCGTCTTTATTGATGAATTGCATCTGCTGGTTGGCGCTGGAGCGGCCGAGGGTGCCCTTGATGCTGCCAATATGCTCAAGCCAGTATTGGCACGTGGTGAGCTGCGCCTGATCGGGGCAACCACCTTGGATGAATATCGCAAGCATATTGAGAAGGACGCTGCATTAGATCGTCGGTTTCAGTCTATTGTCGTGCCAGAGCCAAGCCTTAAGGATACAATTGCTATTCTCAAAGGTCTCAAGGGGCACTATGAGGCCCACCATGGCGTGACAATGGCGGATGACATTATCGAACAGGCGGTATATATGGCTGATCGGTATGTGTCCGAACGTTTTATGCCGGACAAGGCAATTGATGTGATTGATGAGGCGGCATCACTGGTGCGTGTCCGTTCGGGTCGCAAGCCGAGCAAAGTCCGTGATTATATGAAACAGCTGAAGAACCTCAATGAAAAAATGGAGGAAGCGGTGCTGGCAGAGGATTATGAACGAGCCGCGCTGTATAAGACTCGTATTAGTCAGCTGAATGAAAAATTAAACGAGACAAAAGAAGCCTTTGAAAAGAAGACCCCGATTGCCCTATCTGATGATGACATTGCACAGGCAATTGCGACAATGACGGGTATCCCGGTCAGCCGAGTGCAGCGCTCGGAGGCAAAGATGCTTCGTCAATTAGAAAAGCATCTGGGTAAGTATATCATTGGCCAACGCGAGGCCTTGGAGCGCGTTGCCAAAGCAGTTCGTCGGAGCCGAAGTGGAGTTGCAAGTACGAAACGCCCCATCGGTTCATTTGTCTTCATGGGTCCAACTGGCGTCGGCAAGACGGAACTTGCCAAAGTACTGGCGCGTGAGGTATTTGGCAGTGACGATGCGCTCATCAAGATTGACATGAGTGAATTTGGCGAGAAGCATAATACCTCGCGGCTCTTAGGTGCGCCGGCTGGGTACGTTGGCTACGAGGACGGCGGACAATTAACTGACAAGATTCGTCGTCAGCCATATAGCGTGGTGCTTTTCGATGAAATCGAAAAAGCACATCCCGAGGTGTTTCAGTTGCTGCTGCAGCTTCTGGAAGACGGGACACTGACGGATGCCAAGGGACGAAAGGTCAACTTCAGTAACACGATTATTATTTTGACGAGTAACCTTGGGGCTGACAAGATGCGAAAAGAGGCAAGCCTTGGTTTTTATGCTACCTCGCGCGCCGACAACAAGGCGCTTGATGACGAGCATGAAAAAAACACTGTCGCTGCCCGCGAAGCACTTGAACGCATGATGCGTCCAGAGCTCATCAACCGGTTTGACGCAATCGTCACATTCCGTGCCCTTACCAAGAGAGAAGTAGGTAAGATATTTGATAATCTCATTGCCGAATTACAGGAACGCATTGTGCGCAAGGGTATTCACTTGGCGGTGGCATCATCGGCCAAGCGATTACTTATCACAAAGGGGTACGACGAAATATATGGTGCTCGCCCTCTTCGCCGCATGATTCAAGATGATCTAGAACACCTCTTGGCCGACGGTATCTTAGCAGGCACCTACGAGCCAGGTGATGTGGTGACGGCGCGCGCCGTTAAGGGCAAGGTGGTATTGGATGTCACACGCGAGACGTAGTGGGGCGTTTGCCGGCGTTGCGGCGATTGTCATTGTTGTCGGAGCGGCCTGGGTATGGCTGAATCGTCAATATATACAGGATTGGATGGTTGTACAAAATTATACGCCATCAGCCGAAGTGGCCGCCATTGCTCAGCGGGCAACGATGAATCAACAAGGGACCTTCCTTTTTTATGCGAGTCAACCGCAGATTAGCGGTGCGGCTACTTTTAACCAACAATGTACGAGGCGTGAGACCTCAACGGCTATCTTGGGGTGCTACGATGGTCTGCGTATCTATTTGTATAATGTGAGTAACGACGAACTTGACGGTATCAAGGAGGTCACGGCAGCGCACGAGATGTTGCATGCCGCTTGGCAGCGACTGTCCGATAGTGAACGAACGCGACTAGGGGCACTCCTTGAGCAGGCATACGATAAGGTGAAGACACCGGCGCTCGAGGAGCGAATGGCCTATTATGAGCGGCAACAACCAGGAGAACGCGCAAACGAGTTACACAGTATCCTTGGAACTGAAAGTGGCGACCTTGGGGAGGATCTAGAGCATCATTTTGCTCAGTACTTTACTGACCGTCAGGAGGTGGTGCGGCTACATGCACGGTACGAGGCGGTATTTACCTCATTACAGCAACAAGCCGAAGCCTTACGGCAAGAAATCGAGACGACGGTGACGATATTAAATCAGGATATTGCCGCCCATAATCAGGCGGTGATGCAGCTTGATCAGGACATTATCGCTCATAACAACAGTTACGAGGCGCTGGACCGGACAGATGCTGGTGCGGTCAACGCCTATAACGCGCGTCGTAGCAACCTCATGGCACGTGGTGAGGCTTTGGACCAGCAAGAACGACAGTTGGATGTGAGGCGAGAGCAATATAATCAGAAGTTGCAACAATATAATCAGCTTGCTATTCGAGCCGAGACCCTGACCGACAGTGTTGACAGCGTGAAAACCCAAGCGACAATAGAGAAATAGGTGTACACTAGAACTAATGGCTAAAGCAAAAACACAATTCATCTGCCAAAACTGTGGCGCCAGTTATAGCAAGTGGACAGGGAAATGTGAAAACTGCGGCGAGTGGAATACGTTGGTAGAGCAAGCGGTTGATGCTGGCAAGTCGGTCGTTGCGCGGGCGCGTACCAGTGGCAAGGTCCTCGAGGCACAGACATTACAGTCGATTAGTCGTGAAGACAGCCTCAAGCGATTGAGCACGGGTATTGCCGACCTTGATACGGTGCTCGGTGGTGGTATCTTGCCGGGAGGAGTCATTTTACTTGCGGGGCAACCTGGAATCGGCAAGAGCACGCTGTTACTGCAAATTACGGCTGCTATTGCTACGGAGGCGCCCACCTTGTATGTGAGCGGTGAGGAATCGGCGAGCCAAGTGCGTCTTCGTGCCGAGAGGTTAGGGGCCAACCGTAGCGAACAGCTTAGTTTTGTGGCAAGCACTAGTGCTGATGATATTGCTGCGACGATTCGCGCCGGGGCGCATAAATTAGTCATTATTGATTCGATTCAGACATTAGGACTGGAGGAAATTACGAGTGCGCCAGGTACGGTCAGTCAAATTACCAACAGTAGTAATGTTATTATTCGTGCCGCCAAAGAAACGGGCGCAGCTGTCATCCTGGTAGGGCACGTCACCAAGGAGGGCAGTATCGCCGGGCCAAAGGTGTTGGAGCATTTGGTCGACGTGGTGCTGCAGTTTGAAGGTGATCGTTACGGGGGGTTCAAGGTGGTACGCGCCGTGAAGAATCGCTATGGGTCGACGGCTGAGGCGGCGATATTTGAAATGTATGAGGAAGGGCTGCGAGTGGTTGAGAATCCCTCGGCTGCTTTGTTAGCAGAACGGCAGAACGCTGATGGATCGGTTGTTTTGGCGACGCTTGAAGGCACGCGACCGCTACTAGTCGAGATCCAGGCCCTTGTCAACCCGACCAGTTTCGGGTATCCTAAGCGTACCGCCTCGGGTTTTGACCTGAACCGACTTAACCTTCTGATTGCCGTTTTGGAACGACGGACAAAATTGAACTTATCGGATAAAGACATTTACGTCAATGTCGTCGGCGGTCTAAAGCTGCAGGACCAAGCAGCTGATTTGGCGATCTGTATGGCAATTGCCAGTGCGGCGGCTGGGCGAACGGTTGATGCTGGGACGGTAGTGTTTGGTGAGGTTGGCCTAGGCGGTGAAGTACGGAGCGTCATCGGAGTGGATAAACGTGTTGCCGAGGCACGTAAACTGGGCTTTACCCGTGCGGTTGCTCCTAAAAGCTCGGCAAAAAACGATTTTATTACTGGCGTTGGCGATATTCGCCAAGCTTTGATTGACTACGTCACGTAGTCGGAGGAAAACAAATGGATACATTAATGATCATTTTGTTACTGCTAATTCTGGCAGAACTAACCTATATATTAACAAAAACCCCTCATGTTTTGGGCGGTAAAGTGCGTGCAGGGCGACCGATCTTCGTCGATACGTCGGTACTGATTGATGGTCGCATTATTGCCGTGGCTCAGTCGGGATTCATCTCTGATACGCTGATGATTCCCCGTAGTGTGATCGGTGAATTACAATTTTTGGCCGATAATGCCGACAGTGAAAAACGCGCTCGAGCACGCCATGGACTAGATATTGTCAGGGAGCTTCAGGCGCTTGATACCGTCAAGGTTGAGATATTCCAAGACGGAAGCCGCGCCGAAGAAGGTGTTGATGAACGACTATTAAAGCTCGCTAAACAGCATGGAGGCGCCGTCTGTACGATTGATTACAATCTGAACAAGGTTGCTCAGGTGGAAAGTATCGCGGTCCTCAATGTCAACGATCTCGCAATGAGTCTGCGCATGGCCTACTTGCCAGGCGAGAAAGTAACACTGGCACTGACGACCAAGGGGAACGATAATACCCAGGCGGTTGGACACCTTGATGATGGCACTATGGTGGTTGTCGAACAGGCTAAATCCAAGATTGGGAGTGTTGTTGAGGTGGAAGTTATTCGTAGCTTGCAAACGGCTGCTGGTAAGATGATGTTTGCGCGCTTGACTGAACCAGTCAAGCAACAGCAGGTGCCATCACATGGTAAAGGTCGTCGGGTTGTGCCGGAAAAGACAAGTGAGACGAAACATCCCTCGCCAACATCAAAACAACCTCAGACAAAACCTAATCAGCGCCATGCAAATCATCGTGCAAAACAGGCGCCCACTACACAGCCAAAAGTGAACGACGAAAACACCCAGTCAAAGCCTCAACCATCTCCTCAGCGACATCATCGCACGCCAAAAAAGCGTGATAATGAGTCTCGCTTGATTGAACTTGTTAACAGTCAGGAGTAGAGCAGGGTTTCTTGTTGGCGAAAAAGTGAGGCATACCGCCTCACTTTTACTTATAGATTATTATTGCTATCTATTATTTCTATTACGATCCCGATCCCTTCAACTCGAGCCGGATACGGTATAGGTATTGGAAGTGCCTGTGTAGTAGCCCTCGTCAGTGACAATGATGCTGATCTTTTTGCCTGAAGTGACAGGTCCAACGATTGCCGAGGTTGCGCTTCCTGAGACACTACCGACTGATTTGCCGTCGACGAAGATCTCAACACTCCGAACGGCAAAGGTGCCCTGGCTGATGGTAAAGCTGACGATACCGCCACCTGATGAGCTGTAGCCGCTGATCGAAGCAGAGGGTTTGACGTCACTACCACAACGGTGCTTATCATCTTCCTTGCTGGCATCATAGCCGTCTGGCGCAATGAAGGCGTCTTTCTTGGTAACAGGGTCAATGCTCTTGAGAACTTCTAATTCTATCTTAGCTGCATCCGGCGTACAGTCAGTAGCCTTGAACTTAGAGACACGGTCAAAGGTAAGCTTTTGTTTGGTCTGACCTTGGCTCTTGTTCCACCATGAAGGGTACAGTTCTTTGCCTTGTTGCTGCAATCCATCGGGGCGCGCAAACCAATCGCCTGATTTCCATTTGCCTTCTGGTGCGTAGACGTCTTTGTGTGCATAGGCGAGGACGTTGCTGACGATCGGCCCACCTAAGACCGAGTTAGAGGTGCGAATCGTGCTAGTATCAGAGTTACCTAGCCATAGCCCCATAGTGAGGGCGGGACTGTAATTCATGATCCAAAGATCTTTTGGTTTGCTGTCACGGTCAGAAGTACCAGTCTTACCAGCGGTGCGAACACCGTCAACATTGAGGCCGAGAGGGTAGCGACCGTGGAGAGAGGCGCGCGCATCTGGATCAGACAGAATATCAGCCAAGATGTAGGTGATTTGTGGATCGAGGACTTGCTTGCTCTCGTCTTTCCACTGTTTGATAACTTCGCCGCTGTTATTCTTGACTTCTAGCACCATGGTTGATGGCTTGTAGGTACCAGATCGTCCGAGGGTGGCATAGGCGTTAACAATGTCAACTTGCTTGACACCACAACCACCAATTGCTGAGGAAAGACCAACACCTGCGGCCGCTTCTTGAGTACAGTAACTCGTGGCACCGATCTCATGGATCTTTGAAAGAGTTTCATCAACCCCATTGATATACATCGCCTTAACAGCCGGAATGTTACGTGACAATGCCAGACCTTGTCGAATCGTCAGATTGCCCATAAAACGATTGTCCCAGTTGTTTAGTTTTGCACCGTAAATACTATCAATGCGCTCGTCTTTAAGGACGGTACCCGATCCATAGTTTTGTTGACCCTCACCCTTGTCCTCAAATAATTTAGCAAACACTAATGGTTTGACGGTTGAACCAGGCTGGATGAAGGCCGTAGAGGCGTTGTCCTGGCCAAACCCGGTATAGCTAAAGTCTCGACTACCAAGAAGGGCGACGACCTGGCCACTTTGGGTATCTTCGACGGTCGCCGCACCATTACTAATACCATTGCTCTCGGGAACGCCACTATCAAAGAATGACTTCATCTCCGACTCCAGCTTTTCTTGGATGCGTAGATCAAGCGTTGTTTTGACTACAAGACCACCTTTCCCGACGGTCGCTGCCCCTAACTCTTGTTGGAGCTGGGCGCGAACAGCCAGGACAAAATGAGGGGCTTTGATACCAGCGAACTGATCACTTTCGGGCTTGAGGGTGTCGAGTACCGCAACTTTTTTAGCAGCATCACGTTCTTGTTCAGTGATAAAGCCTTCCTTTGCCATCGCATCTAGTACCAAGTGTTGGCGATTAATGAGGCCGGGATGGCCTGCGGCATTGTAGGGGTTATAGGCTGAAGGGTTTTGCGGAACCGCTGCGAGCAAGGCTGCTTCAGCAAGGGTCAAATCTTTGGCAGTTTTACCAAAGTAGGTTTGGGCAGCAGATTCAGCTCCGTTGCGACGACCACCATAGGGTGATTCGTTGAGATAGAGGGTAAGGATCTGATCCTTGTTGTACATGCGTTCAACCTCAATGGCGAGGATAGCCTCTTTGATCTTGCGTGGAATACCCGCCAGACCTCGTTCTTGCGCTTCGCCCGAGGCAGTAAAGAAGACTTGCTTGACGAGTTGCTGTGTCAAGGTAGAGCCACCTTGGACAGAGTCACCTGACGTATTGTTAATCATCGCACGCATAATGCCAGACGGGCTGACACCGTGGTGATTATAAAAGTCGCGGTCTTCGATGGCGACGGTGGCCTTTTTCAGATAGTCACTGATTTCCTCACTTTTGACGACAAGCTTGTAATTTTCACTTCCTTTATCTTCCCATAGTAGATTCCCATTACGGTCATAATACCTTGAGACAGTAGTCTGTACACGCTTTGCAAGCTCTTCGGGACGAATCTGATCGAGGTCTTTACGGAAATAGGCAAATAGTCCGCCGACGAATAGAACGCCAAGGAGGATCGCAACACCAAAGATTTTCAGCGACAGTAAGAGGCCGCGTTTTGAAAACCAAAACTTTGCTACACGCTTTGGGTGCAAGCGATAAAAGAACCGCTTCACAGGATGTTTAGGTAGCGTCGCCAAATATTCCGCACGTTTGCGTGTTTCGGCGTCTTTTTTGGTCTTGCGCTTGTGCGCGAGGTTTGCATACACGCTATGTTTGCGCGATTTAGATGGTTTCTTAGCCACGTGTTCCTTTTTCCCCATAAGCAATATTGGTATCTATTATAGCACCAAACTACCGCCCGCAACTAACATTTTCTGCTATACTTTAAGATAACAACAGATAAGGAGAAACAATGAAGCTTTCCGAGGAATTACAGTGGCGTGGGTTTGTCAATCAGACCACCTATGACGATTTATCAGCATTAGACGGTGCTCCTATCTCATTCTATTGGGGGGTTGACCCTAGTGCCCGCAGCATGACTATTGGTAATTTTGCGGCTGCTATGATGGCGCGCCATTTCATTGATGCTGGTCATCACGCCTTCCTCTTGGTGGGTGGTGCAACAGGTATGATTGGTGACCCGGACGGTAAAAAAGATGAACGCAGTCTGAAGACTCTCGAAGAGATTGCCGAGAACAAGGATGGTATTGCGGCGCAGTATCGCCAGATTTTTGCCGACAAATCCTTTACTGTGGTTGATAACTATGATTGGTTTAAGGATATTAACTATCTCTCTTTTCTGCGTGAGGTAGGCAAGCACGTGCCTCTGTCGCAGATGCTCGGCCGTGATTTTGTTCAGGCGCGTCTTGGCGAGGGTGGCAGTGGGATCAGCTATGCCGAGTTTAGCTACTCGTTGATTCAAGGTTACGATTTTTTGCATCTTTTCCGTCAGCACGGTGTGACTTTACAGCTATGCGGGGCGGATCAATGGGGCAACTCTATCACAGGTGTTGACCTCGTGCGTCGTATTGAGGGCGGTGAGGCGCATGTCTATAGCACTCCTTTGGTCATAAACAAGGCGACTGGCGTCAAGTTTGGCAAATCAGAGGGTGGCGCAATTTGGCTCGACCCTGCTATGACGAGCGTTTATAAGTTTTATCAGTTCTGGCTGAATGTCGATGATGAGGGTGTCATTGATTACATGAAGATATACACTCTCCTCACTAAAGAAGAGATTGAGGCGGTGGCAGAAAACCATGCCATCAATCCTGGGGCGCGTTCGGCGCAAAAGCTGCTGGCGAGGTCAGTCACTGAACTAGTCCATGGACGTGAACGCACTGAAAGTGTGATGCGCGTCACTGAAGTATTGTTTGGTGGCGCCGATGTATCCAGTCTTGATGATGCCGATCTTGATGCGTTGGCAGCAGAGATCCCAACGGGCGCCATAGGCCAGACGGTCGTATCGTTATTGGTTGATGCCGGACTAGCCGGTAGTAACGGCGAGGCGAAACGCCTCTTAGCTGGCGGTGCTGTGTCTGCTGGTGGCGACAAGATTTTTGAAGATATCGCCATCCATGATCTGACACTGTTAAAAAAAGGAAAAAATAGCTTTCTGTTGGTGCGCTAATACTATAGCAGTATGAAAAAAATACTATTGCAAAAAAGGCTTACCCAACTGCTGTATGTTCGAAAGTTGCGGGTTATCGCAATTTTTGGTGTCTTATTGGCGGGCTGTATCGTCGCGACAATCATTACGCCATTCGAACAGCCTAAAATTACTCTACGCTATGCCGAGACAGCCTCTGAAGCATCTGTTGTGTATATGCGAGCAGAGGTGCTAGCGATCAATGATACTGCGATGCGGGTGCGCCTATTAGATGGGCCGTTGGCTGGTGATGAAGAGATGGTCTCTTGGGGTGGGGAGGAAGTGAAGACGCAGACGATTGATAAGGGTTCAACTGTTATTGTGGGGCAATTCGGTGCGGATCAGGACAGTATGTCATTAATCGAGATCTTTCGATTGCCGATACTGATTATGATGACGGCATTGTTTACTATCCTAGTCTTGGCGGTAGGAGGGAGGCGAGGCGCAACGAGTCTCGCTGGTCTTGGAGTTGGCGTAATGGTCTTAGGATGGTTTGTTGTCCCATTTATTTTGGCTGGCTATGATGCCTTTTGGGTCTGTGTGGCCGGCGCCTATGTGATCGCTCTGACTTCTATATTGATCGCTCATGGTCCGCGTAAGAGGACTTTTATATCGCTCCTTTGTATTGCGGTCATACTGGCGCTTGTCTGCGTATTATCATATGTAGCGGCATGGGTTGCGCATTTATCAGGAATCACAGAGGAGACAACGTATTATCTGCAACAAGCCTTGCCAGAGCTCGACCTGCGTGGTGTATTGGCGGGAGGAATCATCATTGCGACCTTAGGTGTTTTGGATGATATTGTCACGGCTCAGGTTGCAGTTGTTGAGGAGTTAAAAAAGGCAAATCCATCCATGCGTCTCAAGGAGGTGTATAGCGCAGGCGCTTCGGTGGGTAAAGAGCATATTGCTAGCCTTGTTAATACGTTAGCTCTCGCTTATGCTGGCGCTTCGCTACCATATATTCTTTATCTAGCTCATGGGAGTGTTGATTCCATCGTTACCTTACTAAATAATGAATATCTCGCTTCGGAGATCGTGCGTACGTTGGTAGCTAGTTCCGGGTTAGTCCTTGCAGTGCCAGTTAGCACGCTGACAGCTGCCTATATCTATCATCGTCTGGTAAGATAGAAGATAGTCAGATATAGGCAAGGAGGAAGTATGAGCCAGTATCAACAACATGTTTCGAAGGATGCCGCTGCTAATATTCAGAAATGGCTAAATGAGCCGAAATACGCTGAATATCGGGATGAGTTACAGAAGATGATTGCCGCTGAACGATGGCAGGAATTAGAAGATGCTTTTTTCAAAGTAATCGAATTTGGCACTGGTGGTCGACGCGGGACAACGGGTGTGGGGTCTAACCGTATTAATCGGGTAACGATTGGTGAATCAACGCAGGCGCTATGTTTATATGCTGCCAAGGCAGATTCACAAGCACCACAGAAGGGTGTGGTAATTGCCTGCGATACTCGCCTTAGCTCACCAGAGCTGAGTAAATATGCTGCTAGCGTGGCTGCTGCAAACGGCTTTAAGACATATTTATTTGATAGTTTTCGTGCTACCCCAGAGCTTAGCTTTGCTATTCGTCAGCTTGGTTGTGCGGTGGGTATTGTTATCAGTGCTAGTCACAATCCTCCTGCTGACAATGGATTCAAAGCATACTGGAGCGATGGTGCGCAATTAGTCTCACCTCACGATAAAGGGGTGCTAGCGGTGGCTGAGGAGGTGAGTGATATTCATGTCGTTGATTTTGACCAGGCAGTGAGTGACGGACTTATTGCAATTATCGGTGATGAAGTTGATGTAGCATACTATGATGCTGTCTTGGCTCAGTCGGAATCAAACGCACGTGATCTAAAAATTGCCTATTCGCCGTTGCATGGTGCAGGGCAAACGAATGTTCTCCCGACATTGCGAGAAGCTGGGTTTCACGATATTGTTGTCGTTGAAGAGCAGATGACACCTGATGGTAATTTTCCAACCGTCGAGAATGGCAAGCCAAACCCGGAAGAGCATGCAGCAAATGATCGCGTGGTTGCGCTGATGTTGGCTGAGGATGCCGATATTGCTGTTACTAATGACCCTGATGCCGACAGATTTGGTATTATGGTACGCCAAGATGATCGAGCGATTTATTTGTCTGGTAATCAGGCGGGAGTGCTCGCGACTGATTTTGCACTTGGTAAACTGGCCGCAGCAGAAGGTGTATCAAAAAAGCATTATATCGCTAAGACGATTGTGACGACAGATATGATGACAGCAATTGCCGACAAGTATGGTGCGACGACTTATACAAACATGCTGATTGGCTTCAAGTACATCGGTGCGTTACTGCGCGAAAAGGAGTCGACGGACGAAGTTTTTGTCCTAGGCGCTGAAGAGAGTTATGGCATGCTGAAAGGAACGTACGCTCGCGACAAAGATGGTGCAACTGGCGTACTACCGCTGGCCGAATATGCTGCAGAATTGAAAGCTCAAGGAAAAACCTTATGGGATCGTCTCCTTGAGTTATATCAAGAGCACGGACTATTTATTGAACGACTGGATACAATGGTGTGTCCTGGCGCTGAAGGGTTTCAGGAAATGCAGGAGATCATGAAGAGTCTGCGCGAGAATCCGCCTGAAAAGATCGATGATCATAAAGTAACGGCAGTAACAGACTACAAGACCCTCGTTCGAACTGATCTCACAACAGGAGTAACAACCTCAATTGACTGCGAGTCGGGTAATGTTATTGTGCTTGAATTTGGTGATGTGCGTCGTCGCATTACTATCCGCCCTAGTGGTACTGAGCCAAAATTAAAGTTTTATAATCAGTGGCATCAGGTTACCAACAACCCTGAGCAGGATTATGAAGATCTTATGCAAGAGCTGGAGAATACCTCGCGGGAGCTAGAAGGTATACTGTTGGCTCGTATTAATAAGCGTGCGGCATAAACCAGATGCTGACGAATGAAGAGGTGGCAGTGCAGCTTCACCTGGTGACGGATTTTTTTCGCAGTTGGAGACCAAGACTCATCGCACAGTCCGGTAATATAGCATACAGTAGGAAAGAAGATCAGTCAGTGGTTACTGAACTTGATATTGCTATGGAGCAATCATTAGCAAAAGTACTAAAGAAAGAATTTCCAGACACTCCGCTCTACGGTGAAGAAACGGTTCATTACGGCGCTAACGAATCATTATTTTGGCTTATTGATCCTATTGATGGTACGCAGAGCTTTATTGACGGTATTCCGACTTTCTCGAACATGGCAGCGCTTATTGAGCACGGAAAAATACGTGCAGCAGCCATTTATTCTCCGGCACGAGATGATCTTTACACTGCAATTGCTGGCATGGGTGCATTTAAAAATGATCAGCGCATTCGTATAAATGATACACCTCCACCGCAAGTTGCATTATTAAAGTCAGTTCTGCACCATCCTATGAGCCAGATCCTCGACGAGTATGATTTTGAGTTTGTTGAGCCACCATCAGGTGGAGGAGATGGTTTTACACAGGTAGTCGATGCCATAGCTGCTGTTCGATTTCAGTTACGGGCATCTGGCTCGGCTCATGATTATGCGCCAGGGGTGTTATTGGTTCTTGAGGCTGGTGGTTGCATTATACCAATCAAAGATAAGGTCTATACATTTGAGTCAAACAGCTTCATTGCTTGCCATCCTGCTGTCGAAGAGATGCTAAAGGCGCACATCAAAGATATACAATTACTTGAAAACTTATAGGTACCTATGAGACACCGGAAGAATATTAGAGGTGACTCTGAATATCCTCTGAGGCCTAATCCAAGATTTAGCTCTGTTATCCTGTCATTACGCGAACTAGAAGATATACCATTGTGGCTTATCAACAAGCGCACCTGATGCGCTGTTCCTTGTGCTTTTTATAAATATATGTTATAATTAAAGCATAGGGAATCGCACCGAAAGGAAAAACCCTTGAACGACACGCGAAGGACTGTGCGTCAGCTGCGCAAAGAGCGTGGGATGACACAACGAGAGCTCTGCGAGCGTACGGGATTGACCCACTCGACAGTCGAGAGGATCGATACCGGCAAAGACCATCGCAGAGATGGATATCACACGCGATATACCGATGTTGACACGGCGACCCGTGTGGCCAAGGCACTTGGTGTCGAGGTCGAAGAGATTCGGTGGCTACTGCCGCTGAGCTCGAACACATCTGGTCGTCCGGTTCGGGAAGGGCTGACTCAAGTCCGTCCAGAAGAAGTGGTAAAGGTCTGCCCTAGCTGCTTTGTCGCATTACCCCTAGTTGGTCCATGCGGCACCTGCGACTAAGTAGTCGCCCGGTATCCAATCCGGCGGGTGGCCCCACGATACGGGGCTTTTCGACTGCCTACTGCAATTATAACAATGATAGAAACTCTGACCGGGTCTGTATAACTGTTACACTAGTAGGGTGAATGTATCAACCCCCCTCCAATCTATCAAAGGCGTCGGGCCGAAGAGTGCCGAGCAGTTTGCGGCGGCCGGATTGCGAACAGTAGGGGATCTCATAACCTTTTTGCCACGCAAACACGAAGATTTTACTGAGGTTGTGAGTATTACTGATATCCGTCCGGGCAAGATGACGATCAAGGCGCGGTGCGAAAAGGTGGCAACCCGGCCAGTCCGACGCGGCCTCAAGGTCACCACAGCGACATTGGTTGATGATACGGGCAAGCTACAGGCGGTCTGGTTTAACCAACCTTACCGGACGGCACAGCTGGCGGGTGATGATGAATTCTACTTTTCGGGTGAGTTTGAGTTTAATTACAATCGCTATCAATTAACAAATCCAAGTGCCGAGAAGGCCAGTGATATGCAGACGGAGACAGTACAGACCGACCGCTTGTTGCCGATTTACCCTGCGATCAAAGGTCTCAAGGGACAGTTGGTGCGAAAAATACTGATGGAACTAAAACCTCTGATGACGATGCTGCCCGAAACCTTGCCGCCAGAGATGGTGAAGGCGGAGGGGCTAGTAAGTTACAGTCAGGCGCTGCAGGGAATGCACTTTCCTAAAGTGGCCGAAGATGTTGCGAAGGCGCGCGAACGTCTGGCGTTTGAAGAGCTGTTTCAGCTGCTACTTGCCAGTCAGTACAATCGTCAAGAGAACGCCAAATTAGAGGGATGGCATATCCCTTTTGACCTTTCGGCGGTGAAAGAATTCGTGGCCAAGCTGCCATTTGATCTCACCAATGCTCAGCGCCGTGCCGCTTGGGAGATTATTCAGAATTTTGAAGAACAAACACCAATGAACCGTTTGTTGCAAGGAGATGTGGGGAGTGGCAAGACCGTAGTAGCTGGTCTGGCAGCAGTATCGGCGGCTCGCGCAGGGTTTCAGACGGCCCTTATGGCACCCACGGAAATTCTCGCTTCGCAACACGCCGAAACATTGTCGCGTTTGCTAGAGCCGTTCGCTATCAAGGTTGGTTTGGCAACGGGGAGCGTCAAAGGCAAGGCGCGCCAAACACTCTATGAACAAATTGCTAGTGGCGGGGTCGATGTGGTCGTTGGAACGCATGCGCTTATCCAAGATTCATTGGCATTTCATCAACTAGGCTTTGTTGTCGTGGACGAGCAGCATCGATTTGGTGTCGAGCAGCGTCAGCGATTATTGGCAAAATCAGAGAAAATGCCACATCTTTTGGCGATGACGGCGACACCGATTCCGCGTAGCCTCGCATTGACAGTTTACGGAGAACTGGATGTCAGTATCCTGAACGAGCGACCCAAGGGTCGCAAAGAAATTGCCACCAAGATCTGGTCGCCAAACAGTATGCGTCAACTTTATGATTTAGTTGATGAACAGTTGGCCGCTGGACGCCAAGCGTATGTCATATGTAGCCTGATTGATGAGAACCCGGATAATGATGTTAAATCAGTCGAGGCGGAGTACAAGCGGTTGCAGGGCCTCCACCTCAAACATCGTCGGATTGGGCTGCTACATGGCAAGCTAAAGGCGGAGGAAAAGGATGCCGTTATGACCGCGTTTGCTAAGGGCGATCTGGACATCTTGGTCAGCACGACGGTCGTTGAGGTAGGGGTCGACGTACCGAACGCCACAGTGATGGTGATCGAGAACGCTGATCGGTTTGGCCTTTCGCAGCTACATCAGTTGCGCGGTCGGGTGGGGCGTAGTGATCATCAAAGCTACTGCTATTTGATCATGAGTGACAGTAGTAAACCGAGCCAGCGCCTCCGTGAGATTGAAAAGTCGAATGATGGGTTTTATCTTGCCGAAGTTGATCTGCGCATGCGCGGGCCGGGTGAGATTTACGGCCGGGCCCAGCATGGTGCGCTCAACCTGCAGATTGCTACCCTGGCTGATACCGAACTCATCGCTCATGCGCAAAAAGCCGCTCGCTCTTTCGTCGAAACCGGTAAGAATCTGCTACAATACAAGCAGTTAGCTGATCAGGTAGAAAAGTATCAGCGATTGACGACATTAAATTAAAAAGGAAAAAATAACAGCCCAACTGGGCGGATTTATTTCGTATGTATTCATTCGGCCCCATTCCACAGCAAAAACGCTCTGGTCGTATTATCGGCACGCACCAGAAAATTGATCGCGTTGCCAGACGACAACTAAAGCCATATCTTATACCAGAGCTTCCGTTCCCTTCGATTGGTGAGATTCTTCATTTTGAAGGGTCGCGAGGTCCAGATGGTATCAAGATGAAGAGTCCGGGACGTGACGAGCCGCGGCATTTTATTGACCCTGCAAACGTTACCCCTGAGACGTCATTATTGATTGCTATTCACGATCATGGCGTTAATCTAACACAGGCCTTAAGGGATAATAATCCTGAACGCGCCGCCTTTGAGGCCTCGTGGCTCGCGCATGCCGTGACCGACGGGCTGACACCTGCCCATCATGATCCGCTAGACGATCAGGTAAAACATTTGCGCGCCAATAACCACCACAAGGACAAGTTCGCAAGTCGCATTATTATGACTGGTCATGGTTCGGGCAAGCAGTTTATCAAAAACAACTGGCAGTACTGGGGAACAAAAGGAGTAATGACCGCCCACGCGTTGTTTGAAGGCGGGGTTGCGACGACGGTGCAATCAAAGACGTTTAAAAATGTTCATCTTGATCCCAAAGACGTCAAGCAATTGGAACAACGAGGGTTTCAGGCAATGTATATCGAAATGATCAAAGAGGTCGATAGTCTGAAGATGTACGAGCAGCTAAAGGAAAACGGTTGGACGCACGAACTGGCGGTGCAGACACTCCGACAGTTACTACCAATTATCTTTCGTGCAGTCAGTTTGGCCTGGTATGATGCATATCGTCGTGCCTTAGATAAGGACGGCAAATCGTCGTGAATGTACGGGTAATTGCCGGGAAATTCGGAGGAAGGATACTTGACGCGCCGGACACTGCCAAAACCCATCCCATGAGTGAACGTATCCGCAACGCCCTATTTAATAGTTTGGGCGACGGGGTTGAGGGTGCAATGGTGCTTGATGCCTTTGCTGGTTCAGGGGCTGTAGGGTTTGAGGCCCTTAGTCGCGGAGCTGATCACGTTGTATTCCTCGAAAAAGATCGCATTGCCGGAAAAGTTATTGAAAAAAATATTCATACATTAAATTGTGCCGATAACGCAAAGTTAATTCGCGCCTCTGTCGCCGCCTGGTCTGAGAATAATCCGGACGTTCAATTTGATGTCATCTTTGCCGATCCGCCATACCATGACACGCAGTTTTCCACAGTCACCCGTTTATTTTCCCATTTAAAACCCGGAGCGCTTATGGTATTATCACATCCAGGAAGGGGTGAGGCGCCGACCGAGACTAAGGGAATTGTTGTGGTGGACAATCGTAGTTATGGAACAGCAAGCCTCACCTTTTTCCGCCGAGAAGAATGACGTAACTCAGAGTGATCTGAGTTTTTTTCGTTGACTGGGTGGCGAACTTTTGAGAATAAAGGGTGTTCTGATAAACTTATACGTATGAATGAAAAAGCTCATGGTTTTACGATCATAGAACTTCTTGTCGTTATCATAGTTATCGCTATACTTGCAACAGTGAGCTTTGTAACGTATACAGGTATTCAAGACAAGACGAGGGCTGCGGTGACAAAAGTAGACCTCGAGAACTTGGCTGACTCTCTCGAAATCTACCATCTCCAGACGGGATTGATACCCGTATCAGCAGCAGATATGCAGCTAACTGGATTTAGCGCAACCAACAAATTAACCGATGATACCGATAGTACCCCAAGGGGGAAGTATCGATTGACGTCAATGGACGGAAATGTCGGATTTTTGGTAGAGTACTTTGACTACGACACGCAATACTGGACGGTGCGTCGTATACATTACCAGAGTAGTGAAGATGAGTGGGTGGATGAAACATGGGTCAAGCCGGGTAACTGCCGCGAGCGTCTTCTTGAAAATTGTCAGGTAATCGATTAAGAAAATTTCTCGTACCATAGAAAAACGACCCTACAATGGGTCGTTTTTCTATGGTACGCGAGAGAGGACTTGAACCTCCACGCCCGAAGGCACTAGCTCCTAAGGCTTGTGAGATGGCGCATAAAAAGTGTCTTTGCGTACTGTGTGCGATTTCTCATTTTACCCCTGTTATAACGCCTCACAATGGCCTAAAAAAGCCTAAGTCACGATTAGAGGAGCAACCGTCGTATAGACTTGTACTCACTCGGGTGGATATGTAACCGTAGGAGTCCCCGTGGGAGTACATGGTGGAGTCGATTTGTTCTGGATAGCACAGCCATCTTACAAGCAAATACCAAGATATTGCACGATACGCCATAATGTATGTAAATAACATTACATAATAAAAGTACAAAAAAGACATAGGACACGACCAATTCTTATGCTATAATATGGATTAAGTAATTCACACATAAATACGCGGATGTGGTGGAATTGGTAGACACGATAGCCTTAGGAGCTATTGCCTCCGGGCGTGAAGGTTCAAGTCCTTTCATCCGTACCACAGTGAAATTATGAGTAAACCGTCCGACTGGGCGGTTTTTTGATGGTGGATAAATGGTATAATCATAGACATATGAATACACACCAACTCCAACTTGCCACCGTTCCATTTGACGCCATTACATCAGGCGCAAAGACTATTGAATCACGACTTTATGACGAGAAACGCCAAACTATCGAGATTGGCGATACTATTATCTTCACCAACCGAGAAAGCACCGATCAAACCGTTTCAGTCAAAGTTATTGGCTTGCTTCGCTATGAAACATTCCATGATCTCTTCTCGCACAATAACCCTGCCAAGTTTGGTGGTGAAAGCGTCGAGTGGCTTGAGAACCAAATCAACGAATTCTACTCTGTTGAGCAGCAAAAAGAAAACGGTGTTATTGGCATCGAATTCGTGCTGCTGTAGTTGCATAAAACCATAAACTCTGTTATAGTTACTATCGTCCTATCCACCTGCTAGGTCAATCCAAAAAATCCTAGCAATCATCGGGAGGTGTACCATGACCGCATCCACGGTCATTAACAACGTCGTCATTCGCTCCGCAGGAGCTGACGACTTCGAATGGGTCGCTGACCTCATGGTTCGGGCGCTCAGCCCGTTCTATGACGGAGACCACCGCGCACACGCACAGCGCATCTTCGACACCCACATGGAGGGAGGCATCGACCACGTCGGTCACTTCTCGGCTGGACAGTATATGTTCATTGCCGAGCAGGACGGCCAGCCGGTCGGTCTCATCCATGTGGTGGAGAAGAAGCAGGAGACGGTGAAGATCAGTCCGCTGATCGTCAGCACCGACTACCGTGGGAAGCTGGGCATCGGAAGCATGCTGCTCAAGCACGCTGAAGACTTCGCCCGCGAACTCGGCGCTCGGCAGCTGTACTGCACTGTCGCGTCGCCCAACCAGAAGGCGCTCCAGTTCTTCCTCCGGAAGGGCTTCCACATCACTGGAACGGCGAGGGATCACTACAAGCAGGGTGTCGACGAACACATGCTGTACAAGCAG
>CAYMOS010000007.1:0-19378 GCA_964392265.1 uncultured Candidatus Saccharibacteria bacterium
AACTCCTGGCCTCTTCCTTGGCAAGGAAGCGCTCTAACAACTGAGCTATACCCGCGTACAAGATGTAATTATAGGGGCTGAGGATTATTTTTGCAAGTCTTCTTGTAGGGTATCCCTGGAATTCTCTTTTTGATAAACGAACTCTGATATAATGGTCCAAGAGCTGGCGCGTTGGCGGAGCAGTTACGCAGCGGTCTGCAAAACCGCGTAGACGGGTGCGACTCCCGTACGTGCCTCCATAAAATAGCTTTGATGTATCAAAGCTATTTTTGTTGTAAGAGTGCATGTAGCTCAGGGAAGGTCTCGCCAATAAAATGGCCACGATCTTCAAATACATGCGAGATGGCAGTTGGCAGGTCTGCTTGGAATTTGGCAAGTTCAGTAAAGGAAACAACAGGGTCATCTTTACTATGAAATAAGTGAACTTCTTGGGCACTCCGAGACAGTCCAGTCGCCGATCTAACCTTGAAACTACCAAGGCTTTCATTTGTTTCGTCATCGTAACCTCCAGCTACGAGTAATATTCGGCGAACCGGTTTCGGTAGAGGGAACTCATTGAGATACTTGGCGAGGAACATCGCGCCGAGGCTATGTCCGATGATCTGTACGTCACCTTCAAGAAGCTGAACTAACTTTTCAAAATAAATCTTCCATTCTTCGTACACTGCATTTTGACTATTAGGCATGGTTGGGTATATGACATCGTACTCTAGTAGGTCATCAGACAGGCGTTCTTTCCATCCTATGGGGTGGATTAACTTTTGATAATTAAGCTTTTTGGCCGTGAGATATTTAATGTAATCATTGTATGTAGGAAAACTGTTACCGCCATGAATGATGAGAATCTGTTTCATACTGCCAGTATAACAGTGTATACTGGAAATTAAGCGCGGATGGTGGAATTGGTAGACACGAGAGACTTAAAATCTCTTGACCATTACGGTCGTGCGGGTTCAAGTCCCGCTCTGCGCACCAAAGGATGTTTTATTAAAACATAAGCTGGTATACTAGTAAGTACAAAGTAATATAAAGGGGAAGTAAATATGGAATTTCTATGGCTATGGATCATTCTCGGTATCGTTGTCGTGCTGGCGGTCTTTGTATGGGCAACCTATAACGGTCTTGTGACATTAAAGATTCGTGTTGATGAGGCATGGAGCGACATCACTGTTCAGCTAAAGCGACGTGTCGATTTGATCCCAAACCTGGTCAATACGGTTAAGGGCTATGCCGCACATGAATCAGGTGTATTCGAGAAGGTGACCGAAGCTCGCTCGGCTCTCCAAAATGCCAAAGGTGTGAAGGAGGCTGCTGCCGGTGAAAATATGCTAGAGGGCGCTCTCAAAAGCTTGTTTGCCGTTGCAGAGGCCTACCCAGACCTTAAGGCTAACCAAAACTTCGCGCAGTTACAGCAAGAACTTGTTGATACTGAGGATAAGATTCAGGCTGCTCGTCGTTTCTATAACGGTGGCGTACGCGATCTTAACACAAAGATTACTCTTTTCCCTAATAACCTTTTTGCGGGCATGCTTGGGTTTAAGAGCCGCGAGTTCTTTGAACTGGATGATGCTGCCCAGGCGGTTGCCGAAAAGCCCGTCGACGTTCAATTCTAATAAGGAATTAAAAGACAGTAATTCAAAACACCCCTTATCGAGGGGTGTTTTTAGTGGCGCATGACGCTCGTTTCGTAGTACAATAATAGTATGTATTCGGCAATTTCAAAGAACAAGCGTAACACAATACTGATAATGGCTTTCTTTATTGGGCTGATTGGCGCAATTGGCTGGGTGGTGAGTTATTTTATGGGCAATACGTCGATCGCGCTTATTGTCGTGATCGTCGCAGCAATCTATGCGTTGATACAATATTTTGCAGCAGGTAAATTGGCTGTTGCTATGACGGGTGCGCATGAGATTCAAAAGGCGGATAATCCACGACTCTTTCGAATCGTTGAGAATTTGGCAATTACAACGGGGATGCCGACACCTAAAATATACATCATCAATGATCCGGCACCGAATGCTTTTGCAACTGGTCGTGACCCGCATCATGCGATTGTTGGTGCAACCACGGGGTTGCTAGAGATTATGGATGACCGCGAGCTCACCGCCGTTATGGCGCATGAGATCGGTCATGTGCAAAATTATGACATTCGCGTCAGTACAATTGCCTTTGGATTAGTGAGCGCTATAGGGCTGCTTAGCGACATCGTATTAAGAATGCTGTTCTTTGGGGGAGATAATCGTAATAACAATGTGCATCCAGTAGTGCTAGTGGCTGGAATTATTGTCATTATCCTTGCGCCGATTATTGCTGCGATTGTTCAGATGGCGGTGAGTCGTCAGCGAGAGTATTTGGCGGATGCAACAGGTGCCTTGACGACCCGAGATTCGGAAGGATTGGCAAGTGCGCTCGGAAAACTGGGGCAGTATGGACGACCGATGCAGCATGGAAGCACGGCGGCAGCCAATCTTTTCCTTAGTAACCCTCTCAAACCAGGCTTCTTTACCAAGTTATTCAGTAGTCATCCTCCTCTTGAAGATCGCATTGCACGACTCAACAAAAACAGCGGAAAATTCTAGACAATGGCAACCCAACCAAAGAAGAAAACAACAAGGACAACAAAACAATCAGCAGTGCCTACTAAAAAGACTGTTAATAGGCGTCGTCATACGACCAAAGAATCTCCTCCAAAGAAAGGCCTATTTGCGCCAATCAGGCGACGAGTTGATGGTTTCTTGGCGCGCCGTCCACATCGTACGTTTCGTTTAACCAGGCGCCGTGACTATGCACGCTCGTTCAAGATCGAGGGCTATTGGTCATTTACGGGGTTAGTAATACGCTTGGTGAGTAAGAATAAAAAAACACTTGGCTTGCTGGCGCTAACATATGCCATTATCAGCGCGTTGATTTTAGGGATAGCTTCACAAGATAGTTTTATTGAGCTACAGCGGGCGATTACCCAGGCAGGACAACAAGTGTTTAATGGTGATTGGGGCGATGTTGGCACGGCGATGATGTTGACGGTTTCAACAATTACGGGCACTATTGCACCCGTACTGACTGATACCCAGCAAATTTATGCCGTACTATTTGGGTTATTGGTTTGGTTGACGACAGTCTGGCTGCTACGCCAAAATATGGCTGGGCATACGCCTCGTTTACGAGACGGGATCTATAGTGCTGGCGCACCCCTTGTCTCGACCGTCGTCGTAATGGGTGTTATCGCATTGCAGCTACTACCAATACTATTGGTGATGATAGCTTATAATGCTGCTCAAAACACCGGACTTCTCAATGGGGGAGTTGAGGCAATGTTATTTTGGGTGGCTGCGTTAGGTTTAGTGACTTTGTCATTTTATTGGATAAGCGCTAGTGCCTTAGCGCTGGTCGTCGTGACCTTGCCGGGCATGTATCCATTCCGGGCCCTCAAGATTGCAGGAGACTTGGTCGTTGGACGTCGATTAAGGATGCTGTTCAGGATGCTATGGGTGGTGGTTTTGCTGTTGTTGTCGTGGATTATTATTCTCGTGCCAGTTATTTTACTTGACACGGGATTAAAAAATCTGTGGCCAGCAATTTCGTGGCTACCCGTCGTGCCAGTTGTTATTGCTGTGCTAAGTACCGTGTCGGTTGTGTGGATGGCAAGTTATGTTTACGCTCTCTATAGGAAGATTGTTGATGACGATGCCAAGCCAGCCTGATCAACGGATAGCCGAACTGCGCGCCCTCATTAATCGGTACAGTTACGAGTATCATGTTGATGATGCGCCGACGGTTGATGATGCGGTATACGACAGTTTGTTTGCCGAATTAAAGCAGCTTGAGGCAGAGCACCCAGACCTGGTTGTTCCTGATAGTCCGACCCAGCGCGTCGGCAACGAACTGAAAGGTGGCTTTCAGAAGGTGACCCACCAAACACGAATGCTGAGTCTCAATGACGTCTTCGATCGCTCGGAAGTTGAGGTATGGGTGGAACGCATCGATAAGTTACTTGTTGGTGCAAAGCATGAATATTTTGCAGATATCAAAATGGATGGACTGGCCTGTTCGCTGGTATATCAGGACGGAGTGTTGGCTCAGGCGGTAACACGTGGCGACAGTTTTATCGGTGAGGACGTGACGAGTAACGTGCGCACTATTCCAAATGTACCGCTGCGATTACGTCAGACCGCCGGATATGAACGGTTTCTTGAGGGGCGAACGGAGGTTCGTGGCGAGATTGTTATGCTGAAGGCCGACTTTGAGCAGCTCAACAAAAAGCAGCTTGCTGCTGGTAGGCCAACATTCAAAAATCCGCGTAATCTTGCTGCGGGAACGATTCGCCAGCTAGATCCTCGGCTAGTCGCAGAGCGTCCTCTGACGTTTGTTGCCTATGACCTTTTGCGTGAAATGACCGAAGACGTACCAACGAATATGTATGCCTATGAGGCACTCACGGCGATCGGTATACGACGTAATATGCAGGCTAGCGTCCATTCAACATTGGCGGCAGTGATGTCGTTTGTTGATGAATGGGATACGCGACGGCACGATCTGCCGTTTAATACCGATGGACTAGTGATCAAAGTGAATGACCGGGCACAGTTTACCTCGCTAGGCATTGTTGGCAAGCAACCGCGCGCAGCCGTAGCGTATAAATACGCGGCCGAGCAAGCAACCACCGTCGTCAAAGATATCGTTATTAGCATCGGACGAACTGGGGCGGCCACACCGGTTGCCGTTTTTGACCCTGTGCAGGTTGCCGGTACGACTGTCCAACATGCCAGTCTTCATAATGCTGATGAGATCGCTCGTAAAGATATCCGTATAGGCGACACGGTAATTATTTTTAAGGCCGGTGATATCATTCCACAGGTTGAAAGCGTTATTCTAGAATTACGTCCTTCGCATACAGAACCATTTGACTACCAAGAAGCATTAAAAGAACAATACCCTGAACTCGAATTTGAAAGACAAGGGGCCGATGTTGTGTATCGTGTAAAAAATACAAACAGTGATCTTATTCTTAAACGGGCGGTACAGTATTATGCCTCGCGAGGCGCACTTGACATCGATACTTTAGGTGAAAAGAATGTTGTTGCGTTGGTTGATGCCGGAATGGTCAATGATATCGCTGATATTTACACACTAACGGTTGAGGCGCTGTTGACGCTTGAGCGGTTTGGGGATATTTCAGCGGCCAAGCTAGTGAACGCTATCGCCGCCAGTAAAACGCCAAAGCTTGAAAAATTCATCTTAGGGCTTGGTATTCGACACGTTGGGGCACAGACGGCAATTGATCTTGCGAATGCCTTTCATAGCGTTGAGACACTTGCCAAGGCAACGCTTGATGAGCTACAAGAAGTGGACGGTATCGGCAAGGTTGTTGCAGAGAGTATTGTGGCATGGTTTGCAGATGAGGATAATACTCGATTGTTAGAGAAATTTCAGGAAGTTGGTGTGCACCCTGTCTTTACGAAGAAAACGGGCAAGCTGGTAGGTATGAACTTTGTCATCACTGGTACACTGACGGGAATGAGCCGTGATCAGGCAGCGGATCGTATACGAGCACTTGGTGGAGGCTTTCAGTCGGCTGTCGCCAAAGACACGACGTATCTTGTTGCTGGTGGAAAAATTGGTGCGAGCAAGCTAAAGAAGGCCGAGCAGTACGGCACAAAGATTATTACCGAGCAAGAGTTGATAGATTTTCTTACATAAATGGCTTAGAAAGAAGGGAGAGCGCTGGATCATTCAGCTGGTAGAGTACTGTCTCGCCACGCCTAGAGGGAATCTGTTTGGTGACTGGATGAAGAATATCAAGAGTTTGTAGCTTTTTACGAAAATTACGTTTATCAACGCTGGTGCCGGTGAGGGTCTCGAAAACTTGTTGGTAAGCATGCATATCAAATCTGAGTGGCAAAAGAAATGCAGGTAGGGTGGTGTAGAGGGCCTTTGATTTGAGGCGTTCAAGGGCATAGGCGATAATGTCTTGGTCGAGAGAAGAAATGAGGGGAAGGCGATTAATGGGAAAGAGACCGATGTGCCGGGCCCCTTTGTGCCACAAAAGTTCTGGGGAGAGGTACAAATAGGTGATGTATATCGTATTTCTTTGTAACAAGTCTTCTGAGTGGCGCTCGAACGTGTAAAGCTGCTCTCGATAGCGAACATTTTGGGAGGTGAGTCCACATTCTGACCTAAGCATTTGTTCCAGAGATCCAAGACTGGTGTGTGAAGAATACACAGACGTACCGGGTAATTCCCACTTTCGTGGATTTGTATCTGTTAATGAGATAAGCGCCACAAGGAGCTGTCCTTCGATATAATGAAAAGGAACGGCTTTTGCTATCACCTGTGGCCCAGAGTTCATATACCCAGTGTACTATATACACACCATGTTTAACGATAAAATAACACCTCTTTTTACAGAGGTGTTATTCCATTTGCGGTAGATGTACTACCAGCTGCGCTGACGGAATGAACCGCCACCGTTGCCGCCACGATCGTTGCCGCCGAAATCACGCTTTGGGCGATCTTCCTTTGGACGAGCTAGGCTGACATTGATGGCGCGACCATCAAGCTCTTTGCCGTCGAGTTCGTCGACAGCTTTTTGGTTGTTTGCTTCGTCGGTAAATTCAACGAAACCAAAACCTTTAGAGCGTCCGCTATCACGATCAGTGATAACGCGTGCGCTTGAAACCTCACCGATTTGCTCGAAAAAAGCTTTCAGTGAATCATCGGTCGTTGCATAGGCAAGACTTCCGATAAATAGATTTTGTGCCACTATAGGGTACCTCTTCTTGTTACTTCTTATTCGTCAGATCGACCGCCAGGCGAACGTACCAAGAAAAGTATCGAGATCGAAACTTTATCACTTCACGTGCATGTGCTTCTGAACATCTACAGTTAAGCACATATGTGACATAAATACCATAGCATGCCTACATCTAATAGATACAAGAATACGATGGTGGAGCATAGCAGACTTGAACTGCTCACCTCTTCCATGCCATGGAAGCGCTCTACCGGATGAGCTAATGCCCCATATAGTCGGAAGGGCTCACCCCTCCACATCACATTCGAAATGAATTCGAATGTTCGTTCCTCCCCCTAAAGCCGTGACTTACGTCTCGGTTGAGGGATGCTATTGAATTATAGCAAAACACTCCTCGTTCGAGAAGTGTTTTTTACTAGCTGTTGCGCGCCCACCCGGGGCACTTTAGTTTTTGCAATATGTTTATGTTTGCCTGCGCCAAGGATACCCCTAGCGCACCAGCTATATAATAGTATGCGACCTTACTCGCCTAAACGCAAGCGTTTTGTTATAGTAAGGGCAGTATGATGATGGGTAGGCAAAAAAGACTAGAGAAGTATGTAAAAAAATACTTCAAACGACATCCTGAGGTTCGATTGGTGGTAGTATCTGGTAGTATCGGAAAAACGTATACCAAGATTGCCATTGCGACTGTCCTGTCGCAGCGTTATCGAGTACGGTTATTCCATGGTAATCGAGGCACTAATTTTACCGCCCCATTGGCCATCCTCGGTATTGACTACCCGGGAGACATTAAAGGCTTAAAGGCTTGGCGTACAATATTCAAGGCAGCCAGGCAACGTGTTCGTCAACCGGCTGACGTCGACGTCATTATCCTCGAGCTCAACTCGTCGAGTTTTGGGTCACTGCGGGCGTATGCCGACTATATTATTCCGGATATTGCTGTCATTACGGCAATCTCGGAGAGTAATCTGGAGGTCTTTCAGTCATTAGACTATGTCGCGCAGGAGCAATTATCAGTCGGAGCAATTAGTCGGAGCGTGCTGATTAACCGGGATGATATCGAAGGACGTTTCGCTGCGTACCTGACAAATCCTGCGATGAATACGTTTGGCACAGGAGGAGCGGCCGAATATCGATTTTCTGAAGGAGATTTCTCGGAAGACAAAGGGTACACTGGGGGAATTATTATTCCTGGGTGGGAAGAGGCGATTCCTGTGACCCTGCGAACGTACGATGAGTTTTCATTACGGCAGATTGTTGCAGCCTGTGCGGTGGGGGCTAAATTTGGTCTATCGCCACATGAGATTGCAACGGGCGCGATGGCCGTGCGACCATTGGACGGTCGTATGAATCCTTTGGCTGGTGTTGAAGGAAGTTTATTGATTGATAATACCGCCAATAACAGTCCATTGGGCGGTCGTATTGGATTGCGTTCGCTGTATCAAATCTCTGCACCCCAACGGGTGGCGGTATTTGGCTCGATGCAACATTTAGCACAATTGTCGATGACGGCGCATCAAGAGCTAGGACGGCTATGTGATCCTGCGCAGTTGGCATGGGTAGTGACAGTCGGTGAAGATGCTAATCGATATTTAGCACCTATGGCAAGGCAGCGCGGCTGCCAGGTGCGAGAGTGTGCGACAGCCATCGAGGCAGGTGCATTTGTTCATGGCATTATTGAACGAGACGGTGTGGTGTTATTTGATGGGCCTGAGGATGGCAATATCTATCTTGAAGAAGCAGTGAAGATTATCCTTCATAGCGCGACTGACGAGAAAAGACTAGTACGTCAATCACCTGAATGGCTACGGCGCAAGACGGAATTGTTTTCGCGATTCTCGGGATAGTATATACTGTGAGATAAGTAGTTAAGCTAAATATAAGGAATAAGATGGACAATAACCCAACGCCAACACCAAATTCGCCTCAGCCTTCTGGCGAGCCAACCCCAGCGACACCGCTTACTCCGGTGCCTAACACGACGTCGTCGATGCCAGTGCCACCAGCACCCACCGGAATGTTTACGACAGCAACGCCACAACCTCCAAAGAAATCAAAAAAGAAAATCATTATCGGTAGCATTATTGCTGGCGCCATTTTGCTTTTTGTTGGCGGTGGAGCCCTAGCTTATAATTTTTGGTACCAAAACCCTGAAAAAGTTGTTTATGATGCTCTTATGAACACATTTAAGGCAAAAACAACAACTGGTAAGGGAAGTTTCACCGTTAAGTCAGACGCTGTTAGCTTGAAAGTCGAGTTTGACTCCAAAGGCAATCGTACTGATGGCCTGATTGATGCCAAGGTGACAATGACGGGTGAGGGGAGTGATGGCGAGAAATTGACCGTTAATGTCACTGCTGCGTTACTGGTCAAGGGAGATACCTTCTATTTCAAGCTAGATAACCTGCGTGAAACAGTTAAGGATCTTGAGTCTAATCTGGGTGAGATGGCAACTGCTGCCGAACCAATCATCAACAAAATTGATGGACAGTGGGTCAGTGTCAAGGCAAGCGATTACGAAGATATTAGCAAAGAAGCTGCCGATCAGCAGCGCTGCATGACGAAGGTATTCGATGATTTGACAACCAATGAGTCAATGAGACAAGAGGTTATTAGTCTCTATAAGACTAATAAGATACTGGTCATCGATAAAAAACTTGCTACAAAAAGTGTTGAAGGTGTTGCTAGTCTAGGCTACGAGGTGTCTGTTGATGTTGCGGCAACCAAGGCGTACATCAAGGGTCTCGCCGATACATCATTCGGGAAAGAAGTGAAGAAGTGTGATGATGATATTGATTTTGCTGATGCAGCCGATGATATTTCAACGGTTAAATCTGATGGCAGCTCAACAATTCAGCTATGGGTAAGTCGATTTGGCCACGAGGTTACCGAATTGAACATCACGGGCAAGTCTGATGATTCCTCTGGTTCGTTTGTCTTTAACCCTATCTTCAATAAGGATGTTGAAATTGAGGCACCAAAAGATGCAATTACCCTCAAACAACTCCAGGCAGATATTCAGAAGATGGTAGAAGACTACTACAGCAGTCAATATGACATGTATGATGAATATTCGTATGACGACGAAGTGAACCGGTACAACCTTAACTAAGTTCCCATAGCCAGACCTATAGATGCCATCTCGTCACAAGAGGTGGCATCTGTTATACTGGGGCGTATGAAGCGCTATAATCCATCCGACATCGAACAAAAGTGGCAACAAATCTGGGATCAAGAAGGTACCTATGCCGTCGATCTCCACGATGCCTCCCGGCCGAAATATTATGGATTTAGCATGCTCCCGGGTATTACTGGTGCTGGAATTCACATTGGTCATGGGCGCACCTATCAGTTTTCGGATATCAAGGTACGTGCCAAGAGGCAACAGGGCTATAACGCCTATCACCCTATTGGGTGGGATAGCTTTGGTCTGCCGGTTGAGAATTACGCGATCAAGGTAGGTAAGAAACCGCGCGATGCTCATGATGAGGCCAAAGAGAATTTTGTTCGTCAGCTAAAGCGCCTTGGGTTTAGTTTTGACTGGTCAAAAGAGATTTCAACGGCCGATCCAGAATATTACAAATGGACGCAGTGGATTTTTGCAAAATTATACGAACATGATTTGGCGTATCAAAAAGAACAGCCACAGTGGTGGTGCGAAACCGACAATACGGTGCTGGCGAACGAACAGGTTGAGGGTGGTAAGTGTTGGCGCTGTGGTAACCAAGTCGTCAAACGCAATCTCAAACAATGGTTCTTCCGTATTACTGCCTATGCAGATGAGATATTAGAGGCAACCGACGCCTTAGATTGGACGGACATGGTCAAGACCATGCAGAAGAACTGGATTGGCCGGTCGATGGGTGCCGAAGTGGAGTTTGCCGTTGATGGATCTGACGAGGTTATCACCGTGTTTACGACGAGACCCGATACGTTATTTGGTGCGAGTTTTGTTGCCTTGGCGCCCGAGAACCCTCTGGCGAAGACTCTGGCAACAGCAGAGGCTAAGGACCGCGTGGAAGAATATATTGCCGTCTCAGCCAGTAAGTCAGAGGTAGAGCGTCAAGAGAACAAGCAAAAGACGGGTGTTTTCACTGGCAGGTACGCGATTAATCCAGTGAATGGCACTAAATTACCTATCTGGGTGGCGGATTATGTGTTGGGTGGCTATGGGACTGGTGCGCTGATGGCAGTGCCAGCACACGATGAGCGTGATTATGAATTCGCCGAGAAATTCAGCCTCCCGATTATTCAGGTTGTTGCTCCTCGTCATGTTGACGAGGCTAGTCCATTCCGGCCCGACAAAGAGACGATTCCGCGCAATGTCGTTGCCTGTGTTATCAAGCACCCAGACGAAGACAAGTATCTGATGGCATTGCCACGCGGTGGCGATAAATGGGCGCCATTAATGGGCGGCATCGAAGGGGATGAATCGATTGAGGAGACGGTCCGCCGCGAAATTATTGAAGAGACTGGCTATGTGAACATCGCCTCGATTCAACCGAAGGGCAATGTGTTTGCCGGTGAATTTTACACCCCTCACAAAGATCTTAACCGTATCGCCTATAACAACGTGGTGTATGTCGAATTAGGATCACTAGAGCAAGATATGTCGCTGGCAGTTGATATTGATGAACAAGAGACAGAATGGGTGACACTCGACGAGTTTACGTCTCGTAAAGATAGTGCCTCAAACAACCGAGGTGTCATCGAAGCATTGGAACAAGGCGCGCAACTATGGACAGGCGAGGGCCGACTGATTAATTCTGGCATCTTTGATGGCTATGAGACCAGTGATGCCCGCGAAGAGATCGTGGCGTGGTTGGAACAGCAGGGTACTGGTCGCACCAAAGTTACCTATAAAATGCATGACTGGCTGATCAGTCGCCAGCGTTACTGGGGTGCACCGATCCCGATTGTTCATGTCGAAGGTCGCGCGCCGATTGCCGTCAATGAAAAATGTCTGCCGGTGGTGTTGCCAGACGTCGAAGATTTCAAACCAACGGGGGGCAATACTTCGGTATTAGCACAGGTTGATGATTGGGTGCGTGTATGGGTAAACGTTGACACGGGCGAAACGGTTGCTATTACCGAACCAAAGCCAGATGGTGAGGCTTGGACTGAGGGCCGCCGTGAGACAGATACTCTCGATGGGTACGCCTGCAGTAGTTGGTATTTTATTCGCTACATTGATCCGTTTAATGATCAGCAAGCCTGGGATCCAGAGCTTGCCAAGGCCTGGATGCCAGTTGATTATTACAATGGTGCTGACCATGCGGTCGCTCATCTGCTGTACAGTCGTTTCTGGATGCGGTTCTTCTACAAACTTGGTCTGGTGCCAACGCCTGAACCGTTTAAACGCATGATGTATAACGCCTATATCATGGCACCGGATGGTCAAAAGATGTCCAAATCTAAGGGCAATGTAATTGATCCGATGGAGATTATGGACAGCGGGTACGGCGCGGATGCACTGCGCGTCTACGAGATGTTTATTGCGCCGTATGATATGGACGCGCCATGGGATACTCGTGGTGTGCCGGGTACGTATCGCTTCCTCAGTCGTATCTGGAACCTGACACAAGAATATATTGAGGCCAGCCAGGCAAGTGCAGGCAAGGCAGACGCTGAGATTCTCAAGTTGGTTCATGGCACGATCAAGAAAGTTACCAGCGACATCGAGGATGAAAAATTCAATACGGCTGTCGCCGCCATGATGGAATTAGTCAACAATCTGTACAAGATCAAAGAGGCAAGTGGTATCGGCAAGAATGACGCTTGGCAATTTGCCATCGAGAGTCTCTTGCAGATTGTGGCACCGTTTGCGCCACACTTGGCTGAAGAATTGTGGCACCAAATTGGTCATACTGATACGATTCACCGCGATCACTGGCCAAAATGGGATGATGCATTGCTGGTTACTGATACTATGACGATTGCTGTACAGGTCAATGGCAAATTACGCGCCACCGTCGAGATTACGGCGGATGCTAGTGACGACGATGTAAAAGCTGCTGCCTTGGCCGAATCGAACGTCATAAAATTCCTTGATAACAAACAGCCGGCCAAAGTGATTTATATCCCTGGCCGACTGGTCAATGTGGTCGTAAAATAATCCCCTAAAAAGGGCAAAGCCCCGTCACGGTGACGGGGCGATGTCCTTCCAGATTGAGTGGCCGATACGGACCAGCACCGCGATGGTGCGAGCCAGTACTGCGACGGCACCGTACGCCAGTGCGGTCACCCACAACGTCAGCCCGAAGGCGACGAAGTGGGCAAGACTGAAATCCGGCGCCTGGTCGGCGACCACCCAGAGGGTGGTGTAGCCGAGCGGCAGGCTCCCGAGGCTGAACAGCCCCAGGAGGACGAACTTGGACCGCGGCACCGCGGTCTCAATCTTGCTGTGCACGAAACATAGGCCGAGGACGGCGACGATGCCGACAACGAGCAGGGGAAGATTGCTCATTTCGTTTCCAATCTCTTGTCGAAGGACATGCAGGCCAATGATAAGCCCACACTTTCATTATACCACTAACGCTTTATTTTGTCAATGCTTATCGTCATATCTCCTGATATTACTCTTGAGAGTTTAGGGATAATACGGTATAATCATGTCTAAGATTCTATTACTAAGCCTGAAAAGGAGAACTTTACCATGGCACAACCTAAGAAACAGAGCAGTCCACGCAAGACTGGCCTACGCCGCAGTCACCTGCGCCTCAAGCTAGCACGCATGGTTAACCGCACCTCACCAGTCAAGGTCAAGACGACCAAGAACGAAACTGGCAAAAAAGCTGCCTAGTCTGTCATTTGATAGACGTCGCATGTTAAATTAACAAAAAGGAACTATAACGGATTATGGCATCAAACCGACATCTTGGGCGAATTGTCGCGCTGCAAACACTGTACGAATTTGAGTTTCGTGTTCAAGCGGATGATGATTCGGTCAGTGCTGAGGATATTCTTGATCGCAATCTTGAACGATACGAATCAGCAATACAAGACAAGGCATTTGTTCGTGAACTCGTCGAAGGCGTCATTGCCGGTCAACCTGATCTTGATGCAAAAATTCAGCCGATTGCGCCAGAATGGCCCATCGAGCAGATTGCCCGTGTTGATCGTACCATCCTCAGGATGGGTCTGTTTGAGCTACTGCATCGGGCAGAGATTGTCCCACCAAAGGTAGCAATCAACGAAGCAGTAGAATTAGCCAAAGCGTTTGGTTCCGATAACTCAAGTAAGTTCGTCAACGGCGTCCTCGGGACAGCCTATCGAACACTTGTGGAAGGGCAAAGCGAGCATGGCAGCGCAGCAGTTTGATAAATTCAAAAAATACTTCTCCCGTAAAAAACCATCTATTCAAGAAATTGTCCGTGAACCAACTGCGGGTGGTGTAGTATTCCGCCGCACCAAAGATGACAAGATTGAGATCTTGTTGATTCAAGACGCTAAAGACCGCTGGACGATCCCGAAGGGGCACATCGAAGAAGGCGAAACAGCCAAACAAACCGCCGCACGTGAGATTGGCGAAGAGGCTGGCCTTCATGACGTTGACGTCCTAGATTGGCTAGGGAAGATTCATTTTCGCTATCGTCGTATCGACAAGCTTGTATTGATGACGACACAGATCTATTTGGTGCGTGCCAAAGGTGATACGAGTGCGATTAAGAAGGAAGAATGGATGAATGGTATTAAATGGTTTTCGTTCCATGATGCCCTGGACGCGATCGAATACGAGGACATTGGCAAATTAATGTTACTGGCAATGAAGAAGATTCGACAGGAGAACCTGTAAATGAGTGGTATGCAAATTGCCCCGTATCAGACATTCGCTAGGGATCACCTAGGCTTTGAGTTTAATGATATCCAGTTACTAGTGACCGCTTTGACGCACCGTAGTTATGTCAACGAGCATAAAAAGAGTGTCTCAGAACATAACGAACGCCTAGAATTCCTCGGTGATGCCGTGTTAGAACTAGTGGTGACTGATTTCCTTTTCTCAAATTACTCTGAACCGGAGGGTATTTTGACAAGTTGGCGGGCTGCTTTGGTGCGGACGGAAAGTATTAGTGATGCAGGGGCAAAATTAGGCTATGAGCCATTGCTACGAATGAGCAAAGGTGAGAAAAGTGGCAGCGACCGTGCTCGTGCGCAGATACTGGCCAATGCTTTTGAGGCGGTGATCGGCGCGATTTACCTAGAACGAGGCTACGACGATGCAGCGGCATTTATTCACCAACATATTACCAGCAAACTGACCGCTATTTTGGACGAGGGTTCATGGCGTGATCCTAAGTCACACCTTCAAGAGCTGGTGCAGCGCCACGATAACAGTACACCGCAATACCGAGTGTTGGATGAGGTGGGGCCAGATCATGACAAGGTATTTACCTTGGGTGTCTTCTCTGGCGATACGCAAATTGGTGAGGGCACTGGCCCTAGCAAGCAAGCTGCCCAACAGCAAGCAGCTCGTAACGCATTAGAAAAGTACAAGGGCCGTTAACTGATTGACGAAACCGTGCCACTAGTGTATACTTATCAGAAGTAGAAAATAACGATTAAGAAGTAAGTTAAAGGAAATAGATTTTTTATGCTCGCAATTCGTTTGCAACGTATCGGTCGCAAGGGATATCCTGTGTACCGTCTGGCTGTCCAGGAATCTCAGCGCCACCCATCAAGCGGTCGCGTGGTTGCCTATGTTGGTAGCTATAACCCTCACACCAAAGAAGTAAACATCCAGGCTGAGACGGCTCAGAAGTACCTGGATAACGGCGCACAGCCAACTCCTCGTGTGGCAAAGATTCTGGCTGGTGCCGGCGTCAAACTGCCTAGCTGGGTCAAGACTGCCGCTACTGACAAGCAGAAGACGATTAAGAACGTCGAAAAGCTCCGCAAAAACCAGCCAAAAGAAGAAGCCCCTGAAGAAGTGGCTGAAGAGACGACCGAAGAAGCTACCGAAGCTGCAGAGTAAATTGTTCGATTCTTTATGCACGGGCCCGTTTGATAACGGCCCCGTGTTTTTTATTTGGGTGCGTGCTACAATAAGAACACGATATCAGTGAGAATGACCGAAAAGACATGGAGGGCAATATGTCGACAATAGACCAGCAATTTATAGAATATATCGTAAAATCACTTGTAGGATACCCCGACGATGTCGTTGTTGAACGCATTATTGACGAAAAAGGCGTGTTATTGACGCTGACGGTTAATCCCGAAGATCTCGGTCGGGTGATTGGCAAACGTGGGATTACGGCGCAGAGTCTGCGCACGCTACTACGTGCATTGGGCACTAAGAATGATGCGAGGTACAACCTAAAGATCGTTAATAATGATGATGACCGTGAAAACTATACCATCTCATCTGATGATACTGCTGACGAGCCTGTGAAAAACTCATCAGATGAAGGTGTGGAAAACGACGAATCGGACGAGTCAGATTACGCGAAAAAAGCTCGAAAAGAGCTTGCAGAACTCGACGACCTCGATATATAATAAACATTAGTTCAAAGACATGAACTGCGAGAAAGCTCTATGCGAGCAACTTTTATAAGAGTTGAGAGCCTTATATGTCTGAGAAACCACCCATTGTTTTTGGGTGGTTTTTTGGTGAAAAAATTGTCCAGAAAGTCGAATCGCCCGCAGTCGGACGCAAGCGTGGGAGTCAGGGATGACTCGACCACGGGCGATTCAACTGCGGGCGGGTGCCCATGAGGTCAGACGGGCTGGCAGTGCTCCTTCTCGTAGGTGTCAGCCAGCTCGGTGGCGAACACCTTGAATTCGGGCCAGGCGGACGCGACGTTTCGGATCGCGGCCACGACATCCTCGTGGGTGGCGCCACCTGGGGTGGCGTCGGGGGCTGTTGGGTGAGCCATGGTGTAGAGCGCGTCATCCAGGGCGGATGATCCGGTCTTCACCTGGAGAAGGTAGACCTTCTCGCGAGTGCTCCCGCAAGCCCCGAATCCGGCAAGAGAGTCGTTACTGTCACCGGTGAGCTGCGTGCTGACTGCAATCATTTCGTGCTCCTTCTGAGCCGTGAATTGTCCCGAAATGGACATAATATATTATAGCAAAAATAACCATAAAAGTCAAGTCGCCCGCAGTCGGGCGCGGGCGGGAGCCGGGATGGCTCAACCGCGGGCGGCTTGACTGCGGGCGTATTCCCGCTACTTACTCTCCGATGATACGGAGCTCCAGTCTTCGTCCTCCTTTCAGTTTGAGGGTCACTCGGTTGGGAGGGGTGGTGAGAGGGCAGGTGCACCGATGAGGGATGACGATGGGGGTTACCTTCTTGCTCGTCTTCACTTCGCTTGACTCCTGACCATGGCGGTCGCACCAGGGTAGCCCCTCAACCGTTGCCGTCTTTCCGACACCTAGGCGGTCATAGATGGTGACGATGGTGCCGTGGCGCAGCTTTCTGATTTCGTAGGGGAGCTGCCCGGGTCTGATCGTCTTGACCGTTGGTTGGGACGAGGTTGATTTGGCGGACTTGGTCATGGATGACGTCCTTCTGTAGCGGATTGGTGCTGTTCGCTGGGAATGAGCGATAGCGTATCAATTAAGACAGGTATACGATAAAAAGTCAATATATAAAGGCCATGAAGACGAAGAAAACCCCCTGAAGAGCGGCGAGCGAGAGGAACGGTATCGTAACTCTTCAGCAGGTGTTCTTCGAGGGGGTTCCCTACTTGTGTGCGTCGGCGACGTGATTGAGGGCCGCGAGTTCGCGTCGCTGCTCCGCGAGGAGCCGCTGGTACTCGTTGCTGTCAACGATCAGGATGCACTCGGCGCCGCCACTCGTGGCCTTGATGACATAGTTGCCGTCACTGCGCGGGTGAGGGTGAAGGCGGCCGACACGGTCGACGCCCATCGTCATTCCGCCGACCAGTGACAGGACAATCTTGTTTGCGGCAATGGTGGACATGGTGCTCCAATCATACTCAAGTAGGGCGACTTTCACCCTGGTACTTCCTTGAGTAAAAGTATCTATATTATAACAAATATTTACAAAAAAGTCAATAAATGCGATAATACTAACAGATGAAAAAGTTCCAAGTCATTACATTATTCCCCGAGATGTTGACGGGTGTCTTTGAGAGCTCCATGATGTGGAAGGCGCAAAAGGACGGTATTGCTCAGTTGTTGGCAATAGACCTCCGTGATTTTGGTCTTGGCCCGCGCAAGACAGTAGACGATACGCCGTATGGCGGTGGCGATGGCATGTTATTAAAGCCAGAGCCACTGTTTGCTGCCGTAGAAGCAGCTAAAACAAATGACCCAGGAGCGAAGGTGGTATTGATGACACCACGCGGACAACGCTGGCGACAGGTGACGGCGCAGGAATGGTCAGAGACGGACCATGGTTATATTTTTATTTGTGGACGGTACGAAGGGTACGACGAGCGGATTGTCAGCCTGGTTGATCACCAGGTTAGCATTGGTGATTATGTGTTGACGGGCGGCGAACTACCGGCGATGACGATGATTGATAGTATTGTCCGTTTAATCCCAGGGGTGTTGGGTGGTGCTGAGAGTGCGGCAATCGAGAGTTTCTCAGATGGCGAGACGTTGGAGTTTCCTCAGTATACCCGTCCTGAAGAGTTTCGGGGCATGAAGGTACCAGAAGTTCTCCTCAGTGGTCATCATGGCGAGATCGCCAAGTGGCGGCAAGAGAATAGCTTTAAGGCCGAATAGTCAAACAACTAAAAGACACCCAAAAGGGTGTCTTTTAGTTGTTGTGGTGGATGTCGTAGAGCGAATGTTTTTTAAAAAATGTGTTTGTTTTTGAACGTTCGCTTGTTACGTACTTTACAGGTAAGGGGCGAAAAGCGCAAGCAGATTAATAAAAATAACAACACTTTGTTTCTCTTGATAGTCAATGATACACTAAGGGCAGTATGAAGAAGATCGTTGCCTCTTGGCCCGCACCCCCACGTACGAAGGATGCAAAGACCGTTTCGTTGTTTTATGCAGGTGTGTTGATTGTCTTTACGGCGGCTCAATTATTTAGTCTCGAGAAATTTATCCCTCTCATCGAAACGTTTGATCTACCTGGCGAACATACAGGGCGCATCACGGCTGTGCTGTTGGTGACATGCGGGGTTTTGGCACTACCGTTTCTGTTAAGGATGAAGCTAAGTATCGGTATGCGCTGGTGTAGTATGTTGCTGGGGTGGATTGTGCCAATCATTTGGCTCGTGTTGTCGGTATGGGTGAACAGTACGACAGCAGCGGTTGAGAATGCCGGCTTCTTGGGGGCAAGCGTTACCCTCGAGCCTGGTTGGTGGGCAGTGTTTGTCTCGGTCGCATTGGTAATTTTGGCAGCATGGTCAGCCTGGGGGTTGTGGCCAGGTGCCAGGTCTGCCCCTCTTGAGCGTAAGCGTCAGAAATGATACAATAGTCTGGCTGTTAATTTGCGAATATTGGGACGTCGCCAAGTGGTAAGGTGCCAGGTTGTCCGAGCGCGAAGGCGCGAGAGAATAGGTAATCGTCCTGGACCAAAACCTTGCATAGGTGGGCGACACGCAGTAATTATCAGCAGTATTGGGACGTCGCCAAGTGGTAAGGCACCAGGTTTTGGTCCTGGCATTCGGGGGTTCGAATCCCTCCGTCCCAGCCAAG